>NZ_RAWE01000001.1 GCF_003611695.1 Corallococcus carmarthensis | reverse complement strand
CCTCCACCCTCTGCCCCTTGCGCCCTCGCCGCAACACCACGGCGGTGGCGTCCAGGTGCGCCAGCGTCATGGGCCTCGCGGTGCCGGCGATCCGCCCCCAGTCATGCACCGCCGACAGCGCCAGCGTGTAGCGGCCCGGGACAGGGGGCCGGCCGAAGAGAACGTGTTGCACGTCCAGGGCTACCTCCGCCCCCGCCAGGCGAGCGCTCAGCACGTCCGAGGCGAAGGCCTCTGCGTACACCGGCCCCAATGTCCCCGTCGCGATGACGCCGGCCGGGTGGTAGTCGGGGTTGACGCGGTTGCCGTAGCGCCGCACCAGGTGTCCGGACAGCAGGGAGTAGCCCTCCATCATCCCCAGCCACACCGAGTTGGGCGTATCCCCTCCCACCATGAAGAGGCGAACCACCTGCCCCCAGTCGGACAGCGTGTCCCAGTCCTCCTTCCTCACGAGGCCCGCGCCCTCGCCTCCACCCCACAGCCGCAGCCGTACCGGTGCCCCGAGAATGAGGCGGAACGACTCCCCTCTCCCCAAGGCCACCATGGGCTCCACCTGCACGAAGCCTTCTTCGGTGCCCGCGCCCCTCCCAGGCAGCAACGTCAACGTCGCCGCGTCCATGCGCAGCAGGTTCGTCATCGGAGGTGCCGAGTCGGGCGCCGCGGGCGCAGAAGCCTCCTCCTCGGACGGAGCCTCGTCCTCTTCTTCCTCGCCAGAAGCATTGTCCGAGATGGCCTCCTCCAACCTGCGCACGGTGGCGTCGAAGTCCTCTGGAGTGATGGCTTCCTGCGCCCCTCCGGCCCCGGGCAACAGCAGCAGCAAGACGACGGCCCAACTCCAATGCATGCCCATCGACCCCTCCGTGGCAGGCCCCAGCAGGGGCGCTCAGGACAGAGGTTCCATGTTCGGTCCGACAAGGCGGAGGACCGGGTGGGGCATTGCACTGAAAAAGTCACATACGACCCGGCCCGCCGGGGGATAGACAGACGTGCCACGCCACGCTACGGCGCCAGCCGCGCGAATAGGAATGACCGTGGCGACACTCCACAGCGTCCGGCAGGCATGCTGCACGACGAAGCGCAGACCGCTACTCGCGCACGACGACTGCCAGCGAGTGCCTTATATGGTGCAGGAAGTCCCTGCTCAGCTCGCGAGACCAACACCGACATCGAGGTGCAGTGATTGAAGATTGTGCAGGAGCGTCGCCATCAGGGCGCCCGCAGCCATCAGTGAGTCGTGCATTCACTCGCGCACACTCCAGCTCATGGGAAAGTGATGTTGCCCAGCGTGACGGTACGGCGTTGATCCGCATCCCAAAGCTTGAGCGTGAAGGGTCCTTGAGGGTGGCCGGTTCTTCAGCAAGGCGCGGACCAGCAGGCCCCCAGGAATTCCCTGCCCTTGCTCTGCAAGAAATCTCACACATCTCCCAGGAATCTACGGAAATAGCGGATTCCCGCGTGGGCTTCTCCGACTGGGTCAAGACCCACAAAGACTCTCAGGCGACCACACCCAACCCGACGGGGGGGGTGTAACCTATCCAAGAAATCAGACCTATAGCGTTATCTAATCATCACCGGCATCGGGGGGCCGTACGTTGAAAGAAGAGCTCGACAGTTCAGACATGGAGTACGCCGTCTTCGCGGTCCGGTATCAGCCCAGTCTGGTGGCCGTTGCCCGGAATCTTTGTGGCCGGAACGCCAGCGATTGCGCGGACCTGGTCCAGGATGTGCTGCTGCGGGCCCTGCTGAAGTGGGACAAGCTCCAGTCCTGGACGGAGCCCGAGCGGCGCGCCTGGCTGGTGCGGGTGCTCCACAACCGCGTCCTCGACCAGTGCCGCCGCACCCGGAGCGAGGCCGCGAACGTCATCAACCTGGGCAACGTGCACAAGCTCTTCGAGGAGCCGGACGCGCCGGACCTGGAGCTGTGGGAGTGCATCACCGAGACGGAGCTGCGCGAGGCCGTCGCCTCCCTCCCCTACAACCTGCGCCGCACCTTCGAGATGCACTCGGAGGGGCTGCGGCACGCGGAGATCGGCCGCCACCTCGGGGTGCCCGTGGGCACCGTGGGCACCTGGCTCTTCCACGCGCGCCACCGCCTGCGCGACCAGTTCCTCGACATGGCCCAGGCTCGCCGGAAGCGGGGGAATGGGTGAGCGCCGGCTGCATGAACCTCCCCGCCTTCGTGGACGGTGAGCTGCCCCCCGAGTCCCAGGACGGCTTCCGCGCACACCTGGTCTCCTGCCAGGTGTGCTGGGCCCGCTTCCATGAGCTGCTGCAGGTGGACATGCTCGGCCGGATGGCGCTCGCGGAAGTGGCCGAAGCCCGCGAGGACCCGGCGGAGCCCGGGCCCCTGCCGCCCGAGGCGACCGTGACGGTGACGCCGCCCCGCCGCCCCCCGGTCTGGCCCCGCGTGGCAGGACTCGCGCTGCTGCTGGCTTTGCTGGCCGTGTGGACGACGCTGTCGACCCGCGAGGCGCCCGCCTCGTGGCTCACGCCGGGCCCCACGCGCCCCCTGGAGGCACGGCTGACGTACGCGGCCCTGGACGGCCATCGCGCCTACGTGCCCCTGCGGAGGCAGGCCCCCGGGGCGGCGCCGCTGCCCCTGCGGGAGCTGGCCACGCTGGCGGACCGCCACGACTGGCAGGGCATCGCCACCGTGTACCTGCTCGCCGGCGACCCGCGGCAGGCCCTGGCCTACCTGCGCAGCGCCCCCGTCTCCCCCGACCTGGACTCCGACCGCGCGGTGGCGATGGCGCTGGGCCGCGCGGGGCCCCCGGAGCAGACGGCGCTCGATGAAGCCCTGGCCCTGCTGGACGGCGTGCTCCTCCAGCGGCCGGACCACCCCCAGGCCCTGTGGAACCGCGCGCTGGTCCTGCGGGACATGGACCTGCCCCTGCTGGCGGCGGACGCCTTCGAGGCGATGGCGAGCCAGGGCGAGCCGGGCTGGAGCACGGAGGCCCGGACCCAGGCGCACAGGCTCCGCGAAGAGACGCTGGCCCGGGGACGCGCCTGGAAGCAGGCCTTCGCGGCCACGCAGGACCTGGTGGTGGACTCCGGCGCGCGGCTGCCGTTGGAGGAGGCCGCGAGGCTGCCGGGCATCGTGCGGGTGGCCTTCTACGACGCGGTGCGGGCGGCGCCGTCGCGCGAGGCGACGCTGCGGCTGCTCCCGCTGGCGGACGCACTGGACCGGACCTACGGCGGCACCGTGCTGCGCGAGTACGTGGCGCGCGTGGCGGCGCGGGACTTCCTCCGTCGCGGGCCCCTGGCGCGGGACTATGCGCTGCTCGTCCGGGACGGGCGCTCCTCCCGCGAGGGCTTCCTGGAGGAGCTGAAGCGCTCGGGCGAGGACGACCTGTACGTGGGGGCGCTCGGGCATGAGCTCCTCGCCGGGCGCCCCGTGGACTCCGCCGCCTTCGCCCGGGCCGCCGACGGCCTGGGCGACCCCTGGTTCCACCTCATCGCCGAGCGCGAGCGCGCGAACCAGGAGGTGCAGGCGGGAGAGTGGTGGAAGGCGGAGACGCGGGTGCTGCATGCCCTGCGCACGTGCCAGGAGCAGCGGCTGCTCTACCGTTGCGCCGACCTGCGGAAGTGGCTGACGGACATGTACCTGGGTGAGCTGCACCGGCCGGCGGACGCCTCCGTGCACGCGCTGCGCGGCTGGCAGCTCGCGAAGGCCCAGGGGGAGTGGGGGCTGGAGCGGCAGTTCCTCCAGGAGCTGGCGCAGGTGGCGCGCCTGCACCACCGGCTGCCGACCGCGCGCGCGTACCTGCGGGAGTCCCTGGCGCGCATGCCCGAGGACCTCCTCCAGCGCGGCTACGTCCACCGGAACCTGGCGAGCCTGGCGTGGATGGGCTTTCGCATGGACGAGGCGCGCCATGAGCTGGAGCAGGCGATGGAGTCCGGCCTCCCGCTGGGGATCCACGGCACCCTGGTGCTGGCGGACCTGGCCCGCTTCGGTCCCATGCTCGGGGCCGCGGACGCGATGCGCCGGGCCCTCTCCGAGCTGCGCCGGGGCGAGCCCCGACCCGGCGAGCGCGCGCTGATGGACTTCATCGAAGGCCAGTTCACGCTGGAGCACGACCCCGTCGCCGGGCGCCAGTTGCTGTGGAGCGCCATCACCCAGGCGGAAGCATGGCCCGACGACGCGAACGCCCGCCGCGCGCTGGCGTATGCCCATGCCGTGCTCGCTTCCGAGGCGGGGCGCACGGGCGCGTTCACCGAGGTGCTGGCCCTGGTGGGACGGCGGTTGCAGCGGGGCGAGGTGCCCGAGCGCTGCGTGCTCGCGGTGACGGTATGGCACGAGCGCACGGTCACGGTGGTGCGAGGGCCCTCGGGCGCGGTGCTCGGGGACTTCGCCCAGGGGCGCACGGCACCGCTCGGACAGGACGCCTCCGGGCTGGTGCCGGTGCCGCTCGTGGAGGTGCTGCGGGGGTGCGCCCAGGTGGAGGTGCTGGCGCCCCCCCCGGTGTATGGCCTGCCAAGGCTGCTGCCCCCGGACCTGGCCTGGAGCTACCGGGTGGGGCGCGCGGCGCCGCCGGGCCCCACGGCGCCGCAGGGCACGCACCTCGTCGTCTCGGGCGTGGACACCCCTGGGGCCCTGGGGCTTCCCTGGCTCCCGCCCATGGCCTCCGCGGCGGGCGCGGACCCCTGGCGCGTGACGCTGGAGGGCGCCCAGGCCACGCCGTCGCGCGTGCTGGACGCGATGGGCACGGCCACCGAGGTGGAGATCCACACGCATGGGGAGTTCAGCCCGGAGATGTCGGACGCCTCGATTCTCATGCTGGCCCCGGAGAAGGATGGCCGGTACGTGCTCACCGCCAGTCAGGTGCGGGCGCGAAGGCTCTCCGGAGCGCCGCTGGTGTTCCTGGCCGCCTGCAGCGCCGCGCGCACGGCGCCCTTCCCGATTGAGTCCTTCAGCCTGCCAGTGGCCTTCCTCGAAGCGGGAGCGCGCGCGGTGCTGGCCGCCACGGTGGACATCCCGGATTCGGCGGGCCGCTTCTTCAACGCGGTCCGGGAGCGGATCCGCGCCGGGGCCCCGCCCGCCGTGGCCCTGCGCGACGAGCGGCGGCAATGGCTGGAGTCATCCCCGGGCGACAGGTGGGTGCGCGACGTCCTCCTGTTCGAATGAAGCACCCTTCCCAAAGGGTCATCCAAAGAGAGTCATTTGATGAGAGTCATCTAGAAAGCCATTTAAAAGGATTCGACCTGGTGCGTTATAAAAGAGAGACCGACACCGGCAAGGGGCCGGGACCGCAGCGGTCTCTTCAAGGAGACGGACATGATGAATCACCAGGTCCCTTCCGAGCAGTTGCCGCTCCCGTATCATCCGCTGAACGACCTGCCGGACAAGCCGCCCCCGGGCCCCGTGGGCATCCGGTTGGCGCCGAACACCGTGGCCACGCCGGATCCTATCGAGAAGCCGCAAAGCGACCTGAGCGACCATCCGGACAAGCCGCCGCCGGGCAACGCCGGACCCCTCTCCTAGGCCCTGGGTTCCTGGCGCGGGGGCTTTATGCTCCCGCGCCATGCCCAGTCCCTACGTCGTCAGGGCCGTCCAATCCCGCGCGGAGCTCGAACAGGTCCTGGCGCTGCAACGCAGGAACCTGAAGCAGCACCTGTCCGAGGAGGAGCGGCGCACGCAGGGCTTCGTGACCGTGGCGCATGACCTGCCCACGCTGGAGCGCATGCACGCGGTGGCCCCCAGCATCATCGCCCTCCACGGCTCCGAGCTCGTGGCGTACGCGCTGGTGATGCCCCGCGAGTGCCGGGAGTGGGTCCCCGTGCTGGAGCCGATGTTCGCGCTCATCGAACAGCTCGAGGACCAGGGGCGCCCCCTCCGGGATCAGCGCTTCTACGTGATGGGGCAGATCTGCATCGACAAGGCCCACCGGGGCCAGGGCCTGTTCGAAGCGCTCTACCACCAGCACCGCGAGCAGCTCCGGGGCACCTTCGACTGCGTCGTCACGGAGATCTCCGTGCACAACCGCCGCTCCCTGCGCGCGCATGAGTGGCTGGGCTTCCGCACCCTCCACACCTACGCGGACGCCACGGACACCTGGGCCGTGGTGCGCTGGGATTGGACCCCACCCCCCGCGGCGGCTGGAGGAGCTGGAGCGCACCGAGAAGGTGCTCGCCGCGGCGGGGATCGGCCGCTGGTCCCGCGACCTGTCCCTGGGCCCCATCGTCTGCGACGCCATCTGCCGCGTGCAGTGCGGTCTGCCCGCGGACGGCCCGGTGAGCACCGCCCAGCTCCAGGAGCGCATCCATCCGGAGTACCTGGAGCGGGTATGGGACGCGGCACGGCGCGCGCTGGAAGAGCAGGCGCCCTTCGAGCTGCGCTTCCGGATCCGCCCGAACGAGGAGGCCCCCTTCCGCTGGTTGCACGTCACGGGCTCCGTCTTCCACGACGCGGCGGGGCGCGCCCGGCACTTCGAGGGCATCTCGCAGGACATCACCGCCGAGCGGCAGCTGGAGGAGTCCCTGCGCCAGACGCTCATCGAGAAGAACGACTCGCTGCAGAACCTGGAGCTCATCAACAGCACGGGCCAGGCGCTGGGCGCGGAGCTGCAATTGGAGAAGCTGGTGCAGGGCGTGACGGACGCCGCCACCCAGCTCACCCGGGCCGCGTTCGGCGCGTTCTTCTACAACGTGCTGGATGAGCGCGGAAACGCATACATGCTCTACACGCTCAGCGGCGTGCCCCGGGAGGCCTTCGCGAAGTTCCCCATGCCGCGCTCGACCCGCGTCTTCGAGCCCACCTTCAAGGGCGAGGGCATCCTCCGCAGCGACGACATCACGAAGGATCCGCGCTACGGCCACAACACGCCCCGCCACGGGATGCCCGAAGGCCACCTCCCGGTGCGCAACTACCTCGCGGTGCCCGTGGCCTCACGCTCGGGCGAGGTGATTGGCGGGCTGTTCTTCGGCCACCCGACGACCGGCATCTTCACCGCGCACGAGGAGCGGCTGGTGGCGGGACGCATAGGGCGAATAGAAGGCCTGTTGAGGGTGGGGGCTGGAGCAGAGGTGCCGAAGAGAGACGCTGACGGGTGCCGCCGAGCTGTGCGCCTGGCCGGTGGAGAAGCCGTGCAGCCCTCATTGGGCACACCCCCGCTCAGGCCGCGCTCCCCTCAGGGGCGCGGCAGGGGGCTTGGGCATGTGGGCCACTGCGGCCTGGCGCTCAACACCACGCACTCTGGGGTGGCCCCCGTGCTGGGGACAGTCTCCCAGGCAGCGTGGGCAGTCCCAGGTGCTCCAGGATGGCACGCACCCCACTGGGAGCCGTCAGATACGCCAGCACCCGGCGCCTGCCTCCACACCTGCCGCAGGCGAACACGTCCAGCGCGAAACTCCTGCGCAGCAACCCGGCCCAATCCAGCCGCGGCGTGCGCTCCTGGGTCGGCTCCTGTCTCGTCGCTGCTAAAGGCAGCTCGCTTGCCTCTTCCGGCTTCGCCTCTGCCTCCGCTTGAGGGAACGCCGTGCTGGTGACGCAAGCCACGCCGTTGGTGCTCGCGTGGCTGAAGGACCGCAAGACCGTGGACCCGGAGGCCTTGAGCAGCGCACTGCCCCGCGCGGCGACGCATGGCAATGCCGCGTTGTTCGATGCGTTGTTGGAGGCCGCGAAGAAGGAACCCAACCGCAATGAGCGCGTCCGGTTGTTGTCGGCGCTGAGCTACTTCCGCGTGCCGGAGCTGACACGGCGGGCGTTGGGCCTCGTGGTGGGTTCGGACTTCGACACGCGGGATGCGCTGATCATCCTCAGGACGGCGCTGGTCCTGCCGGAGACGCAATCCCTGGCGTGGGGCTTCTACCGCGAGCAGTTCGATACCCTGACGCAGCGACTGCGCTCCGACGAGCTGGGAGGCCTCATCAACCAGGTGGGCAACCTCTGTGATGCCGCCCAGCTCACGGAGGCGGAAGCCTTCCTCACGCCCCGGGTGAAGCAGGTGGAGGGCGGACCGCGCGCACTGGCCCGGGCGATGGAGTCCATCCGGCTGTGCATCGAATCCGAGAAACTTCATCAACAGAGCGTCCGGGACTTCCTGCACTGAGTTACAATCGTTTACACGCGGCACATACGCCAGAGACATGCGAGGCGTGGAGTGCGAACCGTCCAACCGGCCTTCGGGCCCAGGGAGGTTCCATGTCCCGTCTTCTGAGTGCACTCCACCGCATGCGCGTGCTGCTCCTCGCAATGGGGCTCCTGCTGCGGGCCCCCACAGCCTCCGCGGCGCCACCGGATTTTCCTCGTGCCGTCTCGGCCGCCGCGGAGGGCATCGACCCCAAGGCCCTGCAACAGCTCCTCCAGGGCGCCGAGGCGTCGAAGTCGAGCGCCGTGGTCATCCTGAAGAACGGGAAGCTCGTGGGCGAGTGGTCCTTCGGCCACGCCCCCGCGCGCATCGAGGCAATGTCCATCACCAAGTCTGTCGTGGGGCTCGCGGTGCTGAAGCTGCTGGCGGACGGGAAGATTGCGTCCCTGGACGTGCCCCTGCACACGTACTTCCCGGAGTGGAACCAGGGCCGCAAGAAGGACATCACCCTGCGCCACCTGCTCACCCATACGTCGGGGCTCCAGTCGGACCCGACGACGGAGGAGATCTACCGGAGCCCGGACTTCGTGAAGCTCGCCCTGGCGGCGGAGCTGACCGAGCCGTCGGGCACGGCCTTCCACTACAACAACAAGGCCGTCAACCTGCTGGCCGCCGTCGTCCAGAAGGCGTCCGGCAAGCGGCTGGACCGCTACCTCGCGGACGCCCTCTTCCGGCCCATGGGCATCACCGACTTCGGCTGGACGCTGGACGATGCGGGCAACCCGCACGTCATGGCGGGCGTGCAGCTGCGGCCGCGAGACCTGGCGAAGCTTGGGCAGCTGATGCTCGACGGCGGCGTGTGGCAGGGCTGCCGTCTCCTCCCCGCCGAGTGGGTGAAGCAGGCCACGACGCCGGGAGAAGGCGTGTTCTCCCCCGGCGGGCTGCTGTGGTGGTCCGAGTATGCCTGGGAGCGGTTCACGGTGGACGACGCGCTCCTCGACGCGTGGAAGAAGGCGGGCGTGCCCGACGCGCTCCTCCAGGACATGGCCCCGCTGAAGGGCCGGACGTTCACGGACGAGCAGGCCTACCTCGACGCGCTGGGCTCACGGCTGCCGGCCCTCAAGAAGGAGGTGCGTGGGCGCCACCTGAGGCTCGCCACCGTGGAGACAGGCCCCCGTGTCGGCTTCAACTCCAATGGCTACCTCGGGCAGTACCTGCTCGTCGTCCCCGAGCACCGGCTGGTCGCGGTGCGGATGTTCACCCCGCTGGATGAGACCGGGCCGCAGCCCGATGAGTCCGTCTCCTTCAATGACTTCATCCCCCGCGCGCTCGCCCTGGTCGATGTCAGCCAGACGCCTGTCTCAGGAGAGGCGCTCAATGCGCAAGGTGCGGCCACGCCGCGCTAGGCTATGGCCATGACAGGCTCCACGGCGCCGCAGTCCCCCATCCAGGTCCTGCTCATCGAGGACGACGTCCACCTGGCCCGGCTCACGGCCGAGTACCTGGAGCGCCACGGCGTGAGGACCTGCTGCGCGCACGATGGAGAGCGCGGGCTGGCCGAGGCGTCGCGGCGCACCTTCGATGCCATCCTCATCGACGTCATGCTGCCCCGGAAGGACGGGCTCACCGTGTGTCGCGAGCTGCGGGCACGCTCGGCGGTGCCCATCCTCATGCTCACCGCGCGCGGCGAGGAGGCGGACCGGGTGATGGGGTTGGAGCTGGGCGCGGACGACTACGTGTCCAAGCCCTTCTCCTCGCGCGAGTTGCTGGCGCGCATCACCGCGCAGGTGCGCCGCAGCCGCGGCCTGCTGGGCCCGGCGCGCGAGGTGCTGCGCGTGGGGCCGCTCACGCTGGACAGGGCGGGCCGGCGGGCCGCGCTGAACGGGCAGGAGCTGGCGCTGACGCAGCAGGAGTTCTCCCTGCTCTGCGCGCTCGCGGAGCGGGCCGGACGGGTGCTGTCCCGCGAGCAGCTCCTGGAGCTGGCGAACGGCGGCATCGAGGGGCCGGTGGACCGCGCCATCGACGTGCACGTGTCTCGGCTGCGTCAGAAGCTGGGAGACGACGCGCGCCATCCCCGGTTGCTCAAGACGGTGCGCGGCGTGGGCTACGTGCTGGAGCAGGGAGAGGGCTCATGAGCGGGACGGTGTCCCGGCCGCGCCGGCTGTTCTGGTACATCTACGCGTATGGCCTGCTGATGCTGTTGGGCTCGTACGTGGCGCTCCAGGGTGCTATTCGGGTGACGTTCGCTCTGTCTCTCAACATCATGGAATTCCGGATGGAGGCCCTGCATCTGGCCGAGCTGGCCAGCGCGAAGTCTCCAGAGCTGGCTCGGGAGCTGGGTCCGCCCGCTGCGGCGAAGGGCACGCAGGCCACCCTGTACGGAGTCGGTGGAGAGCTGCTGGCCTCGTCGGTCCAACCTCCATTGGTCGCCATACCGGCCGCCGACCTGCGCGACGCGAAGGAGCGGCTGCAGTGGTCCCCACCTCCCGTGGGGACCCTCACGGCCGAGGAGCTGCGCGACCTGAAGGTCCGGCAGCTGTGGGCCTTCCAGGATGCCAACTTCGTGTACCACGTCGCCCCCGTCTGGAACGGCGACACGCTCACGGCCTACGTGGTGACGGCGAACACGCGTCGTTTCTCGACGGATGAAGTCTTCGGCGCTCTGCTGGTCTTCGAGCTGTTCGTGCTGGCGGGCTTGTCCTTCCCGATCGCGCGGGTGCTCGCCGCGCCGCTGGAGCGGCTGACCGCGGCGGTACGGGAGTTCGGCCAGGGCCGCCTGTCCGCCCGCGCGCTGCTGAAGGGCCGTCACGAAGTGGCGGAGCTGGGGCGCACGTTTGACGAGATGGCCGTGCGGATGGAGTCCCTCATCCGGGGCCAGAAGGAGCTGCTGGCCAACGTGTCCCATGAGCTGCGCACGCCCCTGTCCCGGCTGGGCGTCACGCTGGACCTCGTCGAGGAGGGCCAGCCGGACGAACTGGCGAGGCGCCTGCCGGAGCTGCGCCGCGACATCGGAGAGCTGCAACAGCTCGTGGACGGCGTGCTGCAGATGGCCAGGCTCGACCTCGCCGCCAACCAGGCCGGGCAGCCCGGCCTCGGCGTCCAGCGGAGCGCCCTGGATCCCGCTGACTTCCTGCGCGACACCGCCGAGCGCTTCCGGCTGGGCCACCCCGAGTGCCCACTCCAGTTGGAGCTGGCCCCCGGGCTGCCGGCGCTGGAGGCGGACGCGGTGCTCCTGCGGCGCGCGGTACACAACCTGCTCGACAACGCGCGCAAGTACTCGGAGCCCGGCAGCCCGGTGACGCTGCGGGCCCGCGCGGATGCGGGCACGGTCCACGTGGAGGTGGAGGACCGGGGCATCGGCATCAGCGCCGACGACCTGCCGAGCCTCTCCACCCCCTTCTTCCGGACCGACCGCAGCCGCACGCGGGACACCGGAGGCGTCGGACTGGGGCTCACCCTGGTGCGCCGCATCGTGGAGGCCCATGGCGGCACGCTCGCCATCCACAGCGTGCCCGAGGGCGGTACGCGCGTGACGCTCACGCTGCCGCGAGCACCGACGGCGCAGGTAGTCGCGCGGAACGCGTCGGAGGACGAATCAAGCCGAGTTGAATCCGCGTCCGTTCAGCCGAACGGGAAGCGTCGTGTCCGGTAAAGCCAAACGCACTCTGAGTATCAGTCGCGTGTTGACGGCGGGTATTTCTATTTTTTTATGATTCTCCTGGCAGATCACGACCTTCCAGGAGCGTCAGACGTGAAGCCCTCTCGCAAAAACGCATCCCTTGCCGCGGCCCTCCCGTTGATCCTGGTCGCTGGCTCTGCCTCCGCCGCGAGCCGCGTCGACCTCCATCAGCAGGACCTCGACGCATAGGGCGAATAGAAGGCCTGTTGAGGGTGGGGGCTGGAGCAGAGGTGCCGAAGAGAGACGCTGACGGGTGCCGCCGAGCTGTGCGCCTGGCCGGTGGAGAAGCCGTGCAGCCCTCATTGGGCACACCCCCGCTCAGGCCGCGCTCCCCTCAGGGGCGCGGCAGGGGTGTGCCTACCCCAAATTCGATCGCTGCGTCATGGGTGCGCCAAGGCTGCGTCAAATCGCGCGTCATGCGGGCGAGCGACGCACAAGGCGGGCCATCGAGCTTCCTGTGGCGGCGAAGCAAAGGTCGCGCCCCTCCGCCGTCGACTTAGCGCGGCCGTCTCCCGGTCCCCTGGAGGCGCTCGCCTTCAGCCAGCCCCGGCACCGCCCGGCCGTGAGGTTGGCGGTGGCCCTCCCTCGCCCCCAGTTCCAGGGGCCGAGTCCCGGTGGCCGAGGAGCGCGCCAAGTCGCGTTCGGCACCCTCCCCACGGGGCCCGGCCGCGTGCTGTGGGCAGCCAGCGCGCGGCGCCAGTGCCGCACAGCAACCTGTCGAAGGGCGACTCGCACATCAGCACAGCGCACCACACCTACCTGGAGGCCTCGGAGTTTGCGGTGGACCAATCGGCCCCCGATTGGTCAGCATCTCACCCCACACACCCGTAACCACTGGATTCAACAGGGCTTTCTGGCGCTCAGAGAGTTCGAATTCTCCAGAGAGAAACAGAGAACGAGTTCGTGGAGGGCACCGTTCGGGGAGCAAAAAAAGAAGGCCCTGCCCTAACCCGGCAGGGCCTTTTTGCTTTTCCGAGCTTCGCGACTGATGCCAAGCAGACCAGAGCGTCTGAGCGCCTGCTGATCGGCCACGACCCGCGAGCGACTGACGGCCTTGGCAGGGGGAGGCGCAAGGAGCTGAAGGCCATCGTCCCGTATTGGTAGCGGCTAGCCTTTGATGGAATCAGTGAACAGCACCGATGTTCGTGAGACCAGTCGTCAACCCAGAACATACCTTCATGGTCCCCAACGATCCTTTGACTCAGATTCGTATCGCGTCTCCTTTCGATGAAGCAGCCGCATCCCATCTGCTCGGCCTTGTCTTTCCCGATGACCCTCATCCGTACGCGCAAAACATTCGAGAATCCAACTGCTTGAACGCCGTGGCGACAAACAACGAAGGCAGACTCATTGGATTCGCCACACTTCTCATCGACCCAACAACTCAGCATGGCACTCAGGAATGGCGGAAATACTCTCTCTACATAGGCGCCATTGCCACCGAACCGATTCACAGACGCAAAGGCGTTGGCACAGACCTCATGGAGTTCCTTGCCCAAGAGGCTCGCAAGAGCGCTCCGCATTATCAACTCATGCATCTCCATGTCACCCAAGACAGCCCATCCATCCATTTCCACGAAAACTGTGGGTTCGTTAAGATTTCAACCTACAAGAACAGCTGGTTGATGCGCCGCCCCGTTTGACCTGAGCAATTCCACATTGCAGCAGCGAACGAACTACCCATCGTTGGAGGCTGCGGCCAGAGACCGCCAGAGGCCGAGGACTGCGCCGTCGTGGGCCACTGGGAGTGGCGACCTCATCATCGGCAAGGCAGGCAAGTCCGATATCGGCACTCTCGTAGAGCGCCACAGCCGCTACGTGATGTTGCTCGAGCTGCCGCACGGCCGGACGGCGGAGCGCGAATTCCGAAGTGCTGGGCGTGGAGAATCGCGACTTCTTCTCGCTCGGCGAACGAGAGGTACCGCCCCGACAACGAGGCCAGCTTGATGGAAGGCATGCCGCCACCCTCGCGGAACCACCTGCATCCCACCACCGGCGACACATCAGCCTCCCTGCCGGCCTCCTCACTCGACAGCCCCTGGGCGATCGCCAACCAGAAGCGTTCCCGATGCTCACGCCGCCCTACGGATGGACCGGGCGACGACATGGGAGGGCGGCCAGCTCGGGCCGACCGTCGATGACTCTTCGCACCCATCGCAACTCCTTGGCTTCGAGTGTTGCGACGACCAGTTGAATTCACCCTCGCGCTCAGCCGTCGTCAACGCACCGGGCTTGCCCTCGCCCCGGTCCGTCTTCGTCTGCTCCACCCACAGCCGTAGCGCCGACTCCGTCAGGTCCAAGTCTCGGGCCACCTGGGGGATGGACTTGCCCTCTTCCACCACCAGCTTCACCGCTTGGGCCTTGTACTCGACCGTGAACTCTTGGCGCGGCCTGCGGGGCTTCTTCGGCTTCTCCTCTTTCGTGGACATCCCGGGCTCCTTCCATCACATCTCGGGTGTCCACCGAACTGGGCTACTCCCACCGAAAGCGTGGCCCCCTGGATGAGACGACGACGCTGTGGCGCAACGGCCTCCTCGTCTTCGTGCTGTGTGACAGATGCGCGGCCAGCCACGACGTCGTCTTCTCCCCCACTCCGGCAGGTGTCGAAGTGCGCGCCAGGCGCCGCGGCTCCGTGGAGTTGGTGACGCAGGAGGCCCCCCATGTGCACGGCCCCCGCTGACGGCCTGCTTCTCCTGCACGAGGCACGTGAGGTGGCGGCCCCCCTGCTGGGTGATGTCCTCCGGCTGCCGGTGGCGAAGGCGCTGGACGTAGGCACCGCCGCAGGCATGGAGCGCGCCGTGGCCCTGCTTGCCGCGCGCCTTCGACGCGCCGTCGGGCGCGCGGACGTGGACGACATGCGAGAGGCGATGGCCGTCCTTGACGTCGACTGGGGGACGACGACGGCGGCCCAGCGCAGGCGCCTCGTCGCCCAGGCCCTGGAGGCTGCTGGCCGGCGGACAGCCGTCATCCCCTCCCGCATCCAAGCGCCCCTCGGTGACGCAGCCGAAGAGGTGGTGGCGTCCTCTCGCAGCCACGTCCGACGAGAGCAGGGCCTCGCCCTCGCCGCACGCGTCAACGCCATGGACAGGCGCGTGGCCCAACACATCGTCCGGACCCAGGGCAAATTCGTGCGGGACGAGTACGGGCGCCGGCTGGACGCCTTCGGCGAGGAGGCCCGACGCCTTGTCGCCGAGGGACTGGAAGCGGGCCTGGGGCGAGGCGACATCGCCGAGTCCTTGGAGCGTGCCGCGCGCGGCGCCCTCATCGAGCAGGCCCCCTTCTACTGGGAGGTGGTGGCAAGCCACTTCATCGGCCAGGGGCGCTCCTTCAGTCAGATGAGCAGCTACGCCGAGGCCGGCATCCGCCGCTACCGCATCGAGGCGGTCCTCGACGAGGCCACCACCCAGGTGTGCCGGTTCCTCCACGGGAAGACATTCTCCGTAGGCGAGGCCCTCCAGCGGTTCGAGCGATTGGAGTCCCGCAGCCAACCCGAGGACGTGAAGCAGGAGTTGCCCTGGGTGAGGGAGCGCCTCGACGCGGACACGGGGCGTGCCATCCTCTACGTCAGCCGAGGAGGCCAGGAGACGCGCCTCGCCGAGGTGCTCCGCTCCGCCGCCGGCACACGCGACGACGTCGGCGAATTCCGCGCGCTCGCTTCGGACAGGCAGCTCGCGGAATCAGGCGTGGGCTTCCCGCCGTACCACGGACTCTGCCGCACCACGACGCTGGCCATTACGGTGTAACGGCTCTACGTCATCTTCACAACGCCGAGCCGGCAGGACCGTACCGTCGCTGCGCCGCGTAGGTGATGCCGGTCAGCACAAGCAGTACGCCAGCGGGCACACTACTGGCGACGGTGTCACTGGAGGCTACGTGAGAGATGATCGCACCGCTGAGGTTGAAGAATAGGCCCGCAAACGCCCATTCCTTCAAGCGCGGCCAACGCGAGCCGAACACCAAGGTGACTGCGGCGAGCAGCTTCCAAACTCCAAGGATCGTGGCCAGGTAGCTGGGGTAGCCCAGACGCGCCGCGACCTGCATCACGTGGGGCTGGTGAGTGACGTTGAAGGTGCCGGACATCAGGAACATCGCCGCCAGCAAGCCGGTAGGTATCCAGTACAGGAGTTTCGTTCTCATGGCACTTGCCTAAGCCATCGCGCCGACCTGAGACAACTATGCAAAAATTGGAAGGATTGGCTACGATTTGCTCCAAATGGACGACTTACCGGAGACAGCCGAACTGATCGCCTTCGTGCGTGTGGTCGACACGCGCTCGCTCTCACGCGCCGCGAAAGAGCTGCGCTTGCCACGCTCGACCGTTGGACGGCGCTTGCAACGGCTCGAAGAACGCCTCGGCATACGCCTCCTCAAACGCACGACCCGAAGACAGGCTCTCACCGACGCGGGCGCCGAGTTCTACCAGCACGCGCGCCACTCGGTCGAAGCACTCGAGCGTGCGCGCGCCATCGTTCAGCGGCCGAGTGGCAAGGTTGAGGGCCGGGTGCGCATCTCCGTTCCTACCGGAGCCCCCGACTCCCTGGGGGAGCTCTTCGGTCAGTTCTCGTTGCGCCATCCCGACGTTGTATTGGAGGTGGACGCCAGCAATACGCACGTCGATTTGATTCACGGCGGATTTGACCTCGCGCTGCGCTCCGGTCCCGTCGCGTCGACGCCGCTCAACCTGGTGTCACGCAAGTTGGGTACGAACACGCTGGTCTGCGTGGCGACGCCTGAGTATCTGGCAAGAGCAGGAACTCCCAAGCGCGCTACGGACCTGCGCAGACACGCTTGCTTGAGTCCGTTCGTGCGCGGAGAAACACCCTCGCTGAGTTGGCCGCGCCTCAAGGGGGGCAGCGTGCGCATTCATCCGCGCATGACTTCCAACGACATGTTCGTGCTGCTCGGCGCGGCACGCACCAGCCTTGGCATCGCGCTGCTCCCCGATTTCCTGGCGCAGGCAGAGGTCGCTGCCGGCACGCTGGTGCGGGTTCTCGCCAAGCACATCGGCGCGCAGACGCTCCTCTCGGTTGTCTACCACGAGCGCGAGCTGATGCCGCTCGCCGTGCGCACGCTCATCGACTTCATCGTCGAAACGGGGCTCCCCACTCGCCAATGTGGAGAGGCAGGTGTCGCGCGCGCGAAAGACCCGCAACGCCCGCGACAGCGCTGAACGAGTCGGCATTAGCCTTCGGCAGTACCTGTGCCTATCCAAAATTCGCTTGCTGCGTCATGGGTGCGTCAAAACGCGCATCATCCCGGTGAGCGATACGCACGACGCGCCGCCGCGCCGTCTCTCGTGCTTGATGGAGGTCGGAATTACGCCCGAACCATACGTCTCAGCGCCTCTCTGCATGCGTGTGGGCACACCGCTCCCTTCCTGCGAAGGTAGGCAGGGTATGGTCCAGCAGCTCCCGACGAATTGAGCCGATGACTCTCTCGGCATAGGGATTCTGCCACGGGCAACGTGCTGCACTCGGCACCTCTCGAACCCCCAGATGGAGAGCGTGGCGCGAACGCCTTCGGTGTAGAGCTTCGGTGCAAGTACCTCGGAGCGCTGGTCCAGGGGAATGCCTCTCGCAACTGCTGCTGCGTCCATTCCTCCGTCGGGTGCGCTGTCACGTTGAGGTGGAGGATTCGCCTGTCCCGGTGACTCACCACCACGAATCCCAACAGCACTCCAAACATCGCAGTTACAGTGAACCCGAGCGGGTCCTGCACCTGCTCGCCGCGACGGCCAAGGACCTATGTCTCATTTCCCAATGACGGCGGATGGCCTGACGATCACGGGCCTCCGCGAGCACGTCCCCTGCGCGTTTGGGCGTGGAACCTGAGCAAGTCACTCGCCGCTGCGTAAATAAGGAGTCATTTCAAGGGTTTGGCCGCGGGGCAACGCGAGCTGACCGTGCGGCCCCTGTCCGGTACCTCTATGCCTCCCCAATCACCGGAGATGGAGCACATGGAATGGTCAACTGAACAGAGGCGCTGGCTCGTGAAAGTCCTTCAACCGGAGAGGACCGTCTCGTCGCTTCCGGGCGGCGGCAAAGTATCTGCCGAGACGTGCGCCGCCTTGCTCGGCCTCGAGCCGGAGACGTACCGCGCCGAGCTTGCTCAGAGCCAGAAGGGCGCAAGAGAAGCCGCACAGGGGCTGCTCGCGGAACCCGAGTTCAGCCGGATGCTGGAAGAACTGCCGTTGCGCAAGCGCGCACGCATTGTCACGTTCGGCGACAGTCACACGGCAGATCCTCAATCTTGGGCGGTCATTCTCCAGGAGCTGGTGGCTGCTCAGCGTCCCCATGATGAGGTCTCAGTGGCCATCAACGCTGTAGGCGGTGAGACGACCACGCATGGGTTGGTGCGGATGGGGAACGCCCTCATCCAGGAGCCGGATTGGATCATCTTCTTCATCGGCGTGAATGACGCGCGGACTCAAGGCCCGAACGCGGGCAAGACGCTCGTTGACGCCCGTGAGACTGCGCGCAACCTTGAGGAGCTTCGCTCCCGTGCTGCACGGGGGACCCAGGCACGTCGCCTGTGGATTACGCCTCCCCCGGTCCTTGAGGATCGCGCGTCGAAGCACTGGGGGCTGTCCCGCTTCGGAGTCCACTTCCGCAACGAGGACGTCCGCCGTGTCGCGGAGGCCATCCGTGCCCTCGAGGAGCCCACGGTCGACCTCTTTTCGGCCTTCGGCGCATCTCCACCGCCTGAGCTCTTCACGGAGGATGGCCTGCACCTTTCGCTTGCCGGTCAGCGAATGGTCGTCCTTGAGCTCATGCGAACCTGGAGCCGCGTTCAATGACATTCTTGGTGACTGGCGCGACAGGTCATATCGGCTCTCTCGTCACCCATCGCCTCATCAGAGGTGGGCACCGTCCCCGCGTCTTTGTCCGGGATGCAGCCCGAGCACGGGCGCTGTTCGGCGACGAGGTTGACATGCACGTTGGCGACCTGGCCAAGCCAGGCCCCGCTCTACGGAAGGCACTCGCCGGCAGCGACGGCGTGTTTCTCCTCAACAGCGGGCCACGCCTCGCCGGTCGGGACCGAGCCGTCGTTCAGGTCGCTGTGGATGCGGGTGTCAAGCACATGGTGAAGCTCTCGACGCTGGACGTCCGGACCGGGGTGGGAACCGGCCCATGGCACGCGCGCGGCGAGGACGCGGTCCGGCAGAGCGGTATGCCGTACACGTTCATCCAGTCAGCCGCCTTCATGTCGAACGTGCTCGGTTGGGCTCAGTCGATTGCCACGGAGGGGGTCCTCCGTTCCTCTACCGGGCAAGGAAGGATCGCATTCATTCATCCCGACGACCTCGCCGACGTCATCACCCACGCACTCACGACGGGCGAGCACATCGGAGAGTCACTGGTGGTCACCGGACCCGAGGCGCTGAGCTACGCAGCCATGGTGGCCAAGATTGGCGCGGTCATTGGGAAGGAGGTCCGCTACGAGGAGCTCTCGGACGAAGAAGCCCACGAGGCTGCACTCGCATACGGGGGTGGCCGGCAGTATGCGGACGCTCTTGTGGACATCTGGCGTGCCATCCGAGACGGCAGACTGACGACTGTCTCTGACGGCGTTGAGCGGATCCTCGGCCGCAAGCCCCTCGCCTTCGACCGCTGGATCCATCAGAACGCCGAAGCCTTTCAGTGAGGGGTCATGGCCGGTCCAGGTAATGGAGGACCGTCCGGATGACTTCGCCCTTGGCGCGATCCACCGTGAAGGGAGGGCGCGCCTGGGGCACAGCGTGTACCAGCGCCTCGACCAGGTGAGGCAGGACGAACAACATCCGGTCGCCCGCAGGCGGGCGGGACGTGCCGGCCTCGGGCGATGGAATCACCAGCTCGAATGCCATCTGAAGGGCTTCCTTGAACCCGAGCGAGGAAGCCGGGACTGCGGCGGAGATCATCTCGTGGAGCTCAGGCTCTACGATGTGGGCATCCGCCAGTCCTTCCACCAGGCAGGCCGCAAACTCGCCGATGGTGCTCGAGGCGCATTGTGCCACGGCACGTTCCATTCTGTGTTTCACATCCTCCACATGGCGCTCATGAAGAGCATTGAAGATGGCCTGCTTGTCCGGGAAGTATTGGTACAGAGAGCCGATGCTGACCCCCGCCACCTCCGCAATGCGGTTGGTGGTGACCGCGCCGGCTCCGTGCCTCTTGAGCACTCTGGGGACGGCATCGAGGACGGCCTCCACCGTCTGCCGCGAGCGCTCCTGCCGCGGCTGGCGGCGGCTCTGCGTGCTCTCTTCGTTCTTCATCTGCGGACCTGTTCAGGGACGACCACGCCAGGGACAGCTCAAGCCACCGAACGCCAGGCGAACAGGACTTGGAACCATGTAAATACTTGAAAGTACGATCTGGTGCCAACAGGAAGGATGAGGGCACTGTTGCGGGGAGCGGCCCGGGGCACCGCGGGGCAAGAGGGCTGCCGAAGCGTCCCCGGAAGAGTCTCTTGGTGAGGAGCACCAGGCCCGTGCCGTCGAAGTGCAGCACCTTGGCTCGACGCCTACACCGGCCGACGAAGAGAAAGACGTCGCCCCGGAGTAGCTGCTGCCCCACATGTCGCAGTAGGCGGAGATGGGCCGGGCGCCGGTCGGGTTGATGACGTACTCCCCATCGGGAGCGCTGGGAATCGCGGCCTTCACCGCCGCGCAGCTCGCGAAGGTCGGCGCGGAGATGTTGAGCGCGAAGTCGCCGCGGCGGGTGCTGTAGCCATCGACGACAATCTTCACCCGCGTGCCGGCGGTGAGGTTCACCGTCACCGAGGACTGGAACGTCGTGCTGCTCGCATCGTCGTTGCAGCCCAGCGACGCATTGGTGGACGCATCGAGGAGCAGGAGCACCGTGTCAAAGGTGGAGCCCGTCGTGGTGAAGGTGAACATGCCGGTGGAGGGCGCGGTCCAGTAATTTCTCCTCGTCCGGGTGCCCCATTCCCTGTGAGTCATTTCCCTCCGAATCGACTTGTCGGAGGCTTCGACGCCGAGCGACGAGCGGCCTGTCCCGCTCGGGACTTCAGGGGACAGGCCGTTCGGAAACGACTACAGCTCTGTCTTGAACTGCACGGACGACTTGCAGGGGTGCGTGCCCAGGGCCACGTCCTCGAAGTCGACCATGTTGCCGCCCGGGTCCTTCGGGTAGCCGGTGCCTCCCCACGGAGCGCCCGAGTTGAACCGGGTGACTCCGCCCGTCGTGTTGTACAACGGGTAGCCGGCCGCGGCGGCGGGCGTGGAGGAGATGTCCAGGTTCTTCGCGCAGCTCGTGGGAGCGCCGGCCGGGAACGTGATTCCCACCTCCTGCAAGGCGTTCGCGCGGATGTTGTAGAGCACGATGAAGGGCGACGCCTGGGACATCGTGTCGGTGCGCGGCATGAGCGTGCCCGCCGCGTTGGGCAGCTTCAGGCTGAACTGGACGGTGCCCGTCGTGCCGAAGCAGGTCTCCGGGAAACCCACGAGCTCGATGATGGTGCAAGCGGGCTCGCGCTTCTCGATGTCCGCGTTCCACATGCCCAGCCCGCCCACGCTGATGGGGACGGCGCCGGAGATGCTGCTGGTGCCCTGCATGGTGAAGGTGGTGCCCGTTGGGCCGACCTGCATGCTGGCGGACTTCTCCTCCCACTTGCCCGTCGTCTCGTTGAACTTCCACATCGCGAGTCGACAGGTGCCGTCGGAGACACACGCCGGCATGCTGCCCACCTGCGTGGGCACGGGGATGAAGCCCGTCGCGGTGGCCCCCGTCGCCAGGTTGAGGGCCGCGCCGCTGGCATCGGTGGCGCCCACGAAGACGGCGCCCACGGACTCGAGCGCGACCTGCTGCCCGCTGGAGTTCACCGCCGTGAAGTCGCCCGGCATGCGCATCGGGTCATAGCTCGCGACGGTGATGCTGACCGGGCCCGTGGCCGGCACGCCGCTGGCGTTGACGAGCGTGTTCGCCTTCAGGTTCACCTTCACGCCGCTGGGCGTGGTCACCGTGCTGTCCACCGTCGGGCTGACGGTCTGCACGAAGCCCGTCTCCAGGGTGTGATTGAGGTTCGTCTTGCCCGCCGAATAGAACTCGGTCGCCGAGGCCAGTCCGTTCTTCCGGAGGGTGAGGACGTAGCCGTTGGCCGACGCCACGACGGACATGAAGTACCGGCCGGTGGTGTCCGTGGTCCGGGAGATTCCGTTGATGACCACCGTGACGCCCGCCTGCACGGCGCCCGCCGAGTTGCGCACCGTGCCCGAGAAGACGGCCGACGTGGCGAGGTCCGCGTTAGCCTCCCGGGTCTCATCGCCCACGGCCTTCGAGTCCTCCAGCGCTCCGCAGCCAGTCGCAAGCAGCGCGGGCACGACGAAGATGCTGCACAGACGTCTCAGATTCATGGCAAGCCTCCATGCTGGGTTTGAACAGACACGAATCCACCGCGCCCCCGTCGTCTCCGGAGGCGCCCCGCCCTGACTGACCGCGACTACTGGATGTTGAGGGTGAGGGTGCCGCACCGCGTCCGGTAGCCATCCACGACGATGCGAAGCTGCCGTCCCGCAGTGAGCGTCACGGCGACGGACGACTGGAACGTGCTGGCGCTCACGTCGTCGTTGCATCCGAGCGCCGCGCCGGTGTTCGCGTCGAAGAGGGACAGCACGGTGTCGAAGGAGGAGCCCGTCGTCGATACGGTGAAGGTGCCGGACGAGGGCGCCGTCCAGGTGAAGCTCCGGTCCGGCGCGGTGCTGCCTGCGCTGCACGCGGGCGTGGAATCGTTGGTGGCGGCGCACGTGTCCGCCTGCACCAGCCCCGAGCCCAGGGCGCTCCCCAGGTCGCTCCCCACGTCGGGCGAATACAGGTCGGCCGTCGCGAGATGGCCGCTGCCACCGCTTCCGCCCGTCACCAGGACCTTCCCATTGGCGAGCAGGGTCGCGGTGTGCTCACCGCGGGTGCTGCTCATCACGCCGGCGCTCGTCCAGGTGTTGGTCGCCGGTGCGTAGAGCTCGGCGCTGTCCCGGCCATAGGCCCCCGCCGCCAGGACCTGACCGTTCGCGAGCACGGTCGCGGTGTGCACGTAGCGACCGATTCCCATGGGCGCCACCGGGGCCCAGGTGTTGGTCGCAGGGTCGAATGCATCCACACTGGGCGGCAGGCCCGCTCCGCTGTTTCCCCCCACCGCCAGCACCTTGCCGCTGGGGAGGACCACCAGGGGGAACAGCACTCGGGCCGTGCTCATGGAGCCCACGGACGACCAGGAGTTGGTCGCCGGGTTGTACACCTCTGCACTGGACCAGAAGGGAGTAGTCGCGCTGTAGCCCCCCGCCACCAGCACCCTTCCATCCCCCAGCAGGGCCGCGCTGTGCTGCTTGCGGGCGCTGCTCATGGAAGGCACGGCCGTCCAGGTGTTGGTCGCCGGGTCGTACAGCTCGGCCGCGTTCGTCGCCGAATTGACGGGAGCGCCCCCCGCCACCAGTACCTTCCCGTTCTGCAGCCGGACCGCCGTATGGAAGGCGCGCGGGCTGATCATGGGGGCCACTTCCGTCCACGAGTTGGTCGCCGGGTTGTACAGCTCGGCCTGGGCCAGGGTGCTGGTGGTGCTCTCTCCTCCCGTGACGAGCACCCTACCGTCCTGCAACAGGGTGGCGGTATGGGCCCGGCGTCCACGGAGCAGGGTGCCGGCCGATGTCCACGTGTTGGTCGAGGGGTTGTACTGCTCGGCGGCGGTCGGGAAGTTCCAGACCGTCGTGATGTAGAAGCCGCCCGCCACCAGCACATTGCCATTCGCCAGCCGGGTCGCGCTGTGCAGCGACCGGGGACCCAACATCGGCGCCGCAGGCGACCAACCCGCTGCCCAGGCCCCACTCCACGCCACGCTGACGATGAGCAGGGAAACGATGAAGGCAATGCGGCTGGAAAGGCTTTTATTCACTGACATGCGCACCTCGCTCGCGGATGGTGCGCTAATTATCATTTATTACTGCATTGCAGCCAGTCAATTCCTGTCGTGGATTCCACGTATGGCGGCGCTGTGAGGCGTTGTGGGGCTGTCACAAAGAACCCGCCTGGAGCCCGACGGTGATGCTCGCCATGCGCAGTCCGAAGTACGACGCGGTCGGTAGATGCCATCTAACGGCGACGCCCCTCAATGGAGGCTCACGGGCCCAGCCAGCTTGGAACGGCGCGCTGCCGCCGCTGCAAGCAGGGCATTCCGCACAAGGCCACCAGCTGGGGCCTATCGGAAGGCCGGACCGGCATCACTTCAACCAGGGCGCTCACTGCGGGCGCGACAAGAAGAGGTGGACTCCGTCCCGGGGTGGAATTCTCTACGACACGGCCTCGGCGATGTGCGATGCGCCCCCCATACCATTTGCTTCTGAAGACTGCTGGGCGCCATCCCCAATCTGCGATATCCGGGGAACCAATCGCAGGAAGTTTGCGGACACTCAATCGGACCCCGAATCTTCCCGACTTCACGTAACCCCATGATGTCTCTCGTGTTTTCCGTCGCAGTCTCTAGAGAGAAGCCGAGAACGGGTTCGCGCAGGCCTTCGTTCGGGGAGCTTCTTGAAAGGCCCTGCCAACTGGCAGGGCCTTTTTGTTTAACACGGGCCTCGCGATGAATATCGCGGGGCCTTCGTGCTCAAGCCGCTGAATTCCAAGGGATTCTGGCTCGCGGTGCTGAAGAGGGCCCTCTCGGCTCTCAACCCCGCAGAGCGAGATGCCCCCTCTCCTCCGCCGCCGATTGGGCTCTCTGGACCGCTCTTTCACCCGTTCTGGGGAGAGAGGCCGAGAGCGGTTAACAAGTGCTGCTGACTTTTGGGGAGGCGGTTAACAACATTTCCCTGGAGACCCACTCATTCCGCAGGAAACCCAGGGATGACATGACGTGGGGACTCCTGGCCTGGAGGAATGGGCAGGCATTGGACGGTGCGTCCCGTGAAACGGGGCCAACCCACCGTGGTCGTGGATTGCCCCCAATCACTGTCACGAACATCCACCTTCCACTCCGACATTGAACCGGAGCCGTTCTCCTCGCAGGACGACCTGCGTCCTTCGAGGAGCAGCCTCACCGGCGATGCACGCCTGGGCCGGGAAGGCGCCGCGATGGCCACCTTCAGGAGTTCCTAGACAGGCGTTGGGAAGAACGGAGGCGGCGGCAGCATCAGCGGCGGCAGCGACCACCAGCAGCAGGTGAGGTAGACGCCATTGCCGCGGTCCACGACGGTGAGGACCTTCGCGTAGAGGCCGAGCACCCACTGCACCACCTCGAGCACCGCCGCCACGTCCGCCGTCGGCGCCTTCTCGGAGAGCTCGCCGGTGATGGACGCGGCCGTCGTCAGCCCCTCCGCCAACGCCTGGACCCGCTCCGTCGACAAGCGCAGCACCATGCCGTGCCAGTGCACGCTGAGCTCCACGTCCGGCCGGGCCCACACCTTGCCGCGCGCCTCGTAGAGCGCACGAATCGCTTGGGTGACCTTGAGGTCGAGGAACTCCGCGGCCTGCTCCGGCGAGGCGAGGAAGTCACCCTTCCGGGCCTTCGCCAGGAGGCTCACCATGTCCCGTGTGAGCAGGTTGACCGCGGTGCCCCACGGCACGGCCTGGCGCGGGTTGAGCTGGGGCTGGTCCACCGCCTCGATGGCCTTGATGAGCGCGGCAGAGTCCTCCTCCAGGCGCAAGGCGGTGGCCGCGTCGAAGACTTCGTAGCCCGCGCGCAGCGCCGCGAGCAGGCCCCGGATCCGCGAGTACTCCGCCTCGCCGGGGATGACCTCGCCGGAGGTGGAGACCGCGAGGCCGTCGGCACTGGAGGCGGTCTGGACGTCGCTCCCCGCCGGGACCGACCTCCGAGCCCCAGGGGCCGACAGCACCGTCCGGGGCTTCAGCGGAACCGGGAAGTCGCTCGCCCCTTCGGCCTTCAGCCGCTCCTGCACCCGCGCTGAGCACGCGAGCAGCGAGTCCTGGAGACCCGGCTCAATGGAGAGCTGCCCGCGGAGCGCCGTGTTCGCGCCCATCGTCGCGATCATCAGCTCGGGGCCCGCCGGCAACGCCTTCGCCGGGACGGAGAGGACCTGCTTGAAGATGAGCGGCAGCGTGTCGCGCGCGGCGTTCGGAACGGTGAGGCCGGCTTCGGTCAACACGCGAACAGGGTCCTTGCACAATTGCTCCATGCGGGCCGGGTCTCCCCGCGCGGCGTGGAGGATGGGGGCGGCGGCCTGGAGCAGGTCTTGGACGGAGCGGATCTCGGGCATGGTGTTTCCTCCGCGAGCAACGCTCCGAACAGGTGCGTCTGGAGTTGTCGCCCGCTCTTGCGTGAATGAGCAGCAACCGTGCCACCCCCGCGTGGCTCCGCACGCGGGGGCTCCCGTCGGAAGGCAGCGGCCCGGCCTCACGCCCTGGCGGCCACGGGTGCCGTCGCGGCCCGAAGGCGTGTGCCATTCCCGCACGACCGTGTGCCGATGCGGCACCGCACGACCTGCCCGGGTGGCCCAATCCGGAAGCCGCGTCCCTATCATCCCCGGCAAGATGGATTCGCCAGACGCCCCGTTGCTCGAACTCGCGGTCCGGCGCGGGCTGCTCTCGGAAGACGTGCGGCAGGCCCTGCCCCGGGACACGCCAGAGGCGCCCCCCGGACATCGCTACGGACCGCGCATCGACGGGCTCATCCGCGCGGGACACCTGGACGAAGCCGTCGTCCGCGCGCTGCTCGCGGAACTCGCCGCCGTCGAGGACACCCGGGGCGCACCACCCGCCAGGACAGGTCCCCTGGGACCCGTTCCCCTCATCGGTGCTTCGCAGCCGTCCTTCGCCTCGCTCGTGGACGGGAGGTACGCGCCGCTCCGGCTCCTGGGCCGGGGAGGCATGGGGAGCGTGTACGAAGCGCGGGACCTGCGGCTGGGACGCACCGTGGCGCTCAAGCTCCTCCACGTCCGCGACGAGCGGACCGTGAGCCGGGTGTTGCGGGAGGCGCGCGCGCAGGCGCGGGTCCAACATCCCAACGTCTGCGCTGTCTATGACGCGGGAGTGCGCGCGGGGCAGTCCTATGTCGTGATGGAATACCTGCCCGGACAGCCGCTCCACGTCGCGCTGCCGCACCTGTCCCTCCCCGACAAGCTCCACATCGTCCGGCAGGTCGCGGAGGCGCTCCATGCGGCGCACCGGCTGGGTGTCGTCCACCGGGACGTCAAGCCTTCCAACGTCATGGTGGAGCGACGCGAGGAGGGCCGCTGGCACGCCACCATGACGGACTTCGGGCTGGCCCGAGGCCCGGGCGATCCCGAGGGCCCGAGCGCCACGGGCGGCGTGCTCGGAACGCCCGCGTACATGCCCCCGGAGCAGGCCCGGGGACGCGGAGGGCCGTTGGATCCCAGGGCGGATGTCTATGGACTGGGCGCCCTGCTCTACCACCTGCTGACGGGAGCACCGCCGTTCTCCGGCGACAACGTCGAGCAGATCCTCCTGCGCGTGCTGCATGAGGAGCCCGTCGCGCCACGCCGCAGGTGTCCGTCGCTTCCCAGGCCCCTGGAGACCCTGACGCTCCAATGCCTGTGCAAGGACGTGAACGGCCGCTACGCCTCGGCACGCGCGGTATCGGAGGATCTGCGGCGCTACCTGAAGGGAGAGCCGCTCCGGGCGCGCAGGGCCTCCTGGCGTCGCCGCGCCTGGCGGTGGATCCGCGACCACCGGACCCTGGCCACCTCGCTGCTGCTCGTCCTGTTGGGTGCGGGCGCGCTGGGCGGACTGATGGCGCGGGAGCGGGCGATGGCGCAGCGGCGCGCGGCGCTGGCGCGGCGGCTCGCGCAGGAGGTGGAGACGAGCGAGCTGTTCCTGCGTGCCGTGTACTCGCTGCCGCTCCACGACGTGCGAACGGAGGAGGGCGTGGTGCGCGAGCGGATGGGCCGCATCTCCGCGGAGCTCACACACCTCACCGGGCTGGAGGCGGCCCTCGCCCACCATGCCCTGGGGCGGGCGCATCTGGCGCTGCGTGAATACGCGAGCGCCGTGCACCACCTGCGCGCCGCACTGGAGGGCGGAGTGGAAGAGTCGGACGTCCACCTCGCGCTCGGCCAGGCCTTGGGTGCGCGATATGAACAGGCCCGGAGGCAGGCGGAACAGCCCGGCGACAAGCAGGAGCGAGAAACAACCCTGCGGCGACTGGACGCGGACTTTCTCGCGCCCGCGCGCTTCCACCTGCGCCAGGGAATGTCGACGAGCCCGGAGCCGAAGCCCTACGACGAAGGCCTGCTCGACCTCTATTCACAGCAATACGCGGCGGCACGGAGCAAGGCCCAGGAGGCCCTGCGAACCGAGGCCTGGCGGTACGAAGCCCGGAAGCTCGCCGCCGACACCTGGTTCGCCCAGGGACTGCACCATGAACTGATGACGGAGCACGCGCTGGCGCGGGACGCCTATGAGCGCGCCGAGTCGCTCTACGCCGCCGCGTCGGACATGGCACGCAGCGACACCACCCTCCTGCTGGCCCAGGCGAGGCTGTGGACGCAGCGGCTGGTGTTGGACATGTACCAGGGACGCCCGCCGCTCCCCGCCTACGAGCGCGTGCTGGAGGCCTGCCAGCGCGCCGCACTCACCCATCCCGAGCATCCGGAGCTCGCGGAGTACGAATACGCGGCCCACGTCACGCTCGCCCGCCATGCGCTGGACCGTGGCGGGGATCCCCTGCCCTTCATCGAGAAGGCCCTCGTCGCGGCCCGAAGGACACTGGAGTTGGAGCACCGCGACCCCTGGGCGCACCGGAAGCTCGCGGAGACCCATCTGCTCCAGGCCCTGCATGCGCTCCAACGGGGGCTCCCCACCGAGTCCCTGCTGGAAGCCGCCGGGTCGCACGCGCGGGAGGCGGCGACGCTCGCCCCCCGTTCCTCGACGACCTGGGCCACGCTCGGCAACCTCCGCGCACTCCAGGGGCTGTCGCGGCTCCAGCGGGGCGAGGCCGCGGGCCCCTCTCTCAGGGAGGCCCTCACCGCGTACAAGAAGGCGCTCGAACTGGAGCCGGACAGCCAGTTCGCGCATGAGAACCTGGCGCGCTTCTACAGCGGGCTCATCGAACAGGAGCAGCAGCAGGGCCGTCCGTTCGAAGCGCTCAGCGCGGAGGCGCGGCCCCTGATGGACAGGGCGCTCGCGCTGGCCCCCGGCAGCCATCTGCTGCACCGTTACCGCGCCGCCATCTCCGCCAGCGAGGGCGAACGCGCCTGGCGCGACGGGCATGAGGCACGGGCACCGCTCGACGCGGCCAGGGCCGACCTCGAGACGGCGCTCGCACTCAACCCCGGCGATGCGGAGAGCCACGGTCTGCTGGCCCGGGTCCTGCGCTTGCGAGCACTGGCCTGGCCAGGCCCCGGCGCGAAGGCGCTGTTGACGCAAGCCCTGGCGGAGGCCGAGAAGGCCGTCCTCCTCAACCCCACGGAGGACGCCCATCCGCTGGAGCTCACGCGCGTGCTGGTGCTGATGTCCCGGCATGAGCACCGTGGCGGCGCCCGGCATGCGTCGCTGTTGGCGCGGGCGACGAAGAGCGCCGGGAAGGTCCGGGGGCCCAGGTCCCACGAAGCACACGCGCTGCTCGTCCCGCTGGCACGTGAGCGGCAACGCCCCTGAGGATCAGCGCGGGGGCCGCGGTGACAGGCCGTACTGCTTCATCTTGGTGAAGAAGGTCCGCCGGGGCATGGCGAGGAGCTCCGCGGCGTGGGTCTGCACGCCACCGGAGGCTTCGAGCGCTTCGACCATCCGCGCACGCTCCAGCTCGCGCAGCTCCTCTTCAATGGGGCGGAATCGCGGAGGCGCACCGACGGGAGCCACGGGCGGGTCCACGGGCACGGGAGTCCGGGGTCCCCCCAGCTTGGACGGCAGGTGCCAGGGCTCCACCGAAGCATCGCGCACCGTCGCCGCGAGGAACGCCATGTCGTTCTTGAGTTCGCGCACGTTGCCGGGCCAGTCGAACGCGAGGAGGCACGCCATGACCCGGTCCGACAGGAGCAGGGGTGCACGGCCGAGTTGCTCGCATGCGGCCTGGAGGAAGGCGCGGGCCAGGATGGGGATCTCGACGCGTCGGTGGCGCAGCGGTGGCAGGTGGACCACCGCGGCATTCAGCCGGAAGTACAGGTCCTGGCGGAAGCGCCCTGCCTGGACCTCGGCGGACAGCTCGCGGTGGGTGGCGGCGACCAGCCGGAGGTCGACAGGGCGTTCGTGGACCTCCCCCAGCCGGGTCAGCCGCCGCGTCTCCAGGACGCGCAGCAGCCGGGCCTGCGTGGACAGGGACAGCTCCGCCACCTCATCGAGGAAGACGGTGCCGCCCTGGGCGCTCTCCAGCAACCCCACCTTGGCCGTGACGGCCCCGGAGAAGGCGCCCCGCTCATGGCCAAACAGCTCGCTCTCCACGAGCGCTTCAGGGAGCGCCGCGCAGTTGATGGCGAGCAGCCGCTGCCCACGCCGGGGCGACCCCTGGTGCAGTGCCGCCGCGGCCAGCTCCTTGCCGGTTCCCGTCTCCCCATGGATGAGGACAGGCAGCGTGCTCGGCGCGAGCTGTTCCAGCAACGCATGGAGCCGGAGCATCGCCGGGTCGGCGATGAGGGCCACGTGTTCACCCAGGCGTTTGTGTTCAACGACCTGGGCCTCCGTGGCCAGGGCTCCCGGCAGGGCCGCGCTCGCGGCGCGTCGAGCAAGCGACAGGAGCGCATCCGCATCCGAACCATCCGCCGGGCACCGGGCCAATCCCGCGCGGGCCCGAGGGGCGAGCGGCAGGAGGTGGTCGAGGAGGCGCCGGGAGACCTCCTCCATTTCATCCGGCTCGAGGTCGTTGAGGCTGAGGACGCATTGGGACGCGCTCCAACAAGCGCAGGCATCGAGAGGGCGCAGGTGTGCCTCCAGCGCCGCCGCGATGACCGGAGGATCCAACACCGTGTCCGCGCCATCCAGGAAGAGCACACCGGAGGGGCGTTGGTAGCGAAGCGCCCGCGCTACGTCCTCCGCGAGCCGCTGTCGGAATCCAGGCAGTGAGAGAACGCTGCTCGGGGCCGCCGTATCGGCCCTCTTCTGGTGCAGGACGAGGATGACCTCTCCGACGGAGATGACATCGCCCGACACCAACGGGGTGGCACCCGCGAGGGACTGGCCGTTGACCCGCGTGCCATTGTGGCTGCCCAGGTCCGCGATCGCTCCCTCCCCGGAGCTCACCGACAGCAGGGCATGCCGCCGGGACACCGAGCCGTCCTGGATGCGTACCTCCGCGTCCTGGGCGCGTCCGATGACGACCTCGCCCTCCGTGGGCAGGCGGAACGTGGAGGAAGAACCTCCCTCGATGACGAGCAGGTAGGAGGACTCGCCAGGCGACGGACCTGGCGAAGGGGTGGTGGCCGGGAGGCTGACCGTCGCGTTGTCATCGGGGTGACCCGGAAGGCGCATCCCGTGGATGAAAGCAGATGACCCTGCACGCGGACATGTCAGGGCCGGATTTCCGCCGCGCCTCTCATCCCCGAAAGGAGCGGTGACCATGACGACGCGCAACGAGCTGAACCCGAATCCACTCCCCGACCCGGTCCCCGCTCCCGGCAGCCTGGAATGGGCGATCGCCTCCTTCCGCGGCAGTCCGCCCGGCACCCGCCCCCGTCTCCCTGGACCCCAGGGAAGACGCAGGGCCAGAGGCCGGGCTCCCGAGGGGGGACCCGGCCTCCGTCATGTCCGGGCCCTCCCTCGAGGCTCCACCTCACATCGGGACGTAGCTCAGTCTGGTCAGAGCGCGCCTCGGGCGCGCGAGGTCGCTGGTTCGAATCCCGCTCCCGGCAACGCCGACACGAAACACCTTCAGACACAGGCAACGTCGAATCCATTGAGCGGACGTGGCTCGAACTGCGTTCAGCAGACCTCAACCGCTTGGTTCATTCAATTCGCATCATCCGATTCCCTCATGTCCCCTTGATGTGGGCATCTTCTGAGAGAGGATGGTTCGATGCACGGGCTGATATCGTCCATGGCGTCGTTGCACAGAAGACCCAGAAGCTTCCAGAGTATCGTCGCAACTGCCAACAGGTATGGCTTCTGCTGGTTTCTGATGGCGAAGGAATCTCGGGGTTTGTCGACCATGAGGACGTCGCAGCCTTGGAAGTAGAGTCAAGCTTCGACCGGGTCGGTGCGCTGCCCTTCCCCATCACGGCCCGTCGATTCGCGGAGACGATTGGCTGTATGGCATAGACGTTGTGTCCATGGTCCTCGAGTGCTTGTCCCCTGGTAGCCGGAGGACGTTTGCCATCAGAGTGTTGCGTGCCGAGCAGTGGGAGTAAGGAATGGTGTCGTTCATTCCATGGGGGGACGGTCCATTCCGGGCTCCATCCTGCTCCGCGGAGGAAGACACTCGATGCGAAGCCGTCCTGGTGTGCTGTGGTCGTGGGGACTGGGCGTGACGCTGGCCTTGTCGTTGGGGGCGTGTGGTGTGGAGTCTCTGGGGGAGAAGGCCCGTCCTCCGGAGATTGGGGTGTCGCAAGAGAACGACGGGGCGTTGACGCGTGAGCGTCCGGAAGCCTCGTTGACGTGGGACCCGTATGCGGACGCGGTGGCGTCGGGCACCACGGCGACGGTGCTCAATCCGAGCGCGGCGCTGGGCGCTCCGGACGGGCAGGCCGCGACCCTGGTGGGCTTGCTCAACGCGGCGTTGGTGCTGGACCTGGGCCAGGGAGAGGAAGGCACCGGCGACCTTCGCGTCTACTACCAAGGCCTGTCGTTGGCGCTGGTGGCCCAGGTGGACTTCCTGAAGGCGGATGGGACCTTCATTGGCTCCAGCTCGTTGCACCTGGTGGAGCTGGGCCTGGGGACGCATGTCGCGGTGGCGACGTACCCGGGGAACCTGCCCTATCGCTACGTGCGCCTGAGGGGCGCGGTGGCGCTCTACCTGGTGGATGCGGTGGAGACGTCGCTACGGCCCGTCTGTGGTGATGGGGTGCTGGGCGGATTCGAAATCTGTGACGACGGCAATCAACTCTCTGGAGACGGCTGCAACAGCGTCTGCGAAGTGGAGCCGGGCTACACCTGCACGGGACAGCCGAGCGTCTGCACCGACATCGACGAGTGCGCCAACGGGACAGCGAACTGCCAGCCGGGTGAAATCTGCGTCAACACGCCCGGGAGCTACACCTGCGAGCCCGACCTCTGCGCGGGGGTGGTCTGCGCGCCTCTCGACGCGTGCCATGTCGCAGGCACCTGTAATCCGTCGACCGGGCAGTGCTCCAATCCGGCGGCCCCCAATGGAACGGCGTGCAGCGACGGCAACGCCTGCACCCAGCCGGACACCTGTCAGGAGGGGGTCTGCACCGGTGGCCCGCTCGTCGGCGACACGACCAGCAACCTGGCCCACCGGTGGACCTTCGACGAGGCCAGCGGCGGCACGGCCCTGGACTCGGCGGGCACGTCGGACGGAACGCTGGGCAGCTCGGCGTCGCGGACGGTCAGCTTCGACGGCTCCGGCGCAATCACGCTCACGCCCACCCAGCAGTGCGATCTCAACGCCCACGTCGACTTCGGCCTCGCGCCCGGGCAATTCGGGACGGACGCCTTCACCGTGAGCTATTGGCTGAAGACGACCTTCAACGCCCCCCGCAGCGGAGATCTCATCGGGAACCGGGTGGCCGGGAGCGCAGGCAACTTCCTCTCGGCAAGGCTCAACGGCAGCACCTCGGTAGCGTCGCTCGAGATGTACGAGAACGCGGCAGGCACCAACGGTGCAGGCGTCAACGTCTCTCCATCGCCGCTCAACAACGGCAGCTGGCACCACGTCGTCTATACCCGCGGCGGGACCTCGCTCAAAGTGTACATTGACGGCGTGCTGGTCGGCTCCGCGACCAGCGCTGCGCCGACGAACCTCACGGGCGCCAATTCGTTCCGCATCGGCCGCAGGCTGCCGACCTGCCCGAGCACCTTCGCCAGCATTCCGGCTTCGTTCGACGATGTCCGGATCTACAGCCGCGAGCTCACCGCCTGCGACGTCGCCGTGGTGAACACGCCCTAGCAACCAGGGCCGCGCCCCGGCGACGGTCGAGCCGGGGCACGGTCGTGGATTGCCGCCAGCCGCGTTACGACCGAGGCGCTGAAACAGGTTCGAGCCAGCCTTTGAATGCACCGTCAGCCTGGCCATTGGGAGCGGGGCTTTCGCCAGCTTCGACTTGCTGCGCCGTCGCGTGCTGCTCAGCGTCTGAGCCTGCCGACCCCACGAAGTGCGGGAGCGCCCGGAGTCGAGACGATGCTCGGCCTCCGGGCGCTCTGGGGGCTCAGCGAATCACTTCACATGGAAGGCGAGGTCGTCCACGTCCGTGGTGCTGCCGCCGGGGCATGCTCCCGACAGGGTGGAGGGACGGAGCACCGCCCGGACGGCCTGCGTGGTGCCCGACGGGAGCGTATAGGTCTTCGTCACCCACGCGTACCCGGCGCTGGACAGCGTCGTCGTGCCCAGGCTCACCCAGGTAGGGCTCGAGGCATTCGCCGCGCGGAAGATCTCCAGTTGCTCTCCCGCCGCCGAGGCATACGCGCTGACCTCGACACGCACGCTCTCGCCCACCGCGAGCTCCCGGTCCACCCGCGGCGTGATGACCGGGTTGTCGACCGTGGTGACCCGAACCCGCTCGATGGAGGGCTCGGAGAGGTAGTCGCCGGAGGCGCCATCCGCGCAGGTGCCTTGCAGGGTGTTGGGCTGGTTGGCTTCCGGGTGCACCACTCCGCGCCCCTCATAGAAGCTCCCGGAGTCACAAGCCGTACCCACTGTCGAGCAGTACCCCACCTTCAGCACCGGGTCGAACTCGGCGAGACGGGTGGTGGCGGGCATGCAGGTCAGCCCCGCCGCGGCACGCGCGCACACGTCCGCGTAGCTGTCTCCATTGACGTCGCCCAGCGCGAGCGTCGCGCCGTACTCCTCGCCCGACCAGTTGGAGGCATCTCCGAAGTTCGTGTTGAGGACGTAGCGGTAGTTCCTGAAGGAAGTGCCCGTGGAGAAGGCGCAGACGATCCCCGTCGAGTGCCGGCCGCACACGTCCGCGTTGCCGTCCCCATCCACATCGCCCAGCTTGATGGACTTGTAGCGCGACGGGCTCGTGGCCCACCCCGACGCGTCATCGAAGGCCATCTGAGTCCAGAGGGACGGCGTGCCGAAGCCGCTGCCCGTCGACAACGCGCACAAGATTCCGTCAGGACCCCGGACGCAGAGGTCGGCGAGGTTGTCGTTGTTCACCTTCGCGAGCTGGAAGGTGGTGGCGTACTCCGGCTGCGACCAGGACGATGCGGTGAATGCCGAACTCCACTCCCCCGCCGCCGCGAAGGTCGTCCCGTTGAAGAGGCTGCAGACGATCTTGCCGTTCGCGTCCCTGCCACAGATGTCCCCATATCCGTTCCCATCGACGTCCCCGACGCGAATCGAGCCATGGCGCGCCTCCGCGGCGTTCCAGCCATTCGCATTCGAGAACGACGTCGAGGGCCAGGCCGAGGTCTGGAAGCCCCCTGTGAGCGCCTTGAAGCAGAGGTAGCCGTCGACTGCGCGAATGCAGGCATCCGCCTTGCCATCGTTGTCGATGTCCGCGAGCTGGAAGGTCGTGCTGTACTCTCTCGGCTTGTAGCCCAGGGTGTCCGACACGATGGAGAGCCACAGCGCCTCCGCCCCCATGGAGCCGTCGGCGTTCGACAGGGCGCAGCGGAGGCCCGCGCTGCCTCGACCGCAGACATCGGCCCGGCCATCCCCGTTGATGTCTCCCAGTCGGACGGTGCCGTGATAGCCGATGTCGGTGTTCCACAGGTCCGCGTCGGACAGGTAGGTCGTCGTCCAGTTGGTCGGTGACGGGAAGCTGAGCGTTCCCCGGACGCCCGGAATCGCGTCGAGCGGGACGAAGACATACGGGGTGCCCGACTTGGCCTTCAGCTTGGTGACCAGGGACACCACGAGGTCGTAGGACCAGGTCGTTCCGGCGAGGCCCGCTACCGGGCTTGCGTCGTGCAACTGCAAGATGCCCCGCTCCCGGGGGCCCGCCACGGTGCCTGCATCCGGGTTGGCGACATACGGCCGCTCACCTTCATAGATGTAGCTGTCGGCACACGCCGCGGGCGTCCCGCCCAGCTCCGCGCAAGCCCAGTCGTGGGCATCCCAGTCAAAACAGAACGGGCCGGCCATCTTGGACAGCAGTGGATCGTTCCGGAGGTAGTTCGCGACCGCCGCCGACCCGTCGCAAGCATTTTCGCCGTTGTGAGGATCCTGCCCCCACTTGTCGCCGGGCGCCCGGAAGAAATACATGCCGTCGCTGATGTGGGGATCAAGAAGGACCTGGGTATTGTGAATCGTGGCGGCCTGGGCCCCCGGTGCACCGCCATCGTTCGGATCGTGGCTCGGCAGGTCCTCATGGAAATAGGTGTGATTGGCGACGCGGTGTCCCAGCGCGACGACTTGTCCGGGGAAGTCGGGACGGTCGAAGCACTTGCCGTCGCTAATCCCGTCAATCCGGCAGCCATTGACGAAGAACGTCGCGCGAATACCCTGCTGCTGAAGGTATTCCGCGATCATCACGCTGGTGTTCCCGCCGTCGGCATGGTCGACATCCGGACCATCGTCGAACGTGAGAGCCACTGTCCTGTAAGGCAGCGGTGAGTTCTGCTGGTAGGGATGTCCAATCTGTTCATGCGTCAGGACGCGATCGGTCCGACTTGCCGTCTCAGCCTCCTTGGCCGGGGCGGATTGAATGCAAGCAACGCTCAGCAGGAGCGGAGTCAGGAGGAGGATTTTCATCGGGTTTGTGTGGGGCCGTGTCTGGGGGTGGTCCGACCCCTCTCCTATCACTTGCGTCCGACGTCCCCACGCCTCATGTTGCGTCATTCATGCGGGGCCCCGACGCGGAGCGCGTGCGGAGGTAGAGATTTCCCTGCGCTCCCGTCAGGGGTTGGGGAGGCGGCGCATCCCCACGCTCGACAAGCTCCGCTGCGAAACGCTGGCATGGCAGAAATGGGCCAACCGACACCAACTCCGGATTCGCTGGCGATTCACCGTGCCGAAGACCCGAGTGAAGTTCCATGACCAACCCACAGACCTCACCCGGTCATGGGATTTGGACGTGGTACGGCCCGTTGCGCTCCCCCTCGGGGTGATGAACACCACTCAAGGCGGCGTCCAGACGCATCGCCCGCGAGAAGTGGTCTGGAGCAGGCAAAAGCTGCTGCAACCATTCACCGTCTTTTCGGGTCAGGCGGTCCCATCCGATTTTGGAAAGCGGACGCGGGGTTGAAGCCTCATGTTCACCGAAGAGGTCTGCTTCGGGAAGGACGAGCGAACCCACGGCATTCCGCGTCGGCAATAGTCCTCGCAGAATCGACGCGGGTGAACCGTAGCGTCGCAACCGAGCGAGCCGGCTCATCAACCAGCTGAGATCGAGAAGTCGCCCGAGCCGATCCTCCAGCATCGGGCGTTGACAGAGCCAAAGCGGGATCAGTTCATCATCGGCCGGTGGTTCAAACATGAGCACCCTGAGCGTGGAAGCCTGAGGAGCAACTGCCTTGATCTGCTCCCATTCATCAGGCGTCGCCGCGATCACAAGGTGAAATCTGGCCTCGGAGTCGTTCGCCATCTCGATGGCATATCGGACCAGGGCGGGTTCAAGCTTGTGGGCCCACGACCAGCCACACACCAGGCCCGGAGACAGCGAGGCGTACGACGTTTCGGGACGAGCCTCATACTTCGGGTCTGAAAATCCTCCCCCATGGAAGTTGTCAATGTTGACTTCACGCTCTGGGAAAAGGAAAGGAAGGCGGCCAAGAAAGGTTCGTTTCCCGGCCCCCGCAGGCCCGACCAGAGCGTGTCCTGGCGCAGAGGTGTCGAGTTGAGGGCTGTGTCGTGACAACCATGCCGGAGGGATGTCACCTCCGTACCAGCCACGCGAGGCGACGTTGTCTATAAGATGACTCAGAGCCTCTTCTTCGGTGATGAGTCCTTCTTGAAATTGCTCGTCCAAATGCGCCAGAGCAGTCAGTGCGCGCCTCGACAGCGAGCGAAACATTTCCTGGAGCCCAATAGACATAGGGGAGAGATACGCCCAGCGCCGGCCCCAGCTATACGCAAGACGTTCAAGGCGTTCCGGACCCATTCGCTTGTTCCAGACATCTATCGGCGCCAAAGACAGGTCCTGCAAGGTCTTCTGCTGCGTCACCACCATGGCTCGAACGAGGTCAAGGTCGCTCATCGAGGGCTCGCCTGGGAGCGGCAATGCAGAAGGCAAGAGAGCCGGGGCGGAATGAAGTTCATCCCATCTTGTCTGAAACCGCCGATATTCCTGAGCACGCCAGAAAGAAAGGGCCTCAGCCGCATCCCAAAGTTCTAGAGCGTCCGAAGTGCATTTCTCTCGTAACGCCTTGACGCTCGGCGAAGGGACGTCCAGCGTTCGGTGTCGACCCGGAAAATCTGGACGTCTTTCGACTCCCATCGTCTCGTCTCTCGCAACTCGTCTCTCCAACGGGCTGCTCCTTTTCACCAGAGGACTGCGGTCTATGCCTTGACCGAGACAGGAGCCACACCTCGTTGGCGCCAACCCCGACTCCGAGCGCGACGCGTTCGGCGACAGTGCCGTCTACGAGCAGTCGCAGACGGTCTTCCGCTGGAGCTCATGGAACTCCAGGATCTTCATTGGAACTGCACCTCCACACCGGCAACCTCACCCTCGGCTTTCCTCACTGAGCGTTCAAGTGCATCAAGATCTTGAGGCTTGAGCCTACCCTCTCTGCCAACGTGAGTGAGACAGTTCGTACCCGGTAGTCTACAGCCTCTAACAAATGTCAGGGTAGCGGCTGTCAGCCACGTCGGCGCCCCACAGGCAGACGACGCGGTCCAAAGCCAACCCGCTGCGGGAGTTGCTGAAGAAGACGATGCCGTCACCGGATTGCGGACGCATCAAGAACCTGGCGCGGAAGCCGGCCTGGTTGCGTCCGTCGTGACCGACGGCGGTGCTGCCGTCGCTGAGTCGTTCGATGAAGTGGCCCAGGCCGTAGACCGCCTCATCGGGCGCGCGCGGCGTGCTCAGTTCCGCGGGTGTGTACATCTGGGCCAGTTGCGCCTGGGTCAGTGGATGCGCGCCGGCGGTGTTCGCCATGCCGGCAATCATCCAGCGGGCGAAGTCACGGACAGTGGTGGTGAGGGTCGAAGGAGCCTGCTCGACGTAGTAACGCACCGGCACCGGCCTGCCATCGTCGCCGTGTCCCTGCGCCGCGCCGGCCAGCACCTCCGGCGTCATGGCGACGCTGCTGTGTTTCATGCCCAGCGGCCGGAACACCAGCTCGCGCGCCAGGTCCGAATACTTGCGCTGCGTGGTCCGCTCGATGGCCAACTGCATCAGGGTGTAGCCGCCGCCGGAGTATTGGAATTTCACACCGGCCGGCGCGAACAGCTCCACCGCGCCGCGTCCATTCGTCTTGCCGGCCAGCGACTCCTCCAGGCTCGGCAGCTCCTTGAAGTCGAGCCAGCCCTGATACCCGCCCAAGGTCGTGCCCGCGGTGTGCGACAGCAGGCGGCGGATCGTGATCTGGCGATGGTCGAACGGGCTCTGCGCCAGCGGCCACGGCGACAGCACATCGGCCACCGGCGCATCCAACCGCACGCGCCCCTGCCCGGCCAGACGCATCGCCACCCAACTGGCGATGGGCTTGGCCAGCGAGGCAGCGGCGAACACCGTGTCGGGCGTCACTGGCACCTTGCCCGCGTGGTCCGCGAAGCCGAAGCCCTTGGCGTAGACCAGCCTGCCTCCGACAATCAGCCCCACGGCCGCGCCTTGGATACGGGCTTCTTTCATGAGGGCCGGCACTTCGCGCTCGATGACCTGGGCGAACGGCGGTGGCGGCACCTGGAGACCCTGGGCCTGGGCGAGAGACAGCGGAAGAAGGAGGGAGAGCAGGAGCACGGCACGCATGGGCGTTCCTCCGAAGGGGGTACGGAGAAGAGGATGCGGTGGCCGGCGCGGCGCGTGGGGGTGCGCGTCGCCCAACGTCTCGCGGCGTCGCCGGAGTGCGCGTGGGGCGGCGCCGCGCTACGTATGCTGCGGCCCATGACGTCGTCCGCCCTCTTCGCGGGATGCCTCGCGCTCTCGCTCGCCGCCTCGGCCGCCCTGCCCTCCGCACGACAGGGACAGGTGCAGGTGCACACGGAGGATTTCCCCGCGGAAGTAGCGCTTGCTGGGGACGCGCGGGGCTGGCGCACGGTGGAGAGCAGTCAGTTGAATGAGGGGACCGGCCCCTTCTGGCTGCGCACGCAGGTGGAGGTGCCCCCGCGTGAAGCCGGAGCCCCGACGCCTGCCCTCGCCCTGTCGGTGCTCGGGTCATGGGAGGCCTGGTGGGACGGCAAGCCCCTGGGGCGCAACGGACGGGTGGGGCGGACGCCCTCGGAGGAGGTACCAGGACGCGTCGATGCCCTGCTCCCGCTTCCGCCCGAGTCCAGCGCGCCGGGCCCTCACGTGCTGACGATGCGCATCTCCGCGCACCGGCTCGGCTTCCAGCCCGTGGGCACCCTCCACCAACTGCAGGTGGGCGAGGCCGCGTCCCTCGCCCGGGCGCGGATGCTCGGCCTGGTGCCAGCCCTTTGTATGCTGGGCGCACTGGTGCTGATGGGGCTCTACCACCTCGCGCGCGTGCGGCTCGCTCACGGCGGGCTCGCCACGCTGCTGCTCGGCGTGCTGTGCCTCGCCGCCGCGGCGCTCGTCCTGCTGGAGGCGTGGCGCGGGCTCGCCAACTATCCCTACCCACAGCACGCAGTGCGGCTGCGACTGCAGGCGGCGGCCGTGCTGGCGGTGGCGGCGCTGCTGCCAGCGACCGTGCACGCGGCCTTCGGCGAGCCACGCCGCTGGCTGCGGTGGATGGGGCTCGGACTGGGGCTGCTCTCGCTCGTCTTCGTTCCGGGCTTCGATGGCAAGAACAGCATCGCGCTCGGGGCCTCGCTCGTCGTCTCCACGGCGCTCGCCGTGCGCGCGTGGCGTAGAGGGGAACCGTGGGGGGCCCTGGGCGCGCTGGCGGGGCTCGGTTTCGCCGGGACGCTCTACCTGTTGGAACCCTGGGGCTTCTCCGAGCGAGGCTTCTTCCTCGCCTTCGGAGGGCTATTGCTCTGCCTCACGGCGGTACATGCCCGGCAGCAGCGCCGTCAGCAGGAGCGGCTGGAGAGCGCGACGCGCGCCGCGGAGCGACTGCAACTGGAGCTGCTCAAGCGCAGCCTGCAGCCGCACTTCCTGATGAACACACTGGGCGCGCTGAGTGAGTGGGTGGAGACGGAGCCCGCGCAGGCCGTGCGCTTCATCGAGGCCCTGGGCGCGGCGTACCGGCACCTGCTCGCCGTCTCCGGTGAGCGCACCATTCCGCTCGCTCGCGAGTTGGAGCTGTGCCGCGCCCATCTGGAGGTCATGGGCTGCCGGCAGGGCACGGCCTTCCACCTCGCGACCGATGGCGTGGACCTCGAGGCCCCCGTCCCCCCTGCCCTGCTGCACACGCTGCTGGAGAACGCCTTCAGCCACAACCGCTACATCTCGCCCCACACCTTCCGGCTCCAGAGCAGCCTCGTTGCCGAGGGCGCCCGGCCGCGGCGTCGCTACGTCTTCCTCGCCCCCCCGGGCACGGGCACGCGCCAGGGGGGCGGTGAGGGCACCGGCTCGCGCTACCTGCGCGCGCGCCTGGAGGAGGCCTTCCCCGGTGCGTGGCGGCTCGAGGACGGGCCCACGGAGGAGGGGTGGATGACGCGGGTGGAGGTGCCGTCGTGAGGCTGCTCATCGTGGAGGACGAGCCGCTGGCGGCGCGCCGCCTCGCCCGGCTGTGCGAGCAGCAGCTGGGGCCGGGCACCCCGCCCCAGCGCGTGTGCGCGAGTCTGGACGAGGCGCGCGCGCTGCTGGCCGAGCGCGACGTGGACGTGCTGCTGCTGGACCTGAACCTCTCGGGCGAGGACGGCTTCGCGCTGCTCGCGGAGGCGGCCGCGGGCGCATTCCAGACGGTGGTGGTCTCCGCGAACACCGACCAGGCGCTGCGCGCCTTCGAGCTGGGGGTGCTGGACTTCGTGCCAAAGCCATACACGCCGGAGCGGCTCGCCCTCGCGCTCGCCCGCGTGGGAAGCCGCGCGGCCACTCCCTTGCGGACCCTCGCGGTGAGAAAGGGCGGAGGCGTGGTCCTCGTGCCACTGGACTCCGTCGCGTACATCCAGGGCGCTGGAGACTACGCGGAGCTGGTCCTGCGCGACGGCGGCACCGAGCTGAGCGAGAAGAGCCTGGAGCGGCTTGAGCAACTGCTCCCCGCCGATTTCCTCCGCGTCCACCGCTCCTATCTCGTCCGCGTGACGGACATCCGCGAGCTCGTCGCCTCGGAGGGCTCGCGCACCGCGGTGGAACTGCGGGACGGCACCCGGCTGCCGGTGGGCCGCAGCCGGCTGGGAGTGCTGCGCAAGCGGCTGGAGGCGTAGGCGCCGTCGCGACCGGTGCCCGGTACAGACGCCGCGAATGGCATCAAGGCGCGGCCGGTGCAGGAGCGTTGCACCGGCCCGGCCACGGATGGAAGCCGGGCTGCCTCCTCGACCACCGCGAGGCCGCAGCCCGTCCTCCGCACGAGCGCCGGGCGAGTGCGCGACGTCAGGGCTTCGCCTTGATCTCCAGCCGCTCATCGCGGAGCGCTTCGCCCTTCAGGAAGACCTTCATGCGCTCGAGGATGCGCGGGTCCGACTGGAAGAGGCCGTCGTGTCCCGCGCCCACCAGCACCAGGTGGGCGGTCCGGGAGAGCCCGGGGCGCAGGGCCTCCGCGTTGTCCGGGCTCGTGCGCCCATCCAGGGTGCCGCTGATGAGGAGCACGGGCACCTCGGCCTTCAGCGGACCGCGGAAGGACTCGCCCAGGTCGCTCACGCCGGGCACATCCGCTGCCCGCAGTGCTCCCGGATTGGCGCTGCCACCGAGCAGTGCCTTCGCCGCTTCCCTCTCGATGAGGGCGTGTCGCGCCGGGCTCACGCCGGAGGCCGCGTCCATGGCGACCGACATGGGCTCCAGCCACCCTTCGCGCAGCTGGCGCGCGAAGGGCGCCATCGGCGCATAGTCCCCGGCCTCCAGCGCCGGCAGCAGGGTGAGGAAGCGCCGGAAGGTGGCGGGGTCTCGAAGGGACTCGAAGGTGGCGCACTGAAGGTCGAAGGGGCCGACCCGCCAGGTGTGGCGCTCACCCGTCGCCGGGTCTGTGAACGCAACGGTGCGGGGCTCGCGCTTCAGCGACTTCAACAGCTTCGCCAGCCGCGCTTTCAGGCCCGGCCCGCGCTCGCCCTCGGCGCGCAGAACGGCCTCCCAGCGCTCGAGCAGGGCCTCCGCGTGGGCAGGCCGCTTCCAGGTGTCGTCCGGCCCCTCGATGCCGGCGAGGATGACGTGGTCCAGCCGCTGTCCGTGGCGCCGCAGGTAGGCGAGGCCCAGGTGGGTGCCGTAGCTGATGCCCCAGAGGTTGAGCTTCGGCGCGCCCAGCGCCTTGCGCAGCACCTCCAGGTCGTCGGCGTTCTCCTCCGTGGTGTAGGCGCCCAGATCCACGCCGGCCGTGGCCCAGGTCCGGGTCGCCTCGGCGGCGGCCTTCTTCACCGTCGTGGTGAGCAGCGCCTCGTCCATGCGCTGCTCGAGCGGGATGGCCCAGCGCTGCTCCAGCTTTGGATGGGGGTCCGACTGGCCGGTGCCGCGTTGGTCCAGCGCGATGACGTCAGCCACCTCGCGCAGGGCGAGGAACAGCTCGAAGCGGACGCCGCGTGCGGCCTCGATACCGGAGCCGCCCGGGCCACCGGCCAGGTAGACGATGGGGGCCGCGGGCGAGGGGCTCGTGCTCTTGAAGCGCACGAAGCGCAGGGGCAGACCCGGGCCCTCGGGGCGGGCGTGGCGCAGGGGCACGGTGACGGTGCCCAGCTCGGCCTGAACGACGCGACCGTCGCGGGCCTGGAAGGCGTAGGGCTGCAGTTGGAGTTCCTGGGCCTGGGCGAGGGACAGCGGCAGGATGAGGGAGAGCAGGAGCACGGCGCGCATGGGCGTTCCTCCGGGAGAGGGGCGACTGCGAGGAGGATGCGGTGGCCCGCGCGGCGCGTGGGGTGCCGGTCGCCCAACGTCTCGCGGCGTCGCCGGAGTGCGCGTGGGGTGGCTGTGCCAGATGCAAGCGCAAGAAGCTCCGCCACGAGTGCGCTGGCTTCGGCCCTGCGCCGAATCAACACGCGCAGTTCCAGAGTTACCCGAGGCCGCCCCGCCCGACGACTGAAGACAGGCATCCGCGTGCGCGCCACAGCCAGGGTCCCCGTCATCGACAACACGCCCTGGCACCGCGGCCGCCCGGTGGATTGGGCGCTGCGGCGCTACCCGCATCTGACGCTGTACCGCCCCCACCCTACAGCCCGCGGCTTCAACCCATGGAGCGACCGTGGCGGCCCCTGCGCCAGCGCGCCACGCACAGCCGAGGCGTGTATCAGGCGGCGGGAACGCTGCTGACCGTGGGCGTCCGGGCGATGGTGGCGGCCACGCGCAACGCCATGGCGATGACGCTCAGGGAGGTGTTGACCGCGCCCGCCGAGGGCAGGAAGCAGGAGTCAGCCACGTAGAGGTTGTCCATGCCGTGGACGCGGCAGTCGGGGTCCAACACCGAAGTCGCGGGGTCCGTGCCGAAGCGCGCCGTGCCCACCGGGTGCCAGAGCGCGACGGGCGTCCGGGGCGAGTAGACCCACCCGTAGCCCGCGTCCTTGAAGATACGCACCGCGTGCTCCCGAAGCTTCCGGTATGTCCGCATGTTCCGCAGGGGCCTGCGCATCCCGACGATACGGTCTCCGTCGAACCGCAGCCCGGAGTCCTTGCTGGGAACGGCCTCCGTCATCAGGAAGCACATCAGACTCCGCTGCGCGATGAACTTCACGAACGGACGCATGAAGCCCGGCACGCTCTCCCAGAGCGGGAACTGACCCGCGGCCTGGATGACGCCCAGCGGGTATGGCCAGTCCGCCGACGGTTCGTAGTAGGCGTTGATGGCGAAGGTCTTCTGGTGCAGCGGTGGCACCTTCCGCAGGTTCCGGATGGGGAACAGCATCCCCGCGGTATGCCCCGCGAGGTAGCGCCCCAGACAGCCCGTGGCGTTGCCGATCCCCTGGGGATGCGCCCCATTGCGCGAGCGCCAGAGAATGAGCGGCGTCTGCGTCACGCCCGCGCACACCGCGACGACGCCAGCGTGGACCTCGTGCCGCGCACCCTCATGCTCCAGGAGGATGCCGGTGGCGCTGCGGCCATCCGGGGTGGTGAGCACCTTGAGGCACCGGGCCCGGGTGAGCAACTGGACGCGGCCCGTCAACAGGGCGGGCCGCAGCACCGCGACCTCCGCGTCCAGCTTCGCATCGCGCTGGCAGTAGTAGCCATCGCACGTGGCGCACAACACGCACCGGCCGCCGGGCCCATGGTCCACCGCCTTGGGGATATACGCGACGGGCAGCCCCTGGGCGCGGATGCGCTCGACGACCTCCGCGATGTAGGGCTCGTGTGGGATGGGGCCGTGGGGAAAGGGCCCGGAACGGGGAGGCTCCGAGGGATCTCCTTCCGGGGAGCCACGCACCCCGTAGAGGCGCTCGGCCTGCGCGTAGTACGGCTCCAGGTCTGCGTAGGAGATGGGCCACGCGGAGGACTCCCCCGTCTCCGTGGCGGTGGCCCGGAAGTCGATCTCGCGCATGCGGTAGAGGGCCGCGCCGTAGAGCTTGGAGGAACCGCCCACGTACTTGCGCAGACCCTTGCGCTGCAGCTCGCCCATGGAGATGGCGGTCACCTCCGCTCGCGCGGGATCTGGCTGGAGGAAGTCGCCTTCCTCCAGCAACAGGATACGACAGCCGTGCCGCGCCAGGCTGTAGGCCAGCGTGCTGCCCCCCGGCCCACTGCCGACAATCACCACGTCGTAGCGCTGCTGGAACAGGCTCATGGAAGGACGCGCTCTGCGGCGGGGGAGAACGCCTCCAGGTTCGTGAACACCTTCGCCTGGGGAGAAAATGAGATGGGGGAAGACATCTGCCCCAAGAATCCTTGAAACTTGGAGTCACAGCAACACGGCCCAATCCATGAAGAGTCGAACGCACCGCGGGCCGGACGCCATGATAGGTTGGGCACCTCCGACGTCTCGGCGCGCCCGAGCGAGTGTGAGGACGTCCCGGTGGAATGTGGAGGGGGACGATGCTTGTCGCCCTGATCGTCCCCCGAGAGCGACACCCCTCGCGCTTCGCGCGTGGACTGGAGCGCCCCCACCGCGTTGCTCCCGCTTCCCCCGGTTCCCTGCCCCGTGGCCGCGTGCGGCCTCTCGTGAGTTGCTCATGGCCAAGCTGATGATCTTCCCCCTGCCCCACACAGGGCATCTCAACCCCTGTCTGCGGTTGGCCGACGAGCTCCAGCGGCTGGGGCACCAGGTCGTCTTCTGCTGCATGCTCGCGGCGGAGCAGGCCGTGCGTGCAGCGGGCTTCGAGTTCGTTCCCATCTTCGAGTCCAGCCTTGCGCGGGACTACCTGGTCCAGGCGTCGACCCGCATGGGGCGCAGCCGGAGCCTCCTGGGCCTGCTGTCCCCGCTGCGGGACAGCGTCCGAAGTCAGAACGCGATGTTCCAGGCACTGCTGGATGGCGAGTTGGACCGCACCATCGAGCGCATCCGCCCGGACCTCATCCTCTTTGACGAGCGGTTCAAGTACGCGGGCCCGGCGGTCCATGCCTCCGGGATTCCCTTCCTGCGGCTGCACACGACGGTTCCCCTCCACTTCCGGGAACACCTGTTCGGACAGCCTGTGCGGAGACCGAAGCCGGTGATGCGGGTGCTGGCGAAGGCGATCCACGGCACGCTGGTCGGGTTGGGGCTGCACGCGCGCTTCGAGTTCGCCTTCGAGACGCTCCTGCGGCAGAAGAACCTGGGCACGCCGGGGAACAACCCCTTCCACGGCGTGGGGGGCGTGAACGAGCTGATGCTCTTCCCGGAGGCATTCGCCAACATCGCGGGGACTGCCGCGGCGGCCCGCATCCACCACGTGGGCCCCTGCATCAACCAGGAGCATCGCGAGGCGCAGCCCTTTGCCTGGGAACGGCTGAGGGAGGACCGCCCCCTCATCGTGTTCTCCATGGGGACCCGCGGCTATGTGTCCAAGTGGGTCCCGCCCCTGCTGAGGGCCATGGTGGACGTGGCGAAGCAACGGCCGGACTGGCAGTTCGTCATGGGGACGGGCACGTCCGCGGATCCGGCCACGCTCGACGGGCGCGCGCCCAACCTCATCGCGGTGCAGTCCTTCCCTCAGTTGCCGCTGCTGCGGCGCGCCGCGGTGATGGTGACGCACGCCGGCTTCAACACGGTGAAGGAATGCATCTGGGAGGGCGTGCCCATGGTGGCGCTCCCCCTGACCCAGGACCAGCCCTTCGTGGCCCGCATCGTGGACAAGCACGGCATCGGTGTCATGGCCCCGCCTCGGGAGCTCGGAGCCCCCGGACTGCTCGCGCTGCTCGACAAGGTGTTGGGAGATCCATCCTACAAGCAGGCCGTCACCGCCATGAGCGCGCGCTTCCACGAGGCGGACCGACCGGAGCCGCTGGAGGAGCTCGTCCAGCGGATGCTCCGGCAGCACCGCGAGGTGGCCAGTCCCACCACCGAAGTCGCCTGAATCGCGGAGCGTGGCCCGCCTCCGCCCTCCCCTGTCCTGCGCGAGTCCTCCGGCGAGGCACGGTCCTCCAGGTGGAGGTTGGACACGCGGACGACCGACGGAGCGGGGCGGCTCCGGCGTTCGCGCGGACTCCGAGGCAGTGTCGGCGGGAACATGACGTCCGCGCCCCCCAGCACGTCCCCTGCCCCCACCGCAGCTCCTCGGTTGACGCCTGGCGATGGGCCGGTACCGGCGGGCCTTCTGGGTGGGAATCGCGGCGGTGATCGTCGGGCTGTCCACCTTCTCCTGGTACGCGATCCCCGTCCCCACAACCGGAGGCGGGAGCCGGAGCCGCCGACTCGAGCTGTCCTACCCCACCTTCGGCTTCTTCTGCTGGATGGGCAGCCTGGTGGTGGTTCCCGCCAGCGCCTCCATCCTCGCGAGGCGGGACGCGGAGGCGAAGGCCGCCGCCGCGTCCGCGTCCACCTGACCGGGGCGCCGGTTCGAGTGCGCACTCCCGCCGTGGCTGGAGATGCACGCGCCCACGGCTCACCGCGGTACGAGTTCACCAACGATGGGCGCGAGCACGCCCATCAACCAATTCATCACCACCCGCACGCGGCGCGGCACCGAGCGCCCGTGCGTGTGCAGGAGCACGATAGGCGCGGGCCGCGCGACGAACTCCGGAAGGATCTCGACGAGCGTGTTGTCATGTCGCTCGAGGCCATGACGGGGAACCTGCGCGATGCCCAGGCCCGCGATGCAGGCCTCTTCATACGCTTCGAAATTGTCGACCGTGACCACGCTGCGCATCGGCAGCTCCCGATAGACATCTCCCTCGAGGTACTCGAAGTTTGGGACGGGATCCGCAGCGTAATGGACGACCAGGTGGGAGCGCAGCTCGTCCAGCGTGCGCGGCGTTCCGTACTGGCGCAGGTACGACGGGCTCGCGCAGTTCATCATCGTTGATTCGCCAATGCGTCGGCCGACGAGGCCCGGTTCGGCGACCGCGCCGATGCGCAACACAAGGTCGAAGCCTTCACGCAGCGCCGCGACGATTCGGTCGCTCGCGCAGATGTCCACCTGGAGCTGCGGGTGCCGGGCCAGCAGCTCCGGCAGCCGGGGGATGACGAACCTGAGCGCGACGACGACCGGCAGCTCCATGCGCACCCGCCCGCGCAGCACGCGACCGGCGTGAAAGAGCGTCTCGATTTCGTCAGCCTCCGCGAGAAACCCGGGGGCGCGCTTGAGGAGCAGCTCGCCCTCGGGCGTGAGCCGGACGACGCGGGTCGAGCGCTGGAGAAGCTGTGTTCCCAGTTCGGCTTCCAGTCTCAGGACTCGCGCCGACGCACGCGCTTTGGGAATGCCCAGCTGACGTGCCGCATCGGTGAAGCTCCGCAGCTCGGCGACGCGGACGAAGACCTTCAGCGAGTCGAGGTCGATGCTCATTGTCACAATTTTCCAGACAGTGTGTCTGGATGCACGCTCTTTTTCGCCCGCGCGGGGTGCCCTACTTTACAGACATGAACTGGAAGCCCTCCGACATTCCCTCGCAGCACGGCCGTCTCGCCGTCATCACTGGTACTGGGGGGCTCGGGCTCGAAGACGCGCTCGCACTGGCGCGAGCCGGTAGCGAGGTCATCATCGCCGGGCGGAACCCGCGCAAAGGCGCCGACGCCGTCGCGAAGGTGCTCGCCGAGGTACCGACCGCGAGCGTGAGGTTCGAGCAGGTCGATCTCGCGAGCCTCACTTCGGTGGCTGACTTCGCCGCGCGGCTGCGGAGCCAGACGGACAAGCTCGACCTGCTCATCAACAACGCCGCGGTGATGACACCGCCGAAGCATGAGCAGACGGCCGATGGATTCGAACTTCAGTTCGGCACCAACTACCTCGGCCACTTCGCGCTGACGGCACACCTGCTCCCGCTGCTGCGCAAAGGCACGAATGCGCGCGTCATCACCTTGTCGAGTGTCGCCGCGCGAGACGGAACGATGGACTTCGACGACCTGCAGTCGCAGCGCGGCTATGCGCCGATGAAGGCCTATGGCCAGTCGAAGCTCGCGTGCCTGCTGTTCGCATTTGAGTTGCAGCGCCGCGCCGAAGCGAATCAGTGGGGAATCACCAGCGTCGCCGCACACCCGGGCATCTCGCGCACCGACCTGCTGCACAACGCCCCCGGCCGCTGGAGTGGCGTTGGCATCGTCCGCTCGCTCTTCTGGTTTCTGTTCCAGCCCGCGTCACAGGGCGCGCTGCCGACGCTCTACGCCGCGACTTCTCCCGACGCGAAGGGAGGCGGCTACTACGGGCCGGACAAGCTGAACGAGACACGGGGCTTCCCGGCGCCCGCGAAGGTGCCGCCCCGTGCCAATGAGCAGGCAACCGCCCAACGTTTGTGGCGCGAGTCGGAACAGCTCACGCGCGTCGCTTTCGGGTGAGCCTCATGCACAGGCACCTTGTCTACGCCGCATTCGGTTGGTTGACCTTCGCCGGCACGATGCACTTCTTCGCCGACGTCATGTCTCAACATCTGCGCGGAATCCGCACACCGAGCGCGGAGACGACGCTGTATTACGGGCTGCACTCAAGCTTCGCGCTGGGCCAGGTGGTGCTGGGTGCGCTCGGTCTCTTCCTGGCGCGGCGTGCGCCGGACCTCCTGCGCGCGTCTCCGGCAATCATCATCTCCATGACGGCGAGCATCGCGTGGCTGGTCATCGCGGTGCTTTTCATCGAGTACTGGCAACCCAAGGCGAACGCGGCGCTCATCCTCGCGTTGATGCTGGCCGTCGCCCTTACCGGAAGACAGTGACGTCGAGAGCGTCAGGCGCACGAAGAGGAGTGAGCGAGGCACGCGCGGACGTTGAGGCGGTGACGCTGTGGATGTCACCCCAGTACGCCGGCTTTCCCCCGACCGCCGAGTTCCACTACCACGCAGCGTGGTTGCGTCAGCATGGCCGCAATCCCGCCATGGTCTGGCAGCCCCCCCAGACGCCGGCGCCGCTGCCACAGCCCGTGCCGCAGGTGCCCGAGGCGGTGAGCTTCGACAGCCGGTGCTACTACCGGCTGACCACCCAGTGGCGGGGCGATGGCCTGTCCCTGGACATCATCAACGATGGGAAGAACAACACCCCCATCCTCGCCAAGACGGCCATGGTGCCGGGGCAGCGATGGAAGCTGCTCCCCGAGGCCAACGGCGCCCATCGGCTGGTGACGCAGTGGCGCGGCAAAGGACTGTCCCTGGCCAACACCGCCAGCAACCAGCCGTTGCTCGTCGACACGGCCGCCGCTCCGGAGCAACTGTGGCGGGTGACGCCGGAGCTCGACGGCACCCTGCGCCTGACGAACCTGGCGCAGGACGCGAGCCTGTCTTTGGACATCCTCTACGACGGCAAGGCCAACATCACCCCCATCCTCGCCCCAACCCGGGACGTCTCCGGACAGCTCTGGAATGTGACGCAAGTGGCCCCCTGTCCTTGAATCCAGTCGCTGCGTCATGCGTACGTCAAGCGGAGTGCCTGCCTCCATCGCCGCCGCGCCGTCAGGCGCGCCCTCTCACGCGGCGTGCGCTCGCGCTGGGAGTCAGGTGCGCTCCTGACGCATTTCGCGTATGGGATGAATCCATGAGCACAGGTCGTGTCATGGGATTGGCGGCGCGGGGCGTCCTGCTGGCGGTGTGGGGCTGTGTCCTCGGGGTGTCGTGTGTGAAGCGACCCGTGGACTACGCACGGGAACAGGCGCGAACCCTCGCGCCAGCGAAGTTGGAGTCCTCGTCGCAGCCCTCGACGGGTCCGGTCCGGAAGATCCGGGTCCGGGTCTACGCGGACTCGGACTATCGGGAGCAGGTGCTGCGCTGGCGAAGCAGTGTCGTGTCCCAGTTGCAGCGCGCGAGCTTGGTGATGCAGGGGCCGCTGGGCGTTGTCTTCGAGCTTGAGTCGACGCGCGAGTGGGCGCATCGAGGTGTCGAGGGCGAGTTGGAGGGTTCACTGACCGCGCTGGAGCTGACGGACCCGGGCGAGGACGTGGACCTGGTGGTCGGCTTCGTCTCCGCGCTCAAGCTCTTCTCCTCCGCGCAGCATGAGTTGGGCATGGCCCGGCTGTTCGGGCGCCACTGCGTGCTGCGCGAGATGGGAAACCCGGAGGAGGTCCGCGCCATCATGGAGGCGCTGATCCACCTGCCCCAGGACGAGCGGCAGACGCTCTACCAGGAGCGGAAGATGCACAAGGAGACGTCCGTCTTCCTCCACGAGTGGGCGCACACGCTGGGGGCATTCCACGTGCGCAACTCGCACTGGATGATGTTCCCGAACTACGCACCGGCGCAGGCGGCCTTCACACCGCAGACCCTGGCGTTGCTCAAGACCAGCCTTCGCCATGCCTCGGCGGGCCGTCGCGATGACGCTGGCGCGCGGGCCTGGGCGACCGAGCTGGGTGCACTGCTGGCCTCGACGTCCTCACCGGACTGGGAGGGACCGGAGAAGGAGGCTGTCGTCGAATGGCTCGCGAAGGTCCGCGAGAGCAAGGCGACGCTGGTCGTCCACCAGCCCCAGGCCACCCTGCCTCCGGAGGACCGGCGCCGGCTCGACGAAATCCTCGCGCTCGAGAAAGCGGGACGCGTGGAGATCGCCGCCCAGCAGATGGAGCCCCTCGCGCGACGCTACCCGGAGGACTCCCTCGTCCAAAGGATGGCCTGTTACCTGGACGCGCGTGTCGCCCCCAAGCTTCCGGCGACCCGGGAGAAGTGCGAGGCCGCCGCCGGGAAATTCCCCTCCGAGCCCGCCCCCTTGCTCCAGCTTGCGCTCCTGGACCTCCAACAGGGGCATCACCTGGAGGCGCAAGGCCAGCTCGTGCGGGCGCGGCAACGGATGGAAGCGAACCCTGGAACACCGCCGGAAGTCTGGGGAGACCTCGCGGACCTCTTCAAGCAGACCTCCTCGGTCACGTGGGCGGAGCAGGCCACCCAGAAGGCGGGCAATGACTCTCGGGCCGAGCCTCTGCGGACCTGGGCTCGGCAGGCTCGACGCTGGAAGGCGCTGCCGGTGGATGTCTCCGTGAGCGGTGTCGCGGTGGAGCGGGAGGGAGAGTTCATCCGCGCGGCGAAGGACGTCGAGGATTCCCTCGACAAGGGGCTGGCGACGAAGGCGCAGGCACGACTCACCTGGCTGAGGCGGGAGTTCCCGCGCGCGGCGGTGCTGCACGTGTTGGACTGCGAAGGCCACATGCGCGCTGGCAGGCCGGGGCCCGCGAAAGCGGCGTGTCGGCAGGCGGTGGCCGCGCACGAGGAGGCGGTGCAGGCGCACTTCATCCTGGGATGGCTGGCCTCCGCGTCGGGTCCCCGCGAGGAGGCGCGGACCCACCTGGAACGTGTCGTGGCGCTGGAGCCCTTGCACAGGCAAGCGTGGCAACTCCTGGCGGAGCAGTACCGCGCCGTGGGGATGGCGGAGGCGCTGAAGGCGCTCCAGGGGCGCTATCGTGAGCAGTTCGCCCAGGAACTGCGCTGAGGCGCGGCGCGCCTGGGCGTTGGTCAGCGACCGCCATCCGCAGGCCGGGGGGGCGGCCCTCAGAGGCGCGTCGCAGGCCGTCGGGCCGAACGGAACTCCCGCGTCATGTCGCGCTGGGAGGTGCCGGCCTCCCGACTCCAGTGCTCACCGCGCCGAGGTTCGACAACACCCTCATACGTTCTAGGAAAGCCGCTCCTCGCCTCCGAGCGGCGGCTGGCGAAGAATCGCCGGGCCCGCAGGCGGTATGTGGATACCCGCCTCAACCGGCGTAATCACCGTTGTTGCTGCGGCTGGCGTGTGTCGACTCGCAGTCTCGCTTCCTGCATCCTCCAGAACCTCCCTCGCGGTCGGCCCCTTGCGGTTCGCTCGGGCGTGCTGCGCCCCGCTTGCCCGGAGGACCTTCACCTCCAAGCCATGCCCATGCTGGGCGCATCCATGAAAACGGCGGCCTTCCCTGGGGAAGGCCGCCGCTCTCACTGCGTCAGGCTCCGGACTACTGCGCGGTGGTGAGGGTGCCCACCGCCACGTTGATGGCCTGCAGCGAGCCGGAAGCCGGCAGCGCGTGCGCCTTGAGGACGTTCAGCGGCACCACGGTGCCGGCCGGCGTCTCTGCGGTGGCCTTCACGGTCAGCGCCACGGACAGCAGCGCGCCGTTGTACGCGTGCGCCGGAGCGCCCTTCTGGTACACGCCCACGCTCAGCGTGCTGCCCTTCACGCCCGACTTGAGCAACTGGGGCGCGGCGCCGAGTTCGTAGCCACCGTTGGCCACGTACTCGGAGCCGTCCACGGTGGACCAGGACGCGGTGGCCGCATCCAGCCCCAGCGTCAGGTCCGCGCCGCGGCCGGACTGGCCCGTGGGGCCCACCAGGTCCAGCACCAGCGTGTTGCCCGAGGACAGGCTGGCGTTGCGAACCAGGCGCCAGCCCGTACCCGTGGGGTCCTCGTACTTCACCGTGCCGGCGACGGGCACGGTGATGACGGCGGAGTCCTTCTTCGACGCATCCGCCACGCTGGTGGCCGTCACGGTGTACGTGCCCGGCTTCTTCGGCGCCGTGTATGCGCCGGAGCTGGTGACGGCGCCGTTGGCCGAACCGCCCTCGACGGCCCACGTCACCGCGACGACGGAGGTGCCCGTGACTTCGGCCGTGAGGTTGACGACGGCCCCCTGATCCACGGTGGCCGTCTTCGGAGTGACGCTCACCGCCACCGTCGGAACGACGACGGGGTCCACGGTGAGGGTGGCCGAGTCGGACTTCGTCGGGTCCGCCACGCTGGTGGCCGTCACGGTGAACGTGCCCGCGCGACGCGGCGCCCGGTACACGCCCGTGCTGCTCACGGTGCCGTTGTCGTCACCGCCCACCACGGACCACTGCACCGCGACGTTGCTGCTGCCGGTGACCTGCGCGGACAGGGAGAAGGCGGCATCCTGCGCCACCGTGCCCGTCTTCGGAGAGACAGTCACCGCCACCGTCGGAACGACGATGGGGTCCACGGTGAGGGTGGCCGAGTCGGACTTCGTCGGGTCCGCCACGCTGGTGGCCGTCACGGTGAACGTGCCCGCGCGGCGCGGCGCCCGGTACACGCCCGTGCTGCTCACGGTGCCGTTGTCGTCACCGCCCACCACGGACCACTGCACCGCGGCGTTGTTGGTGCCGGTGACCTGCGCGGACAGGGAGAAGGCGGCATCCTGCGCCACCGTGCCCGTCTTCGGAGAGACAGTCACCGCCACCGTCTCGACGACGACGGGGTCCACCCGGATGGTGGCCGTGGCCTTCTTCGCCGGGTCCGCCACGCTGGCGGCCGTCACGGTGAACGTGCCCGCCTTGTGCGGCGCGCGGTACACGCCCGTGCTGCTGACGTAGCCGTTCGCGTCGCCACCCTCCACGGACCACAGCACCGCGAGGTTGTTGGTGCCGGTGACCGCGGCCGTCAGCTGGACGGTGCCATCCCAGGTGGTGGTGGCCGACGTGGGGCTCACCGTCACCTTCACCTCCTCGACGACGACGGGCTCCACCGTGATGGAGGCGGAGCCCTTCTTCGTCGGGTCCGCCACGCTGGTGGCCGTCACGGTGAACGTGCCGGACTTGTCCGGCGCCGTGTACCGGCCCGTGCTGCTGACGATGCCGTTCTCGTCGCCACCCTCCACGGACCACTGCACCGCGGTGATGGAGGAACCGGAGACCTCCGCCGTGAGGTCCGTGACGGTCCCCTGCCCGATGGTCGCCACCTCCGGCGTCACCTTCACGATGACCGTCGGAGTCTGGACCGCCTCCACCTTGACGGTGGCCGTGTCCTTCTTCGAGGTGTCCACCGCGTTGGTGGCCACCACGGTGTACGTGCCGGCCTCGGCCGGCGCGGTGTAGACGCCCGAGCTGCTGATGGTGCCGCGGGAGTCGCCTCCCTCCACCGACCAGAGCACGCGCGGGTCCTTCGCGTCCTTCACCGAGGCGCTGAAGGTCGACTTCTCACCGGCCTTCACCGTGACGGTCTTCGGAGTCACCGTCACCGGCCCCGAGTCGGGGTCGGAGCAGGCCGCCAGCGCCCCAATCAGGAGCGGAACAATGAGCTTCATCCACGTTTTCATGAAGGATTACCGTCCGAACTGGCTGACGAAGAGGGTGATGTCGTTGTCGTTCACAGAGCCGGCGCCATCGAGGTTGGTCGCCTCGGAGCCGTTGGTGCCGTAGTCCTGCGCGAGCAGGCCCATGTCCTCTCCGTCCACGACGTTGTCGCCATTGATGTCGCCGGTGTAGACCTGGAAGGTCGCCACGGCCGTCGCCGTCGGTACCACGACGCTCGCCGCGGATACGTGGCACAGGCCACGGACCCCCGGCGCGGCGTAGACGCCGTCCGTGCTGATGGTGCCGCAGACGCGGCCCTCCGCCACGGACCAGCTCACCGCCGTGTTCACCACGTTCGCCACGTTCGCCTGCAGGGCAACGGAGCCACCCACCGGCACCACGTGCTGCGCCACCGCGAACTCCACCGTGACGGGCAGGAGCGTGAACGGGGTGGTCGCCTTGGACCATTTGCCGTAGGCGTCGTACGCCACCGCCTCGAGGATGTGCTCCCCCGGCGCCAGCGGAATCAGGAACAGCGGCAGCAGGTACGGCGCGGACGAGGTCCGGCCCTTCAGGGCGCCGTCCACGTAGAACTCCACGTAGGCAACGCCCGTGTCGTCGGTGGCCTCGGCCCGCATCGTGTAGGTCTCGAACAGGCCCTCCACGCTGGCGGTGATGTGCGGCGCGGCCTGGTCCTGGACGGTGGAGTTGCGCACCTCGAAGGTCACCACGCGCTCCGTCGTGTTGCCCGCCTTGTCCGTGGCCGTCGCCTTGAACTGGTGCGTGCCGTTGGACAGGGTCTTCGTGTCGAACGCCGTCGCGTAGATGCCCTGCACGTCCGTGAACGAGGTCACCGGGGCGTCGTCCACCAGGAACGCGAGGGTGGACGTCCAGATGTTGTCGCCCACGGAGGCCTTGAGCTGCACCGTCCCGTAGCTGCCATCGACCGCGGCGGAGAGCGTGGGGCTCTCGATGTCCGCCTGGGTGGAGGTGACCAGGTTGACGTCGTCCAGGAAGACCTGGGTGACTCCGCCCGTGATCTGAGGAGCCGCCGTCTGGTCCGCGTCGAAGAACAACTGCACCGTCTGGCCCTTGTACGCGGTCAGGTCGAAGCGGTGCTGGATGTACTCCCCGGCGGTGTCATCCAGGTTGGAGAGCGTCTTCAGCGTCGCCAGCTCGGTGCCGGCGGAGTCCCTCACCTTCGCGCTGATGGTGTGGTGGGCCACGGCGTCGTTGAACGCACCGTTGTAGATGCGCAGCCAGAAACTGAAGATGGCCGAGGTCGCGGTCGCCGGGATGGCCACGGACTGACGAACGGAGCTCCGCGCCAGACCCGCGTTGGTATAGAAGACGTACATGCGGCTGCCCGTGTGCGCGAACGACGCGCTGCTGAGGATGCCTGTCGAGCCCGACGTCGTCGTCGCGCTCGTCCAGCTCCCGGCGGCCTCGAAGCTGGGATTGAGCACGCGCTGGGTGGAGGTGGAGTCCACGTAGAACGTCACCATGGCGGAGTCACCCACGTTGCCGCCCGCGTCCGTGGCCCGGGCGACGAGCGTGTGCGCGCCGGACGTCAGCGTGGAGAGGTTGACGACCCGGGAGAACGACTTGACCGAGTTGCCCAGGGACGTGCCGTCGACGAGGAACTCCACCGCGTTGACGAAGCCGTTGTCGGATACGTCCGCGAAGTAGCCCACGCGCGTGCCGGAGATGACCGCGTTGGCCTTCACCCGGGGCGCCTCGGCGTCCGCCGCGGAGGTGACGCGCAGCGAGAAGTCATCCACCTGGAAGTTGGTGGCGAGCGAGGCGTTCTCGCTGCCTTCCAGGAAGATTCGCACCGTCTGGCCCGCGTAGGCCGTCAGGTCCACGCTCTGCTGCGCATAGCCCAGCGTCGCATCCAGGTTGGACCACGTCGCCACCGTCCCCAGCACCGTGCCCGAGGTGTCGCGCACCTGCAGCGTCAGCGTGTCGCGCACCGCGGTGGTCGTCGTCTCGGAGGTGGTGAGGTTGAGGAAGAAGGTCAGCGCGGCCTGGGTGACGCCGGCGGGAATGGTGACGTCCTGCCACAGCCGGTCGACGTGCGTCGTGCCATAGCCGTTGAGCCATGCGTAGCCCTGGCCGTTGCGCGGGCCGGAGGAGACCGGGAAGTTGATGTTCGTCGGGTCATCCGTCCAGCCCAGATTCTCCTGTTCGAAGCCCGGGTTGAGCAGGAGCTGAGCGAAGGTGTTGGAGACGGTGAAGCTCGCCGGAGCGGACGCGGCGGAGTTGCCGGCCGCGTCGAACGCCACCGCCACCAACGCGTGCGCGCCATTGGTCAGCGAGGTGGCATCCAGCGGGAGCTGGAACGGCTGGGAGGAGACGGTCCCCGCCAGGGCGCCGTCGACGTAGAGCTCCACGCGGGCCACGCCGACGTTGTCGTCGGCCTGCGCCTTCAGCTGGAGGTCCGGCGCGCTGCCAGAGACGCTCGCGGCGACGGTGGGGGCCGTGCGGTCGTCGTACGTCCCGGCGGTGTAGCCCACGTTGATGGCCGCGAAGGCGTTCTGCACCGCGCGGTACTCGTTGGACTGCGAGCCGAAGAGGTCCGCCGCGGCCTGGAGGCTGCTGGTGCGGGCCGACAGGTAGTTGGACGACGGGAACAGGTAGACGGTGAGCGCGCGGTACCAGATGGCCGCCGCCTTGTCGTTGCCGATGCCCCTCATGCCCGCGGGCAGGTAGGTGCTGGAGTAGTCGGTGCTGACCGCCAGCGGCTGCACGCCCTGGGACAGGAAGTAGAAGGCGCGGTTCATCGGGCCGCTGCTGTAGTGCACGTCGACGTTGCCGAGGCCGGGGTACCAGGCGTCCGGGCTCTTGCCGTCCAGCGACGGGCGGAACATGACGCGCAGCGGGAAGGCGCTGAGCTGCTCGGCCATGAGCCAGTTGCCGCCGGTGTCACCAATGGCGCTGCCGCGGCCGTTGGCCACCCAGAACTCCGTCAGGGTGCCGAAGATGTCCGAGTTGGCCTCGTTGAGGCCGCCGGACTCGCCGTCGTAGATGAGGCCGGCCGTGTGCGAGGTGACGCCGTGGGTCATCTCATGGCCCGTCACGTCGAGCACGCCCATGGACCTGAGGCCGCCGGCGGCCGGAAACGAGCCGTCGCCGTAGCTCATGCAGAAGCAGCCGTCGCTCCAGAAGGCATTGTTGTAGAGGTTGCTGGCGTGCACCCGGTTGTAGGTGGGCGAGCCGACGCCGTCGATGCCGTCGCGGCCGAAGATCTTCTTGTAGAAGTCCCACGTCGCCAGCAGGCCGAAGTGCGCGTCGACGGCGGCCGTCTGGCCGTTGGTGCTCAGGGTGTTGTTGGCACCGACGATGTAGTTCTGCCCGTCACCCCAGGCATTGTCGGCGTCCGTGTAGAGGGTCAGCGTGGGAACGACGCCGCTCTGCACGGCGGCGTGGTTGACGTCGTAGGTCCGGATGCCCTCGCCGCCGGTGCGCGTGACGTCGCGCAGCTCGAAGAGGCCCTGGGTGTTCTGGAAGACGTCCAACGGGACGTCACCGCTGTATTGCGAGTGGCCGAGGCCCTTGGCGGCGGCCGTCTGGAGCGAGTTCCACTGCTTCAGCACCTCGCCCGACTGCGCGTCGACGATGAAGTCCGTGTGCTTGACGCCGTCCTTCGCGTTCTCCAGCTCGGTGTGCACGTGGTACGCGAGCCGGTAGCTGACGACCTGCGTGTCGAAGTCCGCCGCGTTCTGCTCCGCGACCGGCTTGCCGGGGTAGCGGTTCACGAGCCGCGTCTGGGGGTAGACGATGAGCTCGCTCTTCGGCGTGACGGCGAGCTCGCCCTTGGGCGCCAATTCCTGGGTGGCCTTCGTCACCGCGGACTTCGCGTCCAGCGCAGGCGTCACGCCCAGGCGGATGCCCTTGCGCAGGCCGTCAGTGGTGATGCGGAGGTCCCCCGCGGACAGTCCCTGGTGGGTGATGGCCATGGCGCCCCACACGGGGATGCCCTGGTATGTCTGCTCGAAGCGCGCGTGCGTCTGGCCAAAGGAGTCCGTGCTGGAGCTGGACAGTTGGAAGTCGTCCCGCGAGCCCAGCCCGAGCTTGAGGCTTTGCGCCTTGAGGCTTGCCAGGGATTGCGCCACACGGGCTGGCTCCCGGACCTGGAGCTGCATCAGCGTGGATGGGGCAACAGGGCTGAGTTTCTCAGCCGCGAGGGATGAGCTCGCCGAGAAAAGACCGGCGAGGAGCAGAGGCCACCGGGGCCACGGCTTGGACATGGATTTGACTCCACACAGCGTTCAGGGGAACTCCCGCCGTCAGCACCCGTGGGGGGCGTGCCGCCGCCGGAAGGGTCACGCGCATGGCGGAGGGTCCGAACAGCTTCAGACCTTTGCCCCCGTACGTTCCATGGTCAGCGTAATTGTCCGCCAGTATACATTGCCGACCCCCCAAAGAAACGGGGCGACCCTGAAGGCCACGCAACGGCCACAAGGAAGCACACGGAGTTGCGGCGGCTTCACGCTGGGTCCAGGGAGACCGGTGACACGCCTCGACCTCATGGGCGCCGAGCCCAGGGAGGCACACGGGACGACGTCGCGTCACCCGGGCGGGGCGCATCGGCCTTCGCCTGTGCCTGCGCAGGAGGGGGCAGCAGGCGCAGGTCCATGAGGGTGTTGTCCGAAGGGACGGCAACGCATGGCATCTTCATGGATTGTCCACGACTCCGTACCCAGACGAGGAACAGCGCCAGTCATCAACGGAGGCCGTTGCCGGGCTCACCTGCCGGCAAGCGCGTTTGCCTTCACAGTTCCGAGGGAAAGTCGGACTCGAAGCGCTCCCGGAAATGTCAGACCGGCACGGTATGAATCTCCCTGCGCGGCGCCAATCAGGGCGTCGCCGAAAGGGTTGCCTTCCCAATGCATAAGACATTGATTTCCATCGGGATTTTGGTCGGCATGACAGGGGTCGGCTGCGGGGGTCTCGACGAGGCCGAGGCGGTGGACTCCTCCGTGTCGACGGACGCGACCTCCCAGGTCACCCAGGGCCTGATCACCCAGGTCACCGGCACCAGCCCGGTCACCTTCGTCGCCACGTCGGGCAACGAGACGAAGCCCTACGACCAGTCCGCCACGTCCGTGGTGGCATACACGCGGGACTCAACGACCGGGGCGTTCACGGCCTATCCGGGCACGGGCTCCGCGGACGGCACCCTCTCCGTGCCGAACGTCCCTTCCGGCCGCATCTACCTGAAGCTGGGCTCGCGCTACCTGGTGAGCACCGGCCGTGCGTTCGACCTGGGCTCCACGGAGTGGGGCCGCGATGGCACCTTCGTTTCGCTGCCCACCCCCGTGACGGTGTCCGCCACCGGCCTGTCTCCCTGGCAGTCGGGGGACTACCTGGAGGTGTATTCGTTGAACCCGGGCGCGTTCGGCTACGTCAACAGCGGCGTCACGGGGTTCCCCCTGGCGGGCGCCACGTCGCTCTCCGGGCTGAGCTTCAATTACGCCGACATGCTCAACCCGGTGCTGCTCGATAGCAGCCTCGGGGATGTGTTCTCGCTGGCGCAGATGCGGTGGCAGACGAGCGCGAATGGAGTTCCCTACCGCGCGATGCACAAGGTGCTCAACACGAGCATGACGCAGGTGGAGGGCCAGCCCGTCTCCGTCAGCGGGACCTTCACCCAGCCCGCCGCGACAGGCACCTTCGCGGTGGACTGGAGACGCTCGGCCTTCGAAGCCATGCGCACCCAGGTGAACCCGGGCGCGGTCAGCACGTACAACGAGATCTGGATGTCCGCCCGGCCGGCCGCGCTGAGCTCGGCGTTCGCGTCCATCAGCGGGCAGCCACTGCTCGTGAAGCTCAATCCTGACACGCTGCGGACCGACATCGTCACGGGGAGCATGACCTACAACAACCCGCTCCCGGCGACGTGGCAGAAGGTGGCGCTCGTCGCCGCCGGCTTCACGAAGAGCTACACGCTGGGAACCGCGACGCCCTACACCATGGGTGTGGACATCCGCGTGGATCAGGAGGCGAGCGCGTTCACCGCCGCGCCCGTGCAGCCCCTCGTCGGGCCGGTGCAGGCGCCCCAGGTGAACACGCGTGGCGCGTTCCAGAACCTCACGGGCGTGGGGACCGACGCCTCGCTGCGCTGGTCGAAGCCGCTGGTCGGCACGGCCACGAACTACGTGGTGAACATCTACCGGCTGGGCACGAGCAACGGCGCCACCACCGCGACGCGCGTGGCGGCGCTGCACACGGACCTCCAGAGCGTGTACCTGCCCCCGGGCGTGCTGCTGGCGGGCCAGACGTACTTCGCCGAGATCCAGAGCTGGTACCAGCCCGGCTCGGACCTCGCGACGAGCCCGTACAAGCGCGCGCTGCCTCGAGGCCGCGCCAGCGTGCTCACCGGCATGTTCAGCCCGTAGCCGCTGAAGTCGTGGGAAGGAAGGGAGACCGCTTCCTTCCTTTCCCACGGGCCGCATCCCGTGGTTGACCGCCTTGTCAGCCACCAAGGGCAGCCGTTTCTGAGCATCCCGGGCTTTTGATGACGCACCCCCCAGGGGTGCGTCATTTTCCGCTGTCAGAATGACGAATCGGGCGGCCTGTCAATATACAGCATGAACAGGTCTTTCCGGTTTCCATCTGCTTGCAATAGGATGGGTGCCGGCAAGATGACCGACGATACCCTCAGCGCCGAGCACGCGCCCTCTGCTGAAGGCGGAACCGGAGCGGCGGCGCTCGTCCTTGCCTATACGCGTGACACGTTCATCGGGGATGAACGGCATGGGCTTGGAAGCGGCGCGACGCTCCTGGGGCGTGGCGCCCCCCTCTTCTCCCGCGTCGCCCTGGACGATGCCCGGCTCTCCCGTGGCCATGCGCGCATCGAACACGTCGGGGGGACCTGGTTCGTCGAAGACCTGGGAAGCCACAATGGCACCCGTCTCAATGGACGACAGCTCACGGGACGCGCCCCCCTCGCGTGGGGAGACGTCCTTCGAATGGGGGACACGCTGTTTGTCTTCGCCGAGGCCTCCGAGGCCTCGAATGACGAACAGCGTATCGACGGACTGGTGGGCAGGAGCGCGGCGCTGACGCGGCTTCACCGCGACCTCGAGCGGGCGGCGCGGTATGAGCAGTCGGTGCTCATCCTGGGCGAAACCGGGACGGGCAAGGAGGTCGTGGCGCGCGCGCTCCATGAAATGAGCGGCCGCGAGGGGCCCTTCATCGCGCTCAACTGCGGAGGCGTCGCGGAGAGCGTGCTGGACAGCGAGCTGTTCGGGCATGTGCGCGGTGCGTTCACTGGCGCGGCGGCCTCCCGGGACGGGCTTCTGCGCGAGGCGCATGGGGGCACGCTGTTCCTGGACGAACTGGGGGAGATGCCGCCCATGCTCCAGGTCAAGCTGCTCCGCGTGCTGGAGACGCGGCGGGTCCGCGCCCTGGGAGGGACGCAGGAGCTTCCCATCGACGTGCGGGTGCTCGCGGCCACCCACCGGGACCTCGTCTCGCAGGTGAACGAGGCCGCCTTCCGTGCGGACCTCTACGCGAGGCTCGTCCAGTGGCGCCTCCTGATGCCCCCCCTGCGCGAGCGCCGCGAGGACATCGCGCCGCTCGCGCTCCACCTGCTCGGCCGCATGAAGGCCGAAGCCCGGCCCATCGGCGTGGGCCTCGCCGAGGCGCTGCTCCTGCATGACTGGCCGCTCAACGTGCGGGGCCTGCTCAACGTGCTCTCCATCGCGGTCATCGCTTCGGACGGAGGACCGCTGAAACTGGGGATGCAGGTGGAGCACGAGCTGAAGGCGGAGCGGCGGATGCTGACGGCCAGGCCTCCCGCGCCGGCGTCAGCGGAGGAGGGCTCCTCCCAGCCTCCTGCTCCGCGTCCGGCGCGCGCCGTCGAATCCACCCCCCAGGAGTTGGAGACCCACCTGCGCGCGCACCAGGGAAAGGTCGCGGAAGTCGCCCGGCACCTCGGGTGCTCGCGGCAGCAGGTGTATCGGTGGATCGAGGACTTCGGGCTCGAGCTGGACCACTACCGCGTCCCCCCGCCGCGCCTCGGTTGAGACTTCCCAGAGGGCCCCATGCGTTCGCTCCTTCCCCTGTCGATGATGGCCTTGATGGCGGCGCTGAGCGGCCAGGACTGTGCCGTGCCCATCGCATCCGGGCCGCGGGCCCAGGCCTCCCGCGCGGCCACGCCCCCCCAGCCGGATCACGTCAATCCTCAGGCGCCAAGCCCTACCGGCTGGGCTGGAGTCGATGGCGGCAGCGTCTTCTTCCAGAAACGGTTCGGCGGTGGCGCCGGCATCTGGACGGGAAGCGATGGGCGGCTCTATCGAATCACCGAGAGCCCGCCCGTGGACCCGTGCCTGCCCGCGGTCCTTCAAGACGCGGGCGCCCAGCTCAAGCTCTATTCCGTGACCGATGTCGCACTGAACCGCAACGTCTGCGCAGGCAAGGGCTATCGCACGCAGAACCCCAATGAATGCTCACCGGACGCGGGTGACTTCTATCAAGGGAAGGCCGTGATCCTCCCCGGCTGCTGGATGCCGGATGGAGGATTCAACGACGGAGGCGGCGACGCGCCCTGTTTCACGGCGAGTTGCACGACGGGCGCGGTCGGCGTCTGCGCGCACTGGGGCTACCTCCCGGATCAGGAGTGGGATGGAGGCCCCCCGCTCGCGCGGCTGTTCCAGGCGTGTGTGCGGGCCGCGCGCGCCGACTACAACGGTGACGGCGAGCCCTTCACGTGCCAGGGCACCTACGTCGACTTCGTCGACGGCCATGGCATCCAGACCCAGGACACCTTCGACGGCGGAGGGCTTCCGCCGCTGCTCTTCGAGGCCGCCTGGAACGAGCAAGGCGCCCTGCCCTTCGGAGTGATGCCAGGCGGGGAAAGGTGTCTGCGTCCGCGTTACGCCCCCGCCCCCCTCTCGAGCATCCGGGGGGCGCCAGGAACGCACCTGACGGCGAGCTACGACTGCCAGCAGCCCGGTGACGCGGGGACCCCCTTGAGGGAGTACTTCGATGGGGGCGTGCCCTTCCTGTTGCTGACCCAGACCTGGAAGAACGAGTACTGCGTCACGGACGATGGGTCGGGAGGCGGGCTCCGCACCCGGTGTCCCTCGTGCGGCGGGGATCCCCTCGGGCCCAAGACCTGTGAGGGTGGGAACTGCGCGCTTCCTCCGATGCCTTGAGCGCCTCAGGCCCAGAGGGCTGGGAGCCTCCCCCAGCGTTCGACGAGTACCGCCTCATCCGCCTGCTGGGCCAGGGGGGAATGGGCCGCGTCTACCTGGCCGAAGACACGGCACTCCAGCGGAGGGTCGCCATCAAGTTCATCGGCGCCGAGCGGTCCGGCCCGGGCCAGCGCGACCGGCTCTTCGCCGAGGCCCGGGCGCTCGCCCGCCTCCGCCATCCGAACGTGGTGACGGTGTACCGGGTCTCGGAAGTGGGCTCCCACCCCTATCTGGTGCAGGAGTTCCTCCCCGGCGACTCATTGAGGAGCCTGTCCACGCCGCTCCCCCCGGAGCGGGTCCTGGCCATCGCCCTGGGACTGGGCCGGGGACTGGCCGCCGCGCACCGCGCGCAGGTGCTTCACCGCGACCTCAAACCGGACAACGTCATGGTGCTTCCAGATGGCGAGGTGAAGCTCGTCGACTTCGGGCTCGCCCTGTCCTGGACGGCGGCTCCGGGGGACGCCGCGCCCGCGGCCCGGCCCCCCGTCCCCATCGCTGGCACGCGCGGGTACATGGCGCCGGAGGCTTTGCGTGGCGAACCGCCCGGCCCGCGGGGAGATGTCTATGGCCTGGGCATGGTGCTTCATGAACTGCTGGCGGGCCATCGCCCCTTCGACGAGCCCACCGCGAGCGGAGCGGTGGACGACCCCAGGGCCCCCGAAGCGCGCCCCCCCGGCCCGGCGCCGGAGCCATCCGGAAGCGGGCTCGGCGTCCGCCTGCGCGCCATCCTCCTCCGGTGTCTTGAATACGATCCGGCGCGGCGCTTCGCCTCCGCCGACACCCTGTGCGCGGAGCTCGAGCGCCTGAAGGAGGACGGCGACCCGGTGCCGGTCCCCCCCGGCAATCCCTATCGCGGGCTCCAGGCCTTCGACGCGGAGCACCGGGGGGTCTTCTTCGGACGCGGCGCGGAGATCCGCGCCATCCATGAGCGGCTTCGCTCCCAGGCGCTGGTGCTCGTCGCGGGGGACTCGGGCGTGGGCAAGTCCTCGTTGTGCCGGGCGGGAGTGTCGCCGCTCGTCACGCAAGCGGGGCTCGAGGACGGCTGTGCATACACCGTGCTGTCGCTCCTGCCCGGGCGCCGGCCCTTCACGGCGTTGGTTGCCGCGGTGGCGAGCCGGCTCGGCCTGTCCGAGGAGACACTGGCCGCCCAGGTGCGGCGTGAGCCCGCGGCCATGGCACGGACCCTGCGCGCCGCCGGGCCCACGCGGGGCACCCTGCTGTTCATCGATCAGCTCGAGGAGCTGTTCACCCAGAGCGAGCCGGACGAGGCGTCCGCCTTCACGCAGGTGCTCGGGCACCTGGCCATCCTGGCCCGGGGGGTGCGCACGCTGGCCACGGTGCGAGGGGACTTCTTCACGCGGCTGGCGGCGCTGCCGGGGCTGGAGGATGAAGTGGCGCGCGCCCTCTTCCTCGTCAAGCCGCTGGGCCCGGAAGGAACGCGCGAGGCCGTAGTGGGTCCGGCGCGCGTGACGGGCGTCGCGTTCGAGACGGAGGCCCTGGTGGACACGCTCGTGGCGTCCTCCGCCCACGCCCCGGGAGGACTGCCCCTCCTCCAGTTCACGCTCGCCGAGCTGTGGGATGCACGCGACCGGGCGGCCCAGCACATCCGGGAGGCGTCGCTGGAGGCGCTCGGGGGCGTGGCCGGGGCCCTGGGCCGTCACGCGGACGGAGCGCTGGCGGCGCTGGCCCCCGCTGCGCGCCTGGCGGCTCGCGGCCTGCTCTTGCGACTCATCAGCCCGGAAGGCACCCGGGTCCGGCGGACCACCGGGGAACTCGGTGCCGAGACCTCCGCGAATCGCCTCGCGCTGGAGGCCCTGGTCCGGGCGCGGCTCGTCGTGGTCCGGCAGGACGGCGAGGCGCACGTCCACGAGGTGGCGCACGAAGCCCTGCTCGAGGGTTGGTCCACCCTGCGCGGATGGCTTGAAGCGGCCCACCAGGAGCGGCAGGTGCTCGAGCGGGTGAGGCTCGCCGCGGCCGGCTGGGAGCGCGCGGACCGCCCCGCCTCGGCGCTCTGGAGCCGGCGTGAGCTCGACGCGGTGACCGCGGCCGGCAAGCTCGCGCTGACGCGGCGGGAAGCGGCATTCCTCAAGGCCTCGCGGCGGGCGCTCCGGCGCACCTTCGCGCGGCGCCTGGGGCTGGTGCTGGCCCTGCCCCTCACCGCGATGGTGGCGGGGGGGACGGCCTGGCTGAAGGGCCGCCACGCGCTGGAGCGCACGGTGCAGGAGCACCTGGATGAAGCCCGGGCGTCCATCACCGAAGCCCGGGCCCACCATGCCGCGGCGAAGGCCTCGCGCGCGGACGCCTTCCAGGGATGGGACGCGCGAGGGGAGCGCGCCCTCACCGGTGCTCCGGTCGTGGGAGAGGGAGGGCCGCCGGAGGAGACCTGGGCCGAGGCACGAAAGAGCGATGGCCGCGCGGACGAGGCCTACCAGCGCGCCACGCAGGCGCTCGACACCGCCCTGCTGCTGGACGGCTCGCGGCGGGAGGCCCGCGGACTGCTCGCGGAGGTCCTGACCGGGCGCATGGAGCTGGCGGAGTGGTTCTTCCGTCCCGGACAGCGGCGCGAAGCCCTGCGCAGGCTGGCGAGCCTCGATGACGACGGCACCGGCCAACGCCGGCTCCTCGCACCGCCGGTCCTGGACCTCACCACGGAGCCGCCGGGCGCGGAGGTGCTGCTCCAGCACGACACGGGCGTGCCCGAAGCGCCCAGGCTGTCCGAAGGCATCTCCCTGGGCCCGACGCCCATCGCGTCGCACGCCCTCGCTACGGGCCCGGGGTCCTATGTCCTCACCTTCCAGGCGCCGGGCCTGGCGCGCGCCGTCCTGCCAGTGGTGCTCTCACCGGGAGAGCACCTCCAGGCGCGCATCCCCCTGCCGCGGGCGGCCGACATCCCGGAGGGCTTCGTCTACATCCCGCCGGGCCGTTTCCTCTTTGGAAGCAGCGACGACGAGGCCCTGCGGCGCGAGTTCCTCCAGGCCCCCCCGCTCCGGCAGGTGACGACCGGGGGTTACCTCATCGCCCGCCATGAGGTGACGTTCGCCGAGTGGCTCGCGTTCCTTGAGGCGCTGCCACCGGACGAGCGGAGGCGACGGACGCCCGGCGTGCGGTCGACGGCCGGCGCGCTGGCGCTCACCCGGGAGAAGGCGGGCTGGCGGCTCATGCTGCAGCCCACGCAGCACCCCCTCTATGCGAGCAGCGGCGAGCCCATCCGTTACCCGGGCCGCGCCCACAGGGCCGTGCAGGACTGGTTGCGCTTTCCCATCTCGGCCATCTCGCTGGAGGACGCACGGGCGTACCTCGCATGGCTGGACCACTCCGGGCGCATTCCGGGAGCCCGGCTGTGTTCCGAATACGAGTGGGAGCGCGCGGCGCGTGGCGCGGACGCCCGCCTGTTTCCCATGGGCGACCTGCTCGCGCCGGACGACGCGAACTTCGATGAGACCTATGGCCGGCAGCCACTGGGCTTCGGCCCGGACGAGGTGGGGGCCCACCCTGCTTCCGCCAGCCCCTTCGGGGTGATGGACCTGGCCGGCAACGTCATCGAATGGGTGCGGTCGGTCCGCGAGCCCGGAGAGGCGGTGGCCCGCGGCGGGTCCTGGTACTACGACCGGATCTCCAACCGCTCCAACTCGCGAATGCCCAACGAGCCCTGGTTGAGGGACATCCGCATCGGCCTCCGCGTCTGCGCGCCCGCCCCGGTTCCGCTTCCCGCCCCGCAGCGAGACTGAAGCCGCCCGCGTCCTGGACATGTCCGGACATGTCCAGGACATGCGCGCGCACGCGACAGCGCCACCTCCGCCACTGCCGTCGCCGTTTCAGCGCGGGTTGGCACGACGTGTGCTGAACAAACTTCACCATTTTGTTCAGCCGCACCAGCCAACAGCAGTCACCACACCGGAGAGAAACCCATGATGTTTGCCATGGACGTGTCGCCAGAGATGACGCTCCCGAAAGATGAGAGCGCTTACATTGCCAAGGTGGATGCACGGGAGCGTGGAGGAGATACGCCCAATGGCTTCGAGGCGGGGGCCGTGAAGTCAGCCAACGACGGCACGACCTACTCCCTCACCATGGTGAATCAATCCGCCCAGCCGTGGATTTTCTATGTCTATCAGACGTTTCCGCAACAGACGAGCGACATCTTCTCGCTCGCATGGCTCGCCAGCCCGTACAAGATCGTGCCGAAAGCACAGATTACCTTCAAGTGGCAGGTCAACTACACCTTCCTCTGGGCACAGACGGGTGTCCTCCAGCCCGGCGTGTCGTTCGTGGCAGGGATGTCAATCGATGCGGACCCAGCAGCCGGTGACACGACCCAGTTTTCGGTGAACCCTGGCCCGAACCTGACTCCGGCGCAGCCCGGCGGCGGCCTCGGGACCTTGACCATCTACGATCAGTCGGATGTCCCCAACTCCCAGTTCTCGGTGGGCATCGGAATGGGGGACGCCGGGACGTTCGCGACCCAGGCCGGCACCAACCTCAAGCATGTCTTTACGCCCACGCCCTCGTATTGGGTTGCGGCTGGGATTGACCAGAAAGTGGGGACGGTGCTGGACATCCAGACAGTCACCCAGACGGCGCCAATCATCTACCCGGCCAATGTCTACTCACTCACTGCGACGCTGCAAAACGACAATACGTGGACCGTCACACCCTGAGGGCTGTCCCTGCTCTCGTGTTCGCGAGCCGACCCGGCGGGCCAATCATCCGGCACGTCGGGGCTGGCGGCCCAAGAGGAACGCCGTGAGCAATGGGGCCACTGCGTCGGGGCGCTCGTAGTGAGGCAGGTGCCCGGCGTCGTCGATGATGTGGAACTCCGCGTGAGGCAGGGCCGCGCGGACCTCTTCGGCGATGTGGAGGGGCGTGATCCGGTCGTCGCGGCCCCACAGCAGCAGCGTGGGGACGCGGAGCCCGGCCACACGGTGAAAGGCCGGCGCCGCGGTGTGGATGGCCATGTGTCGCAGCGTCGAGAGCAGCGCGTGGCCGAATCCCGCGATGCGCGTGGAGGGCAGGAAGCGGGCCTCGAGTTCCGGAATCAGCTCGGGGCGGCGTGAATAGCCCGGCAGCCGCGCTCTCAGCTGCCGCTCGCCCATCACCGCGAAGAGGGCTTCCCCCAGCACGGGCACGTGCATGAGCCGAACCCCCAGCGACAGCTTCGTTCCGAAGCCATCCGGTTCGATGAGGCAGAGGCTCCGGACGCGCTCGGGATTCCGGTCCACGTACTGCACCGCCAGCAGCCCGCCGAAGGCGAGTCCCACCAGGTGCACCGGCGCGTGGAACCCCAGCGCGGCCAGCAGCTCCGTGAGCTGCTGTTCATACAGCTCCGGGCCGTATCTCACCTTCGGCCGGTCCGAGTACCCCCGGCCAAACAGGTCATAGCGCAGCACCCGGTGGCCCGCGCGCACGAGCGGCTCGACCAGGGGCTCCCAGATGAACAGCGGCAGTGTGGCGCCGGGAATCAACACCACGGCGGAGCCTCCTTCGGGGCCGTCCAGCAGGTAGTGTGTCTGCCCATGGCTCAGGGTGATGAATCGCCCCGGAGCCGCCGCCCGGAGCCGCGCGTCGAGGGGAATTGACGAAAGGGTTCGCATGGCCAGTGAGTAGCGCCGGGCCCCATGGCGCGGAAGGGACCGCTCGCGACGAAGAGGGGACCTCTTGCGCCACCTCGCGCGCTTGAGCCGGACCCGTGTTGTGCGTAGCGTCCGGAAGACGAGGGCATCGCCATGGCCACCTCCATCGTCTCCACGCAATTGCCCCGGCTCATCCTGGACACGGTCGCGGCGAAGGGCGCGAACGCCGACGCCCTGGCTCGCGGTGCCGGAGTGGATCGGACAAGGCTGACGGACGCGCACACGCGCATCGCCCTGCCTCGTGGCCACCTGCTCTGGGAGCATGCGGCCGCGGCTGTCGGCGACCCGCACTTCGGGCTCCATCTGGCCACGACCTTCCAGCCCGGCCAGTTCGACCTCTTCGATTATCTGTGCCGGACCGCCGCGACCCTGGGGGCGGGGCTCCACCTCGCGAGCCGTCACTTGCGGTTGTTGCATGATGGCGCCGAGCTCCATCTCGCGATGTCGGAGCGCCGCGCGACGCTCCGCTATCGCTGCCCGAACCGCCCCGCCGGACCTGGACGACAGGAGGCGGAATTCACGCTCGCGCGGCTGCTGACCTTCGCGCGCGAGGCCACGGGCCAGCCGTTGGTTCCCTTCCAGGTGGGCTTCACCCACGCGGCCCCGCGTGGGCAGGACGTCCTCGCCGAGGCCTTCGGTACGACGCGGCTGGCCTTCCGTCAGGAGTCCTGCACGCTCACGCTGCCCCGGGACATGCTCTCCCTCCCCCTGCGCCAGGCGGATGGCGGATTGCACGCCCTGCTCCTTCGCCACGTGGACCTGCTGGCACGCGAGGCGACACGCCCCGTGGGTTGGCGTGAGCGGCTCCAGGCCCAGGTCGAAGAGGCACTGGAGCGAGGAGAGCCGTCGCTCGCCAGCGTGTGCGCGCGCCTGGGAATGAGCCCGCGCGGACTCCAGCGCCGGCTCAAGGCCGAGGGGCGGACCTTCCGCGAAGTGACCGAGGACGCGCGCCTGGAGAAAGCCCGCCGCCTGCTTGCAGACGACTCGCTCAACGTCGCGGGTATCGCGCAGCGCGTGGGCTATTCGGATGCACGGGCCCTGCGACGGGCCTTCCAGCGCTGGACAGGGATGAGCCCGGGGCGCTACCGCCGGAGCACATCCGCCGCGTGAGCCGTGGGCTCCACTGGCTCGCTGCTTCCACATCACAGCCCACAGCACGCGAGAGGCGCCTACAGGAACTCGTCCCCTCCCCCAGTCTCCGGCTCCTGTGCGGAGAGGAGAACATCCCCGGGCCGCTGCTCCACGCGGAGGCCCAGACCCATGGCCGTCAACTCCTCGATCGCGGCGAGGACCTCCATGACGGGCTGGACATCGGCAACCCGGGCAGGCACGGCGATGCGCTCGAGACGCGAGCCCACCTGCTCCAACAGCGCGTGAGGAGGGAGTGCCTCGATGTATCGGCCATACAGATAGGCGGGCGCGCTCAGAACGGCGACCTCGGAGGGCGAGACGGTCGCGACAAACGTATCGAAGCGCGCCCTCACCTCCTCCACCGGAGTGTCCTGACGCCACAGGCCGAGCAGGGAGCGCAGGAAGTCCATCAACGGTTGCGACCGGGACGAGCCCAGCTGGGCCGAGGCGACCTCCAGCGCCCGCTCGGCGCGTGCGGGGTCGGGCTCGACGAAGAACAGCGGCAGCACCTCCTCGACGCCTGGAGTGTAGAGGGGCTCGGCGAGTCGCTCCGGCGCACCCGCGAACGAGCGCAGCGTCCCGGGTTCGAGCGGCTCACCCGCCAGCCAGCGGCACCACAGCGCCTCGAGCGAGCCCGCGGCGAGCGATGCGCGGCGCAGCAGATGGGTTCGTGCCTGCTCCACGCCTCCGAACAACAAGACGGTCACCAGGTCCTCGGCGGGAGGCCCCTCGGGGAACTCGAGCGCATCCCCCCCCGTCCAGCGCGCGTACCGTTTGCGCTTCAGGTCGTGCTGGACCTCGCGCGCCACCTCGCTCCACGCGGACCAGGGCACACCGAGCGCCGCGTAGGCCGTCCGGAGGCGCTCGTCCGCAGGGGCCGAGACCTCGTTGGGGCGCTTCTTGAAGTCGGCCCGCACGCGCTTGAGTTCCTTCGCGAGCGCGGGCAGCTCCTCCGCCGGACAGCCGCCGGTCAGGAGACGGAGGTGGGAGATGGGAACGCCGTGCAACTTGAGCAGCCAGGACTTGAACGCGGACCAGGCGGGTGCGGAGAGGTGTCGGAATTCCACGGTCTGTCCTCGCTCAAGTGCCAGGTCCGCTCTCCCGCGATGGGGCGTCGGGCCATGTGGCCTGCTCCGTCATGATAGCTCCAGCCCGAGCCACGGAGGCCTGTCGTAGAGCAGGACGAGCACCGGCACCTGAGGCAGCGACCGGATTTTGGGTAGGCACAACGGTCGGGAGTCCGGTGTGCCGGCCATGCAAACGCCTCGGACCCGTGTGTCGCGGATGGCGAGAAGCCGCCTCATCCCGTCTTGCGAGCCAGGAAGTAGACGTTCCCGCCAGGGTCCGTGTGCGTCGCGTCCAGCGTGAGCCCGTGCGCGCGCAGCAGGTCGCGGTACCCGTCGACGCTGTACGAGTGATAGCGGAACGGGACGCCATTCATCGGCTCGCCGTCGATGGTGCCATGCGCGTCGCCTGAGGTGAAGAGGAACGCGGCGCCAGGTTTCAAGGCCCTCGCGATATTGGAGATCGCCTGTTCCTGCGCTTCGTGGCTCAAGTGGAACAAGACCCCCCAAGCGATCGCGGCGTCGAACGCCTGTTCCTGAAGCTCGCACGACTGGATGGGCGCACAGCGCACCGGCACGAGGGGGAAGTTCGCTTGAAATCGCGCCAGCAGCTCGCGGGAGCTGTCCACGCCCATCACGTGGCAGCCGTGCTCCAGCAGCACCCGTGTCAGCGGCAGTCCCGTGCCGCAGCCGACGTCCAGCACCGAGGCGCCGGCCGGAAGTGAGGCCGCGAGCGCTGTCACTTCCGGGACGCCCATGCGGCCTGCACGGTGGGATGCATACCAGTCCGCGATCAAATCGTACTCGTGCACGCGTCAGCCTCCTCCAGCGACAGGCTCCGCCTTCCCCCGGCCAAGGGGCCAGGTGACTCCCATTATTTCAGAAGCCTGACGGACTGAACTCGTCACCCACGCGAGACGTCAAGAAGCAGCGGATCCCTGCCTGGCGATATCGAGGATCGCGGCGCGCACGAAGGTGCATGCTTCGTCCTGGTCCAGCGCGGCGGGCCAGAGCAGGTCCAGGCCGCCAGCGGGATGCGCGAAGGGAAAGGGCGCGCTGCGAAGGTGCGGCCGCTGCCGCTGGAGCTGCGCCGTGAAGGCCTCGGGCAAGGTCGCCACCAGCTCGCTGCCGTCGACGATGGCGCCGATCGCGCTGAAGCTCGCGACCGAGCAGCGGACGCGCCGCTCGACTCCGAACCTGTCCTCGACCGTGCCGCGGAGGTCGCCGTTGAAGGAGACGATGACGTGCTCCTGCGCGAGATACATGCGCTTGCTGGGTCGCGCTCCGAGGCGCACGTGGCGCGGGTCGAACAGGCAGACGAAATGGCCGCGGATGAGCGGCGTGCGCAGGATGCCCCGCGGCACCTTGTCGATGACCGTGGCCGCGAGGTCGACGCGACGGGTCGTCAGCGCCTCGACCACCGTGCGGAACTGGACCGGCATGCAGACGAGCCGCATCTTGGGCGCGTCACGTCCGAGCCGGCGCAACAGCGGCGGCAGCAGCCACTCGTCCGCGAAGTCGGCGAGCCCGAGGCGGATGATCCGCTCGCTCGTGCGCGGATCGAAGCGCGCCGGTGCGAGCGCGGCCTGGAGCATCGCCTCGAGCAGCGGACGGACCTCGGTCACGAGGCGTGCCGCCCGGCTCGTCAGAATCACGCCGCGTCCGTGGCGCACGAGCATCGGCGTGTCCAGCGACTCGCTGAGCCGGGCGAGCGCCGCGCTCACCGCCGACTGCGTGAGGTAGAGCCCCGCGGCCGCCTTCGTGACCGAGCCCGTGTCGGCGACGGCGACGAGCACGCGCAGCAGGTTGAGGTCGAGATTCCTGGCACGAACAACGTTCATGATTGGCATGCATGCTATTTGCTGGTGTGAATTGTGGCCATCGCTAGATTTGAGCCCATGACGAATACAGACAAACTCGGCGGCCGGTTCACGTTCCCCGGCACATCGCTCACGGTGCACCGCATGGGCTACGGCGCCATGCAGCTCGCGGGCCCGCATGTCTGGGGACCGCCGCGTGATCCCGAAGCGGCCGCGGCGGTGCTGCGCGAGGCGATCTCGATTGGCATCGACCACTTCGATACGAGCGAAGCCTACGGACCACACGTCACGAACCAGCTCATTCGCGCCACGCTGCATCCGTATCCGAGGAACGTCGTGATCGTGTCGAAGCTGGGTGGCCGGCGTGGCGCGGACAAGTCGTGGCTCCCGGCGCTATCGCCCGCCGAGATCCGCTCGGACCTCCAGGACAACCTGCGCCACCTCGGGCTCGACGCGCTCGACGTCGTGAACTTGCGCATGATGAGCATGACGCCAACGGAAGGCCCGCTCGACAAAGAGCTCGCCGTCCTCATCGAACTCAAGCGCGAGGGGCTCATCCGCCACATCGGACTCAGCAACGTGACGGCACGTCAGGTCGAGCAGGCGCAAGCGCTCACCGAGATCGTGTGCGTGCAGAACCATTACAACCTGGCGCATCGCGGAGACGACGCGCTCATCGACGCGCTGGCGAAGCAGGGCATCGCCTACGTGCCGTTCTTCCCGCTCGGCGGCTTCACGCCGCTCCAGTCCTCGACGCTGTCGGAAGTCGCGAACGACCTGGACGCGACGCCGATGCAGGTCGCGCTCGCGTGGCTATTGCACCGCGCGCCGAACATCCTGCTCATCCCGGGCACGTCGTCGGTCGCGCACCTGCGAGAGAACGTGGCCGCGGCGTCACTCGTGCTGCCGGCAAAGAGCATCGCCGCGCTCGACGGAATCGCGCGTTAAGGCACCAGGCCGTTCGTGTCGCTGCCGCTGCGCGCAAAGGGCCATCGTGCACGTCCGTGTCTGCTCCAGGTAATCGCGTCCTGTGCCTGCCCAAGGCCGGGGCGCTGCGTCATGGGTGCATCGAGTCCGCCCCATTGATCTCGACGGCCGCCATGCGGAGGTCGAGTATGTGTGGTTCACGGACGGCCAGGAAGTGGAGGGAGTCGTTCCGGAACGAGCCGGAAGAGCTGACCGCCAGCGGATGATCGCCGCCCTGGAACACGGTTCTACGGGCGGGCCTACTTCGTGTCCGAACCGAAGGGGCAAGCGGTCGGGCCGGAACTCGTCGTCCGGGATGACCGCGTGAGGCTCCCCGGGCAGGACGAACAACCCGTTTGCATCAGGCGAGGCTCCTTCAGGGGAATGCCCGGTATAGAGGCACCTGGAGCCCCGTTGCGAAGGGCCTCACACGCTCATCACTGACTGCCGCCACCCTCCCCGCCAGCAAGGAATGCCGCTTCGCGCACGGCAAAACGGTCGGGCTCCGGCTCGTGCCGGGCGCGGTCGAGGAAGGCGAGCGCCAGCGGTCGTGCTTCCGGGAGTGCCCGCTCCGCCAATCGGGCGCAATCGGCGAGGTGGACGATCAAGGTCGTGGCGTCGAATGGATTGGCCTCGACCCGCATGGCCTCTTCCCCTGCCTGGATGAGCACGCGGATGATCGAGGACTCCGTTTCTGGCGCTTTCTGGAAGAGCTCGATCAGCGCCTCGCAGAGCCCGTAGGCCGCCTTGCGTGTCGGACGCGCAACCAGCCTCGCCTCTATCGGCGCGAGGATCTCCGTACCGCGCTGGACCAGCTCGTGGGTGATGTGGAGAAGCGCCCATTCGCCAAGCGGATCGAGGTCGAGCGCGTCGAGCAGTTCCTCGAGCGAAGCCTTCTCGACGTTCCTGCGCGCGAACGCCCCCTGGTCATCCGCGTTGAGACCTATCAGCCGTTCCGGGAGTTTCATCTCGTTGGGTCCCCGTCGTACCGTCCATCGCCAACCCCATCGCGTCGACGAGGAGGCTCAGCGAGAATCGCTCGATGCCGATCCTACCGAAAGAGCGAGACCCCAGGTTGATCACGGTTCGTCGCGGCGGGAGCCTGACCGACGAGGACCACCACCTGCTCGCGGAGTGGGCCGCCGTCTGCGCGGAGCACGTCCTGCCCTTCTTCGAGACCGCGTGCCCCGAGGACGCGCGCCCCCGTGACGCCATCGCCGTGGGACGGGCGTGGATCCAGGGCGAGGTGCCGATGCGTGACGCCCACCGGACCGCGTTCGTGGCCAACGCCGCGGGTCGTGGGTTGCCTGACCCGGCCCGGTTCGCTGCGCTCGCGGCAGGCCAGGCCGTGGCCGTCGCCCACGTCGCCGCGCACTACCTGGGCGCGGCGGCGTACGCCATCCGGGCCGCCGCCGCGTCGGTCGCCGTGGGTGACGCGGAAAAGGCCCGCCTGAAGGAGCTGGGATGGCAGCGGAAGCGGATCCCCGCCGCCCTCCGTGAGCTGGTCCTCGAAGACCAGCGGGCGCGGAACGACATCTGCTGGGGCGTCTTCACCGGGTGATGCAGGTCAGAGACCTCACGCATTCGCGGTGCCGGTGTGCCCATCCGAAATTCGGTCACCTCGCCTCCAACAGCGCTCCAATTCCTCCTGGACCCGGGCGCAGCCGAGCCATGCCTGTTACCGGCTCAGGGTCACCTGCGCTCCGAGCGCCGGGGGCGATCGTGGGGAAGCGAGACAAGAACCCGGCCACGCGATTGCCACCGACGATCGGGCGCCGGGCCGCAGCCGCCACGCCGCCGCCGTCGGCGACCAGCACCACGTCAGGGGCGAGCACGTCGAGCAGGCCCTGCAGGTCGAACGTTCCTCCAGCTAGCCCCGGAGGCGCGGCACGACATCCGCCCACTCCCCCCTGTCATCGCGCCCGGCTGCTCAATGCTTGCAGATGCTCAACCGTGGCCGTGACGCCACCGCAGACAATCACCGCGATGCGTGACGCGGCGGCAAGCACCGGCGACGCCGCGTCGAGCGCGGCCAGTGCGGCCCCGCACGCGGGCTCCACCAGGATCCGGTGTTCGTCGAGAAACCGCAGTGAGGCCGCCACTGCTGCCGCATCGGACACAACGACGTTGTCGACCGCATGGCGCGTCGCCCACTCAACCGCCGCGTCGCAAGGCCGCTTCGCGCCGAGCGACGTGGCGATGCTCGTAATCCCTGGCAACTCGAATGGCCGCCCCTGCGCAACCGAACGCGCATAGCAGTCCGCGCCTTGGGTCTCGGCCGCGACGACCGGCACATCGCGCCAGCCGTTGCGCGCCAGCCCTTCGAGCACACCGCACAGCAACCCGCCGCCGCCCACCGCCAGCACGACTGCGTCGGGCTTCGGTCCGGCTGCCGCCATCTCGTCGATCATCGTCGCATGGCCCCGCCACAGCACCGGATCGTCGAATGGATGCACGAACGCGTCGTGCGCGCCGATCACGGATTGCGCGAACGTGTTCGCCTCCGCCCAAGAAGCGCCGTGGACGATCAACTCCGCGCCTTCGAGACGGATCAGGTCGCGTGCGCGCGCGGACGTGCTCTCCGGAACAACGACGAGCACGGGCACGCCAAGCTCGCGACCGGCATAGGCGACCGCGATGCCCGCGTTGCCGCCCGACGACGACACGAAACGACGGGCTCCCGCTGCGCGCCGCGCGTCGCATACCGCACCGACACCGCGCAGCTTGAACGAGCCGGACGGCTGCATCGCCTCGATCTTCAACAGGACGTCTTTGCCAAGCCGGCGGGACGCAGCTTGCGAACGGATGTAGGGAGTCTGGATATGGAGTGGCATGTGGAAGTGCGACAAACGTCCGCGCCGCGCGGACAGTCGTCATGACGCTGGCCAACCTAGATTGAGCCATCCATACTTCCCAATACTATTCAATGCAGTACGTCATGCTTTCCAGGTATATCGACGGAATGGACAGGCACCGCATGCGACAGGTCGAATTGCGCCATCTGCGCTACTTCGTGGCGGTCGCTGAAGCCGGCAGCATGATGGCCGGCGCCCGCGCGGTCGGGATTGTGCAACCCGCGCTTTCCCGGCAGATCCGCGAGCTTGAAGAGGCGATCGGCACCCCGCTGTTGATCCGCCGCTCGACGGGCATCGCGCTCACAGCGGCCGGCGCGAGCTTTCTGCAGGACGCTACGCGCCTGCTCGCCGAGCTGCAGGGCAGCCGCGAACGTGCGCTGCGCTGCGCAGCCGGCCAACTCGGCGAGCTGCGTCTCGGCGTGCTGCCGAACTACTTCCCGTTGCCGGTGGTGTCGAACGTTCTCAAGGCCTTCCGGAACGCCTGCCCTGACGTCATGCTGTCGATCTCGCCAATGCTGTCGGCCGATCAGGCGACTGCGATCGCACGCGGAGATCTCGATGGCGGCATCATGGCGTGGCGGCAGGACGAGGCGCCACAGCTGTCAGGCATCCGGCTGCTGCGCGACCGGTTCGTGCTCGCGATGCTGTCCACGCCGGGCCAGCGCTTCCGCGCGCCCCGTCGACTGGCCGAACTCGCAGGCGCGCCGTTCGTCTGGTTCGATCCACTCCGGTCCGCCGCGCATCACCGGTTCTTGCTCGAGCAATGCCGGCGGGCCGGATTCACGCCGCGCATCGCGCAGGTCGGCAGCGACATCCCGACGCTCATCGGGCTCGTCGCGGCCGGCATGGGCTACGCGTTCGTGCCGGAAAGCACTTCACCGATGTGCCCGCGCACGGTGCGGCTGGTCGCGCTTGACGAGCTCGACGGCCGCTTCGACGTCGAATTTGTGTACGACGGTCAGGCGGACTCGCCGGTCGTGCAGCAATTCCTCGCGGCGCTGCCGCGCCCGATTCATCTGACCGAGTAGCGTCAGGGGCGGTAGGCCCCGAGCGAGAATCTCCGGGCGCTCCCAGGGAGATGAGCCGACGCCGGTGGCGTTCGGAATCGACACGCTCTGGAACGTGGTCGGGGGGCCGTGGAGCGGCCTGAACGACAGGTTCACGTCCTTCAACATCCATACGTCAATACAGTCATGCCAGACTCACTGCGGCAATCGTGACGTGGCTCATCATGACGCACCCGCGGTGTTCGCTCGGATCAACTGTTCGACCCCACGCGCGGAAGCGTCGTCCGCCGGGGAGAGGACCAACATGCTGAGGCCGTCGCTGTCATCGACGGAGAACACCGATGTCTCGAACACGAGCTCGCCGACATCCGGCCGGACGATCCGCCTGACCTTCACGCCGTGCGTGCTCAACTCATTTTCGGCCCACAGCCGGCGGAACTCCTCGCTCGCCGCCATCAACTCGTCGACGAGCGCGGCGGCCTCTTCGGATGCTCCCGCACGCTCGATGTCGACGCGAAACGCGGCGAGGCACGTGCGGCGCATGTCATCCCCATGCGGCAGGAACGCGGCGGATTCAGGGTGAAAGACCCGGCGCAGCATGTTGCGGTCGTGCTCGGGAATCGCGGCGTAGTCGCCAATCACCGCCACCGCGGCGCGGTTCCACGCGACGATCTGGAACGTCGGCGTCTTCACGAGCGCGGGCACGTGCAGGTTGTCGAGCACCCGCTGCAACGAGGGCGTGACCTGGGCGGGCGGCGTGTGGCGGCGCGGTGGCGGACGCGCGTGCGCGAGCAGGAACAGCATCTCGCGGTTCGTGTCGTCGAGCTCGAGCGCGCGAGCCAGCCGTTCGAGCACGTCGTCGGACGGCACGCCGCCGCGGCCTTGTTCGAGCCACGTGTACCAGGTGACGCTCACGCCAGCGCGCGCCGCGACCTCCTCGCGACGAAGTCCGGGCGTCCGCCGCCGCTCGGTCGAGGCGGGGTGAAGCCGCTCGCGGCGAACGCGGAGGAATTCGGGGAGGGTGGTAGTCGCCATACCGGTATGCGGGCCCGTCTTTTCCAGCGGATCCACGCAGCTTACGGTTCGCGCATGACCCGGACAATGCTCCGGGCGAGGGAGCGAGCATGCTGACGCTGCATCATCTGGGACGGTCACAATCAGAGCGGATCGTCTGGCTCTGTGAGGAGCTCGGGCTCGACTATGAGCTGAAGCGCTATCCGCGCCGGACCGACAACCGGCTGGCCCCGCCGGAATACAAGGCGCTTCATCCCATGGGCACGGCGCCCATCCTCACTGACGGCGACCTCGTCCTGGGGGAGTCCGGGGCAATCTGCGAGTATCTGCTCCAGACCCATGGCGATGGCCGGCTCGTGGTGAAGCGCGGCGAACCCGGGTTCGCCGACTACCTCTACTGGTTCCACTTCGCCAACGGGACGCTGCAACCGGTCGTCTTGCAGGTGAGGTATCTGGAGCGCGTCGACCCTTCGGACAAGAACGCGGTGCTGCAGGCGGCCAGGGAGCGCTTCAACCGGGTCTTCTCGACCCTGGAGAAGCGGCTGGGGGAGGCACCCTATCTGGCCGGCAAGGAGTTCACGGCGGCGGACATCATGACCGTGTTCTCGTTGACCACGATGCGGCTGTTCAAGCCGTATGACCTCTCACCCTGGCCCAACATCCTGGCCTATCTGCAACGCATTGGCGCGCGGCCGGCCTATCGTCAGGCGATGCAGAAGGCCGATCCGGATTTGACGCCGCTCCTGGGAGCCATTCCGGAATAGCATGACCGGCAGGGTCGTCCGCCAGGCGACTCACAGTGTGCGCGGGGGAAGCATGGACAAGAACCGGCTGGAAGCGTTCAGCGACGGCGTCATCGCCATCATCATCACGATCATGGTGCTGGAGCTCAAGGTGCCGCACAGCAGCGAGCTGGCCGACCTGCGGCCCCTGCTCCCCGTCTTCCTCAGCTACGTGCTCAGCTTCATCTACGTCGGCATCTACTGGAACAACCACCATCATCTCTTGCACACCATCAGCCATGTCACCGGCGGCATGCTGTGGGCGAACCTGCACCTGTTGTTCTGGCTGTCGCTGATCCCCTTCGCCACCGGCTGGATGGGCGAAAACCATTTCGCGTCCGTGCCGCTGGCGCTCTACGGCTTCGTGCTTCTGATGTGCGCCTTCGCCTGGTGGCTGCTGCAAACCCTCATGGTGGCGACGCAGGGCCGGAAGTCGACACTGGCGCTGGCGGTCGGGCGCGATCTCAAGGGCAAGATTTCGCCGGTCTTCTACCTGGTCGGCATCATCAGCGCCTTCTTCAATGGGCATTTTTCCGAGGCAGTCTATGTGCTGGCCGCGATGATGTGGCTGGTGCCGGATCGGCGTTTTGAGAAAGCCACGCCTGCAAGAGAGACGCGCTGATTCTTAAGTTGTTCCCGGTGAACAGGCTTTCAAGGTAAAACAGGACAGCACCACCAACGCTCCCGCAGCCCACGGGCCGCGTGAGCCTGTTCAACCGGGAGAAGTCGCGATGCAATCACAGGTGAGAACGAGTGTACGAGCATGGCATCCCATGCCGCTCTTCGTCGTATGCGCTGTCCTCTCCCTCGCCGTGGGCTGCTCGACACCGGAGGCCCCGGAGCTCGCGGTCGCGCGCGCGGGCGCGGTCGTTCAAGACGCCAACTTCGCGGACTCCGTCTTCGTCAGCGGCCTCCAGGGACCGACCACCATGACCTTCGCGCCCGATGGGCGCCTGTTCGTCTCGGAGAAGAACGGCGCGCTGCGCATCGTCCAGAACGGCCAGCTCCTGGCGACTCCGTTCGTGACGCTCGCCGTGGACACCGACAACGAGCGTGGGCTGATGGGCGTCGCGTTCGATCCCAACTTCGCCAGCAACCACTATCTGTATGTCTATTACACGTCGGTTGCCGGCAGCATCCACAATCGGGTCAGCCGCTTCACCGCCAACGGCAACGTGGCGGTTCCCGGAAGCGAGCTGGTGCTCGCCGACCTTCCGACGCTCGACGCCGCCAACCACAACGGCGGCGCGGTTCGCTTCGGACTCGACGGCAAGCTCTACGTTTCGGTCGGAGAGAACGCCGTCTCCTCGAACTCGCAGAGCCTGAATACGCCCCTTGGAAAGCTGCTGCGCTTCAACCCGGACGGCAGCATTCCCACGGACAATCCGTTCTACGCGGCCGCCACCGGGCTTGCCAAGGCGACCTGGGCGATGGGGCTGCGCAACCCCTTCACCTTCGACGTTCAGCCCGGCACGGGGACCCTGTTCATCAACGACGTGGGCGAAGGCGGCTGGGAAGAGATCAACCGCGGCCAGGCCGGTGCCAACTACGGCTGGCCGATGACTGAAGGCTACTTCACGAATCGCCCGGAGCTCACGCAGCCGTTCTTCGCGTACCCGCATGGCTCCGGCACGGCCGCCGGCAACTGCATCGCAGGCGGGGCCTTCTACAACCCACCGGTCTCGGCGTTTCCCAGCGCGTACGTCGGTCAATACTTCTTCGCGGACTACACCAACGATTGGATCTCACGCATCGACCCGAACACCGGCGCGCGTTCGCTGTTCGCGACGGCCGCCGCGGGCCCCGTGGACCTCGATGTGGGTCCCGATGGCGCGCTCTACTATCTGGCGCGTGGCGCGGGCCAGGTGGGCCGCATCGCCTACACGGCGTCGCTGCCTCCGAGCATCGCGCAGCAGCCGGCGAGCACGTTGGTCTCCGTCGGCTATCCGGCGACCTTCACGGTGTCGGCGAGCGGCGAGCCGCCTCTCACCTACCGGTGGCAGCGGAACGGCGTGGACATCGCCGGCGCCACCTCGCCGAGCTACGTGCTGAACGCCGCGCAGCTCGCTGACAGTGGCGCGCGCTTCCGCGTGGTCGTGACCAACGGGCTTGGCTCGGCCACCAGCGCCGAGGCGGTGCTGACGGTGACGTCCAACAAGCCGCCGGTGGCCACGATCGCGACGCCGGCCGCGGGCGCGACCTACGCCGCGGCCACCAACATGCTGTTCTCCGGCTCGGCCAGCGACTTGGAGGATGGCGCGCTGCCTCCGAGCGCGCTGACCTGGAGCATCACCTTCCATCACGATACCCACACGCACCCGGCCATGGCCGACACCACCGGCATCACGAGCGGGAGCTGGCCCATACCGAGCATCGGCGAGAGCTCGGCCAACGTCTGGTATCGCGTGCGGCTCACGGTGCGCGACTCGATTGGACTCACCCACACGACGTATCGCGACGTCCTCCCCGTCACGGTACCGCTCAGGGTCACCAGCGTGCCGAGCGGGCTGCAGGTGCTGATGGACGGGCGGCCGTTCGCGGCGCCGCATGACACGACCGGCGTGGTCGGTGTCGTCCGCTTGGTGGGCGTCGACTCGCCGCAGTACGCGAACGGAAAGTTCTGGGCGTTCTCGTCGTGGTCGGACGGCGGCGCGCAATCGCACACCTTCACCACGCCTGGCAGCGCGGCCACCTACACGGCCACGTTCGTCGAGACCTCGGGCGGGAGCTGCTACCAGATTCAAAGTGAGCGCAGCGACAAGTGGCTCAGCATCGACACCGCGGGCAAGGTCGTCGCAGGCAGCGCGACGCAAGCAGGAGGGCAGATCTTCCAGCTCGTTCCGAACGGCACCCAATTCAAGCTCAAGGGCTCGGGCGACGCGTTCCTGGCGGTCGTCACGAACCAGCTCGCGATGAGCGCCAACTTCGCCAGCGGTGAGTCGTTCACGCGGCTTGCCTGCGGCTATGGCGGGCGCAATCGTTTCGGCTTCCAGGCTTCGTCGGGGAGCGCGCCCCATTGGAAGGAAACCACGCTGGGCGGGCCGATCCAGAGCGGTGACGGCGGCAATGGCGGCGCCTGCAACCCGGCCGATGGCGGCGCATGGGAGGGCTTCTACCTCGAACTGGTGGCCTGCCCGGGTGGCAGCACCGGCCCCGTGTGCGGCAACGGCACGGTCGAGAGCGGCGAGCAATGCGACGATGGCAACACCCAGCCGGGGGATGGCTGCGATGCGACGTGCCACATCGAAACCAGCAGCAGCACGGGCTGCTTCCGCATCCAGAGCGAGCGCAGCGACCAGTGGCTCACCGTCGACGGCGCGGGCAAGGTGGCCGCGCTCGGCACGACGCAGACCGGTGGCGCGATCTTCGAGCTCGTCACGAGCGGCGCGAAGTACAAGCTCAAGGGAGCGAGCGGCGCGTACCTGGCGGTGGTCGCGGACCAGCTCACCGTGAACGCCACGCTCACCACGGCGGAGGCGTTCACCCGCTACGACTGCGGCATCCACGGCGGCCGCAATCGCTACGGCTTCGAATCGTCGACGGGCACCGCGCGCAACTGGAAGGAGAACACCACCGGCGCTCCCATCCAGAGCGGAAATGGCGGCAACGTGGGCATCTGCAATCCCACCGACGTTGGCGCCTGGGAAGCCTTCTACCTCGAGCCCGCGACCTGCCCGACGGCGGGATGATGCGGACCGGTGCCTACCCGAAATCCGGGTAGGCACACCCCGCTTCCTGCTCGCGTCCCGCTGGAGCGACGTTGCTCCCTTGGAAGTCCCGGTTTCTCCAGGCGTGTCCCCGACAGGCTGGCTCCAATCCCTTTCAACGACCTGTGCCTGTCTCGACGTGTATCGGGTCTGCCACGGTGCATCATTCGCATCCGGGTCAGCGGCCACTCGGGGCCGAGTGAGACACGGCCTGTTGCGTGTCTTTCCCTACCCATCTTCCGCGCGCCTGTATCTCGTGGTCTTGCATGGGTGCCGTGGCGACAGACCTGCCCACGGTTCGGTCCCCCCACTGAGAAATGGAGTTCGTGATGAAACACCCCCTCTTGAGCATGTTCGGGTTCGCCAGCGTCATCTGCGCCGCGGGTGCCCCCGCTGTCGCCGAGGCCCAGGTCCCGGCCCCCTCCTGGGTGCGCCAGCTCGGCGCCAACCTTGACGAGCAGGCCAACGCCGTGGCCGTCTCGGGCACGAGCGTCTACGTGGCGGGTCAGACGACCAGCCAGCTCGGCGCCGACCCGAAAGCCGGCGGTCAGGACGCGTTCATCGCCCGGTACGACACCGCCGGCAACCTCCAGTGGGTGCACCAGCTGGGCACCACGCAGATGGACCGCGCCACCGCCGTGGCCACCGACGCGGACGGCAACGCGTACGTGGCCGGCACCACCTTCGGCGGCCTCGACTTCTACACGAACGCGGGTGGCATCGATTACTTCATCGCCAAGTACGATGCCGCTGGCAACCGCCTGTGGTTGCGTCAGAACGGCACGCAGATGGATGACTTCGCCACCGGCATCGCCATTGGCGCGGACGACACCCTCTACTTCGCCGGATACACCGGCGGCAGCTTCGCCAACGGCGGCAATCCCAACAACTACGACATCGTCGTCGCGCTCTACGACACGGCGGGCAACCCGTACTGGCTCCAGCAGTACGGCACCGCCACGGGCGACATGGCGCGCGGCATCGCCGTCACGCCCACCCACGAGGTCTACGTCGTCGGGAACACCCAGGGCAGCCTCGACGGCTCCAGCACGCCGGGGACCAGCGACATCTTCCTGCTCAAGCTCAACATCCTCGGTGTCCAGCAGTGGGTCCGGCAGATCGACGCGGGCGACCTCGATGACGCCAAGGGCGTTGCCGTGGGCCCCGACGGCGGTGTCTACATCGCTGGCGACACGTTCGGCAGTCTGGACGGCAACACCAACAACGGCACCATCGACGTGCTGCTCGCCCGCTACGACAGCGCCGGCAACCGCGACTGGAGCCGCATGCTTGGCGGCACTCAGCCCGACTACGCATTCGGAGTCGCCGTCACAACGGACAATGTCGTGCAGGTTGTCGGCTACACCTACGGACTCGCCGGCATCCCGTCCGCGGGCGGCTCTGATGCCTTCCTCACCCGGTACGACGCGCTCGGTACCGCGCTGGGTGCCCGAACGCTGGGCACCTCGCGCCCGGACATCGCCTACGGAGTGGCCGTGGATGCCTCCGGCAACACCTACGTCGCTGGACAGACCTTCGGAAGCCTCGGCGGCAACACCCACGCCGGCGGCTACGACGCCTTCCTCGCCCGCTTCTGATTTGACAGACATTCCCGGGCTCCAGGCTTGACGCGGGATTCCGGACGGCCACCGGCAGCGCCCTTCCCGGCAGTCCACGGGGAGGGCGCGCTCGCCACGCCCGCCATTTCCAATCCATCTCATTGCCTGAATCGCGCAGGCTTGCATTTCGGGCGATATGGGCTCGCGTCCCTGGCGTTCAAGCCCCAGCGACCTTCCCCATGGCCTTCAAACGTTCTTGCCTCTTACACAGACGGCTGCCGTCGACATACCCTGCGACGGGCGAGCGGGTTGCGGGCCGGAGCACCACCTTCTTCGATCTTCTTCAGGAGCATCCGACATGTTTCGCGACGGCCGTCCGCGGTCTTCCCATTCCTTCCTGGCCAGGCTCTGGCCGCTATTGCTGGGCCTCCTGTGGCTCCACTGCAGCCCCGCGGACCCTTCCACCGGGGAGCCCCCGGCGCGGCCGGCACAGCAAGGCCAGGCCCTGGAACGGGAGGGAATGACGGGCGGGGTGAAGGCGGCGAGCTGGAGGTCCGCCCGCGCCATGTCGGGGATCCGCGGCGAGCACACGGCGACGCTGCTCCCGTCAGGCAAGCTGCTCGTCGCGGGAGGCGCCAACATCCTCGGCGACGGGATTCCCGGCACGGAGATCTTCGACCCCACGACGGGCACCTGGGCTTCCGCCGGCGCCATGGCCCTGGCCCGGAAGAATCACACGGCGACGCTCCTGCCCGATGGCAAGGTGCTCATCGCGGGAGGCGCCAGCACCTACTTCGGCAGCGGCCTGGCCAGCACGGAGGTGTATGACCCCGCGACAGGTGCCTGGACGTACGCGAGCCCCATGGTCAGTGCCCGCCGGGAGCACACGGCGACGCTGCTGCCCACCGGCAAGGTGCTCGTCGTCGGCGGCCGGTCCGGAAGCAACTACCTGACCCTCGCGGAGGTCTACGATCCCGCGACGGGCACCTGGACCGCCACCGGCTCTCTGCCCGCGCCCCGGGCCAGCCACACGGCGACCCTGCTGCCCGACGGCAAGGTGCTCGTCGCTGGCGGCTGGAATGGAGATGCCTCCCTGAACAGCGTGAGCGTGTATGACCCTGCGACGGGCGCCTGGACCTCCACCGGCGCGCTGGTCTCTGCCCGGAACGGCCACACGGCGATGCTGCTGCCCAATGGCAAGGTGCTCGTCGCCGGCGGCAACGGCCTCAGCGCCGAGACGTATGACCCCGGGACGGGAACCTGGACGACGACCGGCTCCCTCGCCACCGCGCACGACGGCGCCACGGCAACCCTGCTGCCCTCTGGCAGGGTGCTCATCGCGGGAGGAAACGGCCCCTCCAGCGCCGGCACGGAGGAGTATGACGCCGCGACGGGCACCTGGACGACCACCGGCGCCCTGTCCATTGGCCGGTACCACGCCACGGCGACCCTGCTGCCCTCGGGCAAGGTGCTCGTCGCGGGAGGCTCCAACTCCGGTCAATCCCAGCGCAGCGTGGACCTGTATGACCCCGGAGCGGGTGCCTGGGCTTCCACGGCCGCTCCTGCTTCGGCCCACAATGGCCACACGGCGACGGTGTTGCCAGATGGCACGGTGCTCGTCGCTGGCGGCTCCAACGCCGCCGGCCCCCTGACCGGCGCCGAGGTGTATGCCCCCACGACGGGCGCCTGGGCTTCCACGGGCTCCATGGGCACCGCGCGCTCCAGGCACACGGCGTCGCTGCTCCTGACGGGCAAGGTGCTCGTCACCGGCGGCTTCAGCGCCAGCGGCACCCTGGCCAGCGCCGAGGTGTATGACCCCGCGACGGGCACGTGGACTCCCACCGGCACCATGGACTCGCCGCGGGAAGGCCACACGGCGACGGTGTTGCCAGATGGCAAGGTGCTCGTGGCTGGCGGCATCAACGGCAGCGCCCTGACCAGCGCCGAGGTGTACGACCCCGCGACGGGCACGTGGGCGACCACCGGCGCGATGGGCGACCGTCGAGACCGCCACACGGCGACGCGGCTCCCCAATGGCAAGGTGCTCGTCGCCGGAGGGTCCGACCCCGGCGCCAGGTTCACCGCGGAGCTTTACGACGCCGCGACGGGCACCTGGAGCGAGACCGGCAGACTGAACATCCAGCGCTACGACCACGCGGCGACGATGCTGCCCAATGGCAGGGTGCTCATCGCCGGGGGTGACTCCGGCAGCGGTTATGTGCAGCGCACGGAGGAGTATGACCCCGCCAGGGGCATCTGGCTGCTGATGGGCAGCATGGCCACGGGCCGCGTCTCCGCCACGGCGACGACGCTGACCTCGGGCAAGGCTTTCATCATCGGGGGCTCCAGCACCACCAGCTCCCTGGCCAGCATGGAGGTCTATGACCCCGGGACCGGCGAATGGGCTTCCGCTGACACGTCCTTGAACACGCCCCGGACAGGCCATGCGGTGACGCTGCTGCCCGATGGCAAGGTGCTCGTCACCGGAGGCTCGAGCAATGGCAGCCCGCTGGTCAGCGCGGAGGTGTATGAGGACACGGGAGCCCTCGCTGCGTGGCGTCCCGGGTTCCAGGCTCCGTCCGCGGCCTTGAGACCGCAGACGGCCATCCAGCTGACCGGCAATCACTTCCGAGGAGTCTCGGAGGCCAGCAGCGGGAACTCCCAGAGCTCCGCCACCAACTTCCCGATGCTCGGCCTGATGGCGGTGGAGGGAGGCGCCCAGACGCGGATGCCCCGCGGGAACTACTCGGACACCTCGGTGACGGGCACCGTGCCCTCCGTCCAGGCTGGCTACTACTTCCTCACTGTCATCACGAACGGCATCCCGGGTGGGCGCATGGTCCTCGTGCAAGGGACGCCCATGGTGCCTCCGGTGGTGCTGACGCCCGCGAACGGCGCCGTGTTGACGACCACGACCCCGGTCATCTCCGGCACGGCCGAAGCCGACAACACGGTGACCGTCCTCGTGGATGGGCAAGCGGCGGGGACCGCCCAGGCCGATGCCGGTGGGAACTGGAGCTTCACTCCGAGCACCGCGCTGTCTCAGGGGACGCACTCCGTCACGGCCCGGGCAACGGATGCGGCTGGCAATACCAGCCCTGACGCCCCCTCGCGCTCCTTCACCGTGGACTCGGTGGCGCCTGATGCCCCGGTGGTGGCGACGCCCGCCAATGGCGCCGTGGTGAAGACCGTGAACCCTGTCATCTCCGGCACGGCCGAGGCCGCCAGCACGGTGACCGTCCTCCTGGATGGAGTGTCGGCGGGGACCGCCAAGGCCAATGCCGGAGGAAACTGGACCTTCACACCGAGCACCGCGCTGTCTCAGGGGACGCACTCCGTCACGGCCCGGGCGACGGATGCGGTGGGCAATACCAGCCCTGACGCCCCCACCCGCTCCTTCAGCGTGGACTCGGTGGCACCTGACGCCCCGGTGCTGCTGACGCCCGCCAACGGCGCCGTGGTGAAGACCGTGAACCCTGTCATCTCCGGCACGGCCGAGGCCGCCAGTACGGTAACCGTCCTCCTGGATGGGCAGGCGGCGGGGACCGCCAAGGCCGACGCCGGGGGAAGCTGGAGCTTCACGCCGAGCACCGCGCTGGCGCAGGGGACGCACTCCGTCACGGCCCGGGCAACGGATGCGGCTGGCAATACCAGCACAAACGCCCCCTCGCGCTCCTTCAGCGTGGACTCGGTGGCGCCTGGCGCCCCGGTGGTGGCGACACCCGCCAACGGCGCCGTGGTGACGACCGTGAACCCTGTCATCTCCGGCACGGCCGAAGCCGGCAGCACGGTGACCGTCCTCGTGGATGGACAGGCGGTGGGGACCCCCCAGGCCAATGCCGGTGGGAACTGGAGCTTCACGCCGAGCACCGCGCTGTCTCAGGGGACGCACTCCGTCACGGCCCGGGCGACGGATGCGGCCGGCAATACCAGCCCTGACGCCCCCTCGCGCTCCTTCAGCGTGGACTCGGTGGCGCCTGATGCCCCGGTGGTGGCGACGCCCGCCAACGGCGCCGTGGTGACGACCGTGAACCCTGTCATCTCCGGCACGGCCGAAGCCGGCAGCACGGTGACCGTCCTCGTGGATGGACAGGCGGTGGGGACCCCCCAGGCCAATGCCGGTGGGAACTGGAGCTTCACACCGGCCACCGCGCTATCGCAGGGGTCACACACCGTCACGGCCCGGGCGACGGATGCGGTGGGCACGACCAGCCCTGACGCCCCCACCCGCTCCTTCAGCGTGGACTCGGTGGCGCCTGCGGTCCCGGTGGTGGCGACGCCCGCCAACAGCGCCGTGGTGAAGACCGCGACCCCTGCCATCTCCGGCACGGCCGAGGCCGCCAGCACGGTGACCGTCCTCCTGGATGGACAGGCGGCGGGGACCACCCAGGCCGATGCCGGTGGGAACTGGAGCTTCACCCCGAGCACCGCGCTGGCGCAGGGGACGCACTCCGTCACGGCCCGGGCGACGGATGCGGCCGGCAATACCAGCCCCGACGCCCCTTCCAGCTCCTTCAGCGTGGACTCGGTGGCGCCTGAGGCCCCGGTGGTGACGACGCCCGCCAACGGCGCCGTGGTGAAGACCGCGACCCCCGTCATCTCCGGCACGGCCGAAGCCGGCAGCACGGTCGTCCTCTCCGTCGACGGCAACGTCATCGGGAGCACCCGTGCGAACAGCGACGGCACCTGGCGCTTCGAGCTCGCCGAGGGCCTTTCTTCGGGAAGCCACACGCTGGTGGCCAGCGCGGTGGATACCGAGGGCAACCAGGGTCCGGCCTCCGCCCCGACGGCCTTCACGATCACGCTTCCCTCCACCCAACCGCAGCCGGAAGAAGGAGGGGGATGCACCGCCGCCCCCGCTTCCGCCGTCAGCTGGATGGCGGTCGCCGTTGGACTCAGCGCCCTGCGCCGCCGCAAGCGTCAGGGAGCCGTGAAGTAACGCTGTCGCGAACGAAGGCTCTGCCAGGGCTCACGGCTCGTCCGTGAGCTCGCTTCTTTCCGTTCGCCCTCCGCCGAATCGCGGGTCAAGCGGGCATGGCCAGACGGCTGGCCATGTACCGCGCGGGCGACGCCCCGAGCGCCTTGCGAAACATGGTCACGAAGCTGCTCGCGCTCTCGTAGCCCAGGTCCAGCGCCACGCTTTGCACGGCCGCGCCGCGTGAGAGCTTCTGGATGGCGAGGATGATGTGGAGCTGCTGGCGCCAGCGGCCGAAGCTCAAGCCCGTCTCCTCGACCAGCACACGGTTCAAGGTGCGCTCACCGACACCGATTCGCTTTGCCCACGTCTTCGTCGTCGCGCGGCTCGCAGGATGGGCGGTCATCGCATCCACCAGACGACGGAGCCGGGGGTCGTTCGGCATCGGCAGACGGTGCTTCTCGATGGAGACCGTCGCGAGCTCGTCGAGGAGCACGCGCATCAGGCGCGCATCCGGTCCTTCGAGGTCGTAGAGCGCGGGGCGCGTCGTCAGGCGAAGCAGGAGCTCACGGAAGAGCGGCGTCACCGACACCGCCCGGCAATCCAGCGGGAGGTTCGGTGCCTCTCCGGGATCGACGAAGACGGCGTAGCCCTCGAGCGGCGCCCGCGCGCGGATCCGATGCGTCACCGAGCCGGGGATCCACAGCGCGGATTGCGGCGGCACGATCCAGAGGGCGCTCGACGCCTCACAGGTCAGCTCTCCGCGCACCAGGTACAGGAGCTGCGATTCGCGGTGCGCATGCATCTCGCTCTCCAGCCCGCCGCTCGCCATGCTGAGCCCGATTGCATTCGCCGGCCGTGCGACCCCGGTCTTCAAGCGCCCGCGCGACTCCAACACGAACCGGTTCGCGAGCGAATCGAGCGAGGCCACCGTGCCAGGGGGCTCACTCGTCAGCTTGAGGTCTCCGCGAATGGTCCAGCCCGTCGCCTGCGGGAGCCGTGCCGCTTTCGAATTCCGCCGCTTCGCCGCCATGGCCGTTTTGATAAACTTTTTGTCCGGGTTGCGCAATGCGGCCAGCGGCGCCGGTTGGTATGTGCTTTTCCATGCCCTCGCCGTCCACCGCGCCTTCGGGCGTCGTCGAGTCCATGTTCCATCGCCTCGTGTCCCGCCGCGCGAGCGTTCGCGAAGTGGAGCCCGTGGGCGATGCGTTCCGCCTCGTGACGCTTGTCGGAGAAGACCTCGAAGACCGCCGCTGGACACCCGGCGACATGATCCAGCTTGGCTTCGCGGGCCTGGCCGGGCGCGCGTACACACCGCTCTCCTTCGATCCGCGCACCGGCACCACCACGTTCCTCGGTTACGTCCACGGCCACGGCATCGCGTCGGACTGGCTCGCTTTGGCGACTGCTGGAGAGCCGCTCTTCTTCGTTGGCCCGCGTTCAGCGTTGGATCTCAACGCCATCACCCGGCCGATGGTCTTCTTCGGTGACGAGACCTCGTTCGGCACCGCGGCCGCGCTTCGAGCGACGCCAGAGTGCATGCAAGGGGTTGCGTTCTTGTTCGAGGTGGAATCCGTGGAGGCCTCGCGCATCGTGCTCGAGCGGATCGGCGTCACGGACGGTGTGACGCTCACCCCGCGTGAGCCAGAGGAGCGTCACCTCGAGCACATCGAGAACGGCCTCACGAGCGCGCTTCGCTCCGCGCCTCAGACGCGATGCGTCCTCACCGGGAAGGCGTCGTCAATCCAGCGCCTCTACAAGGCGGTACGGCGGGAAGGCGTCTCCGCGAAACAGGTCACCAACGTCGCCTACTGGTCCCCAGGGCGGAAGGGATTCTCCGGTGTTCAGCGCTAGCTGTGTGTCATTGACCCGAGGCCAACCATGAAGTCCAACTCCTTTGACGTCCTGCCCGACGAACGGGTGCGCGCCGTGCTGCGGCGCCTCCACGGCGAGGCCGACCGGCAGGTACCGGGCGTCCTCCTCCAATTCCTGCCGAAGCTGCCGCGAATGCTCCTGGGCCGCCCCGTCGACGTTCCAGGCGCGGAGGTCGCCTTCGCCGACAAGTACCTCGCGATCGAGCAGGCCCAGGGCGCCTTCTGCTACCTGACGGCGCGAGCGCTCCGAGCCAGGACGATCGTCGAGTTCGGCACGTCCTTTGGCGTCTCGACGCTGTGGCTGGCGGCGGCGGTGCGCGACAACGGCGGCGGCCGCGTCATCGGCACCGAGCTCTTGCCGGAGAAGGCGCGGCGCGCGCAGGCGAACCTGGAGGAGGCGGGGCTCGCGTCCTTCGCCGAGATTCGCGTCGGCGACGCGATGCAGACGCTGCGGGCGGACCTCGGCGAGGTGGACTTCATGCTCAACGATGGGTTCCCCCTGCGGGCCCTCGATGTGCTGAAGCTCGTCACCCCGGCCCTGCGTCCGGGCGCAGTGGTGGTGACGGACAACGTCGGCGTCTTCAAGGCCGACTACCGCGACTACGTCACCTGGGTGCGTGATCCGCGCAACGGTTTCGCGTCGATGACGGTCCCCTTCCGCTCGGGCACCGAGTACTCGGTCCGGCAGCCCGACGCCCCCTGACGACAGCGCGGCTCTGCGGGATGGCCTCGCGGCACCGGCAACGGTGGGGGAGGCGATCTTGCCGCGTTCACGGACGGATGCCGGTGAGCGCGAGGCGCAGCACCCGGCGGGCGGTGAGCGGATCGTCTTCGTTGGCGACGGCGATCGCGTTCGCCAACATCATCAGGTCCTCCGGGGTGGCGCCGGCGTGAATCGCGCCCGCCGATGACGCCCGTGTCACCAGGGTCTTCAACACGCCAAGCAACATGTCGGTGCAGCAGATTTCCTCGGCCGAGAGGCCATCCGGGCCGGTCAGCAGCGCGGCGGCAAGCCCGCGGTTGGCCGCGGTGTAGCCCGTCAGCTCCTCGAGCCAGTCCGCCAGCTCGGCGGCGGGATCCCTGCCCGGTTGCGCCGCGGCCCGCTCACAGAGCTGCGCGACACCATCCCGGAAGATGGCCTCCAACAGCGCCTGCCGCGACGGGAAGTGCCGGTGCAGGGTCGCCGAGCCGACGCCCGCTCGCCGCGCGATCTCCTCGAGCGACGCCTGCGCGCCATCCCTGCCGACCAGTTCCGCGGCGACCGCGACAATCCGCTCCCGGTTGCGTCGCCCGTCCGCTCGCAACGGCTTCACATGCTCCACGGACCTCTTCTACTCACCCGCCCACGCCTTGACAAACGGAGGGCCCCCCTGTTTAAGAAGAGCGAAACGGTGGGGTCCCCCACTTACGCAAGGAGCTGCCCATGAGCAGTCACGATCCCGTTCTCGTCACCGCCGCCACGGGGCGTCAGGGCGGCGCCACCGCCCGGGCGCTGCTGGCCGATGGCAGCACGCGGGTGCGCGTGCTGGTGCGCGATCCGGAGGCACCCAAAGCCAGGGCCCTGGCGGCGGCTGGCGCCGAGGTGGTCGTCGGGGACCTTGATGATCCGGCCTCGTTGCGCGCCGCCTGCGCCGGGGCGCGGGCGGTCTTCTCGATGCAGTCACCGATCATGTCCGCGACGGGTGTCGACTTCAGCAAGGAGCGCCAGCAAGGGAGGAACCTCGTCGAGGCCGCGCTTGCCCAGGGCGTCGGGACGTTCGTGCACACCGCGACGTCCGGCGTTGGCGACCACCGCGACGTCGAGGGCTGGGCGGAGGGGCGCTGGAAGTCGCACGAGGAGTACTGGGAGAACAAGCTCGCCACCTGCGACCTCGTACGCAACGCGGGCTTCAAGCACTGGACCCTCATCCTGCCCGCCACCTTCATGGATCAACCGATGCTGGACCCCGCCAGCTTCGTCGACGGGCGCCGGCTGGTCACGGTCATCAGGACCGACAAGCCTGTCGCGATGATCGCGCCGGAGGACGTTGGCAAGGCCGCCGCGGCGGCGATCAACGACCCCGCGAAGTTCAACGGGGTGACGCTGCAACTGGCGGGTGACCTGCTCACGCTTCCGCAGGCCGTTGAGCTCCTCTCGCGCATCGATGGCAAGGAGTACGTCGTCCAGTCCGGCACGATCGAAGAGGCTGTCGCGGCCGGCCTGCATCCCAGCGTGGCGCACGGCCTGACGTTCATGAACGTCGCCCCGGTGCTGGCACGACCTGAGATCTCGCGGTCCTACGGCCTTTCGCTGATGAGCTTCGAGACCTGGGCTCGCCAGCGTCGCGGACTGACCTGATCGCCAGTGACGGCCCGGGAGCGGGTCGCTGCGTCATGGCTGACCGGAGCTCCCCGGCAACTTGTGGCTGGCCGTGCCGGTCCAATTCGCTGCACCAGGTGCAGAATCACTTTCACTGTGGCGTCTTGGATTGAAGGCGCACGGGGAGTACCATCCCTGATGCCTCTCAAACCAAGGAGCCCCAGATGCTGCGGAAGCTCGTTTCCGGAGTCGCCCTGAGTTTTGCCTTCGTGGTGGGAATGGCTGTCCCCTCTTCCTCTCAGCTCGCCCCGAATGAAGTCGTGGCGAATGAAGAAGCCGTGCTCGTGTCCACTGCCCCCAGCAGCGCGGTTCCGGACGAGACCTCGGACGAACCCTCGCGTTTGCTCGGCTGCTGCACGGGGGATGGCCTGTTCTGCATCAACACGGCGGCATGTCAGGCCCGTGGCGCTGGCGTCTGTGGCGCGCCCTGTAGCTAGCCCGCGTCCCGGATGAAGTGCATGTCGGCCCTCGTCGGGGGAATGGCATGCAGGCCACCGGCAAGTCGTTCAAGACGGCGCGGGACTGAACTCCGTACGATGCGCGTCCCATGACGCCCACCGAGACGCCAGGTGCTTCGCCACAGGGGTTCGTGCTGCTGCCACTGCCCGCAATCCTCCTGGGCGCCTTCGTCGCATGGCGAAGTGGCGTGCCCGTCACCGCTTTCGCCGTCAATGCGGTGACGGCGGCACTGGGGGCCGGCGTGGCGGCCAGGGTGGGACGCCTTCCGGGCAGGACCCTCCTGCGAGCCTCCGTCCCCCTCGCGTTCATCGCGGTGCTGCTCACCGCTTCGACGCTCCTCTTCCCGGGACTCGATGGGGTTCATCGATGGATGGTGCTGGGGCCCATACGCCTGCATGCCTCCACCATCGCCGTTCCCTGGGTGTTGCTGGGGATGAGTGTCGCCCTGCGCCAGCGCTTCGCCGTCGCCGCCGTCCTGGCCCTGGGGTTGTCGGCGGTTCATGCGGTGCAGCCCGACGCAGGCCAGGGCACCGCGTTCGCATTGGCGGCAAGCACCCTGCTCGCCCGCGGGCATTCGGCGCACTGGCTCCAGCGCGCTTTCAGCTGCGCCGGAGTGCTCGTCATCGGCCTCGCCTCATGGCTCCAGCCAGACCCGCTCGCCGCGGTGCCCCACGTCGAGCGCATCGTGCATCTGGCCACGTCGCTGTCGCCCGCGCTCGGCGTCGCGGGCGTCGTGGCGCTTGCGCTCCTCCTGGTGCCAGCAGCGCTTGGCACCGCACGAGGGCGGGCCAGGGAGGGCCACGGAGGGGCCCTCTCCGCCAGCCTCGTCGTCTACATCGCGGCGACGCTCGGCGTGACGGCACTCGGCAACTTCCCGGTACCCGTGATGGGAGCGGGGGCGGGCCCCATCCTGGGGTGGTACATGGCGACAGGAATCCTCGCGGCCTCCCTGTTCCGGTCACCGTTGGAAGGGCCGGGGCGCGCGGCTCCGGCTTGAAGCCCTGACTGGCGGGAATGGAAACCGCCACCCGGGGCGTGTCACGACCTGTGGAAGGCCTTGGCGAAGAACTTCTCGACGCCCGACTTCTCGGGCTCGATGGCGATCGCGGGCGCGGGCACGCTCATGGCGGACCCAAGGGCGGGGCGCAGGCCCGACGCGATGCCCGGCTTGATGTGGTGGCGCAGGTCGACCGCCACGTCCGACTTCACGTGGGTGCCCACGCCCACCGCGGTGTTCACGTCCGCGGAGTGCTTGAGGAAGCCATTCTCCAGGCCGAACTTGCCGCCCGCCTGGGCCGCCGCGCCCGCCACCGCGCCCGCGGTGACCGAGCCGTGCACCCGGCCCACATGACCGCCCGCCGTGGCGTACGCGCCCGCCGTGGCGGCCGCGCCCACGTTCCCGGAGACCATCGCCGTGGCCGTCTTCGGATCCACGGTGGCCACGCCCTCGGCGAAGGCGGAGGCGGAGGCCTTCGCCTCGCCCTTCACGTATCCCCCCACGTGCCGGTTGAAGTCGTGGCTCGCGCTCGCCGTGACGCCCACGCCCGTCTCCGCCTTGGCCGTCAACGCGGCGGTGTAGGCGTGCGAGTTCGTGTCAGCCGACACACCGGCCTGGGCCTGCGCCTTGAAGGTGTTGGCCTCGCCGGTGAGCTGGGCGCTCGACACGCCCAGCCGGCCCGCGTGCGTCTTCTGGAGCTCGAAGGCGGCGTTGGGCCCCTGCACCTCGGCCTGGGCCGAGTAGTGGTGCACGCCACCGCCGCTGTGGCTGGTGGTGGAGGCCTGCATCGAGCCCACGTTGCCGCTCAGCCTGCCGCCACCGAAGGTGTCCTTCTGGAAGGGGCTGCCCGGCTTGTCGATGAACATCGTCTGCTTCGCGGCCGGGGGCGCCGTGAGCTTGTTGTCACCGCCGCTCACCGACACGTCCGACGCCTGGCCCGTGCTCATCTCCCAGGGGCTGTAGGAGGGCGCACCCTCAGGGGCACCCGCGTGCTTCAGCGGCTTGGACTCCGTGGCCGCCGGTGCGTTCGCCGTGGGCTTCGTGGCCGTCGCGGTGGGCTTCGAAGCGGGGAGCGTCGACGCGCGCGCCGGAGGCTTGGGCGAAGACACCGACGAGGACGGGAGGGTCGCGGAGCGGGAGAGGGACGAACCAATGCGACGGGACATGGGAGGAACCTCAGAAGGTGCGGCGAAGGAGAGCGGTACGTCGATGCTCTGCCCTACTGCATCCGACATGCCGTCCCCATGTCGAACGGTGTGGCCAAAGCCCGCCTGTGGTTTCAAGCAGTTGGCGGGAGGCACCTCGCGGGAGCAGCCAGCGCGCTGGTGACTGCGGTCACCAGGGCCAGGACAGCTGTCATCGCCCCCTGCCGCGCATCGGTCGAGCTCCGCCCGTGGCGTCCTGCTCGCGGTCGCGGGCCGAGTCAAAGCGCTCGCGTGCCTTCTGGACGACGCCAATGTGGTCGATCGACCAGTTCCGGATTGCGTCAACGATGCCGTAGAGAGAGCGGCCCAGCGGCGTCACCTCGTATTCCACCGTGACGGGGACCGTCGCGAAGACGCGGCGCTCGACAAGGCCATTGCGTTCGAGGCGGCGCAGCGTCTGGCCGAGCATCTTCTGCGTGATGCCTTCCACCTTGCGCTTCAGCGCATTGAAGCGCACCGGTCCGTCGGAGAGCGCGAGCAGGAGCAGCACCGACCACTTGTCAGCGAGCTGGTCGAGCAGCTCACGCGTCGGGCACGTCGCGACGAAGGGGCCTCCCGGTTTGCGTGCGGCCATCGTGGTTTCCTCCAGGTGCCTTGGTCCCATCCAAGTCCCCTGGACGCCTCCTGGTATCCTCTTGATACCAGCGATCCGCGGGCACAAGGTGGTTCCCATGAACGACTTCCTTCATGACGTCGTCGAGGCCAACGGGATCGCGATCCACGTCGCATCGGCCGGCAGGGGTCCGCCGCTCCTCTTCCTTCACGGATTTCCGCACACCTGGTTCGTGTGGAGGAACGTGATGCGAGAGCTCGCCAGCGAGCACCACGTCATCGCACCGGACCTCCGGGGCCTCGGCGCGACGACGCGGGCGGCGTCGGGTTACGACCTCGACACGCTCGTCGCCGACACGCTCGCCGTGCTCGACGCGCACACGAAGGAGCCTGCGGTCGTCATCGGCCTCGATCTCGGCGCGCCGATCGCGTTCCTCACCGCCGCGCGCCATCCCGCGCGCGTGAAGAAGCTCGTCGTCATGGAGGCGCTCCTCGGTGGGCTGCCTGGCGCGGAGGCGTTCCGTCCGCCGTGGTGGTTCGCGTTCCACGCGATCCCCGGCATGCCGGAGGAGGTCATCTCGGGCCACGAGGAGGCGTACCTCGACCACTTCTTCGCCATTGGCACGAAGCGAGGCCTTCCCGCCGAGGCGCGCGCCGCATTCCTCGAGGCCTACCGCGGCCGGGACTCGCTCCGCTGCGCCTTTGCGCACTACCGCGCGCTCCCCGAAAACGCACGGCGCCTTGCGCAGGTCGAGCGCCTGAGCGTCCCGGCGCTCGCGATCGCCGGGGGCGTTGTCGGCGACGCACTCGCGCGGCAGATCGCGCCGCTGTGCGACCATCTCGCGACCGCGCGCCTCTCCGGCGCCGCCCACATCCTGCCCGAGGATCAACCCGCGGCGCTCGCAGCGCTCCTGCGCGGCTTCGCCCGGCCCTGAACAGTGCCAATGCCTAATCGGAGCTCATCGTGCGCAGTATGTACGCGGGAGACCGCTACGTCGGCGTGCTGCGCTACGACCCGGCCACGCATGGCATCAAGGCGGACGGCATCCTCCAGAACACCCTTCCGGGCGGCTGGACGATGAGCCAGCGCGACGCCTACCCGCAGGCCGGAGACCTCGACGCCAACGGCAGGACGGAGCTGTTCGTGCACACCGTGGACACCGCGAACCGCCACGTCTGACTGGTGCGCTACGACCCGGGCACGCGCCACCTCAGGGCGGCCTGGATTGCCGAGGACACGCTGCCCGGCGGCTCCGCCGGATGGAGGGCCGCCTCCCTGGCTCAGAACAGGTTGGCGATGTCCTTCACCGGCTGCGGAGCGGCTTCGGTGCTCCCCAGCGCGCCCATGGCGGCTCCGAAGAGCATGGAGGCCGGGTTGGCGCGGCCCTTCGTGATGGACCCGATGACGCCCTCCGCGGCGCCCTTCAAGGTGTTGAAGTAGCCGGTCGCGGCGCCCTCGAGGACGCCCTTGAAGCCACCCTCCGAGTTGCCGACCCCCGTCAGGACGTTGCTGAGTCCCGGCACGAACCACAGGGCCTTGCCCGCCTCGCCCGCGGCCCACTGGAAGTTGTCCTTGTTGCTCCCGTCCGCCTTGACGTGGGTGTCCTTCGTGGTCGGCAGCTGGTGCTCGCCCAGGAAGGAGTACCCCTTCTCGGCGAAGTCCTTGAGCATGCCGGCCTCGGTGCCGTGGCGCGCATCGCCATCCTTGGTGATGCCCTCGATGTTGCCGTCGCCCTGGCCGCCCTGGACCTTGCTCGACCGGTCCCCGCCGGTGGAGGCCTTGGCGCTGTCGATGAACTCCAGCACCTTGGTCAGCCGGTAGACGCCGTCGGCGTTCTGCTTCGGGTCCTTCAGGTCGAGCTTGGGGTCGACCCCCGTCTGCTTGCACAGCTGCTCGAACTTGATGTCCTTCTGGCGGCCCAGCTTCTTCAGCACGGGCGAGTCATCGACGATCTGCGCCGCGGAGCGGTTGTCCCCGGCCGGCCGCTTGTCGTTGGCGCTCGGGACGCCAGAACCGGAGGACTGGGGAGCCGCGGCAGCCGGCTGAGCCTCCTGCGTGCGGGGCTGCCGCCGGTTGATGATCGCGGGCTCGAACGAATCCACCGGGCTGAAGCCCCGCGCGGGCCCGCCCCGGATGCCCTGGAGGCTCCCGGCCCCCACGTCCTGAACAGGCCCCGCCGACAGCAACTGCCTCGGGTTGACGGAAGCGGACGGAGCAGCGTTCGGGCGCAGCGCGGAAGAGGAGAGGGCCGAGGGCTTGGCGAGGATCATGGGGTCACCGGGTTCGGGACATCGTTGCGCTGTCTCATTGCAGCGCGGATGCCAGCCCGGTGCGTCCCCGTAACCCGTGGATCTCTCAGGGATGGGGGGCGCCGGGGCACGCGCTCCATGCGCCCAGCCGGTGACTGCGGTCACCAGGAGCATGACGCCAGTCATCAGGGAGTCTGGCCAGGGTGCAGCGGGCTCCAGGTCCCGGCTTGCCGACGCCGTGACGCCAGCGAGCGGAACTCCCCCCTCAAGCGGCCTGCGAATCCGAGCGGTGCGCCTTCATGAACCTGTGCCGTCCCAGGAAGCGCTCGAAGGCCGCCAGCGCCGCATCCGGATCCTTCAGCTTGCTCAGGCAGAGGGAGCGCCCGTTCTTGAAGCGGCTCTCCCCGGTGACCTTCAGGTCCAGGTACTTCTTGAACATGCGGTCGGCGGTGGCGGCGGAAGCAACCCGGTCGAACGGGACGGGCTGCTCCCACTCCGTGCAGCTCACCTGTGCGTAGTCCATCCGCACCTCGAAGCCTGCCTCCTTGCCCTCGAAGGTGAGCGGCGGGAAGTGCTTCTCCACGTGCTGCCGCTCCGCGTCCGTGGACGGTTCGTAACGGCAGGCCAGCGCCAGGTCATGGGCCTGGGCGAAGCGCTCCTCGTAGACGCCCCACAGCCTTGCCTCGATGGCCTCGGCGTCCACGAAGGCCTCCACCCATGAGGACGTCACGGGCTCCAGGAGCACCTGCGCCATGTCCGCGGGCTTGAGCTGGACGCCCACGTTCTGCATGCGCGCGGCCAGGGGCGGATGGGAGTCGAACGGATGGGGCGTCACGGCACGCTGCAGGTCGTCGTGCACCGCCTCGGACTGCGCATACTCGGAGAAGCCGTGCGCGACCCGCCGCGCAATGGCCACCGACTGGTGCTGCTCATCCTGGGCGAAGAGCTTCGCCTCCACGCGATCGCGGAAGCCCGCGTACGCGCCCACCTTCACCAGGGAGCGGGCGATGTCCTGCCCCGACGTCACACCCGCCGCCAGCCGGTCCGCCGCGAGCTCGCTGGCGCGCCGGCTGCGGCCCAGCGACAGCTCGAACAGCCCGCGGTAGGCCTGCATGAAATAGAAGACAGGACGCGTCAGGCCTCCTTCGTACAGCGCCTGCAGGTAGTGGCCGAAGTGCGACAGCATGGGCGCCAGCCGCTTGCTGTGCCCCGTGTCTCCGCCCAGGAGGTGCCCCATCTCGTGCGCCAGCACCGCCTCCGCTTCGGAGCGCTCCAGCAGGCGCAGCAGGGACACACTCACGAAGAGCGTACGGCCGGAGAGCATGCGCCCGCCCACGCGCACCTCATGCTCGGTGACGAAGAAGTTGGTGTCGATGCCCGCGAGGATGTGGTCGGGCGGCGACGTCTGGAGCCGCTCGCACAGCCGGCGCACGCAGGCCCACAGCTCCGGCGCGCGCGCCTCGGGGACTTCTTCCGCCTCCACGTCGAAGTCCGTGGGCGGACGGCGGAAGATGGCCATGACCACCACGATCACGGCGAGTCCGGCCGCGATGGCCATGAGGAGGATGAGCTTCGGGGAGTAGCGCTCCAACCACAGCGCGGTCACCCAGTAGGAGAGCCACACGAGCAGGGCGCCCTGCCCCAGCACCTGGAGCGCGCTGGTGATGCGGAGCACGTGCCAGCCCACCAGGAAGCCGCCGTACTGGAAGGGGCGTGAGATGAACGCGGCCAGGACGCACAGGAGCGCGACCACCGTGGAGGCAAGCCCGAGCGCCAGCAGGATCCAGGCGGCCGTATGCGCCCACCCGAACTGCTTCACGTCCGAGCACGCCTCGCCCAGGTTGTCGCGGTAGCCCGTCAACTCCTCGCGGTCGCTCAGGCATGCCACCGACGCGGGGACCGCGCGGTAGAAGGAGAGCGCCTCCTGACGGTCCGCCGCGGTCATCTCCGTGTCCCGGCCGATCTGCTTCTCGACGACTTCGAGCACCTGCGCGTCGAAGCGGTCGGAGGCATGACCGGAGAACCAGAACCCGAACAGCGGCAGGGCAAAGAGCAACAGCGCAGGCAGCACGTAGCTGGAGACGAAGCCAGGAGATTTCCGGGAGGAGGCCATGGGAAGTGGCGACCAGCATAGCGCGCGCTCAGAAACGAGCGGTGTTGTAGCGGCGACGCGGCGGAGTCGTCGGGGCAGGGCCCGCCCACCAACGGTCGAGCACCCACTGGCCCAGCAGGATGACGCCGCAGGACCAGGGCACGGCGAATATCGCCAGCGAACCGAAGGACATGCGCGACTCCACCAGGGTCAGGGCCAGCGGAATGGGCGCATATGCCAGGACGAAGAAGACTGGGGTGACCAACAGCGCCTTGAAGCCACGCCAGAAGCATTGAACGAGGCCCAGGAAGAGGCCGGTGACGGCGAACCCCAGAGCCATCCCTTGGGGGAACTGCTTGTTGAACATCAGCATGTAGACCCCCAGCAGCGGAAAGAAGTGCGGGAGCCCGAAGGGCCAGATCAAGCCAGCGGCGGAACTCCAGCGATGCCACGCAGGGGGAACGGACATGGACGGCACTCCACCCCATGGCCCGAGGTTTGACCATTCCCGCCAGCGGACACTGTCTCCATGCATTGAGGCGAGGCGCAGTGGTGGGCGAAGCACGCGTGGACGAGGGCCTCGCAGAGCGCGTCTCCAGCCGCGTCGTGTCGAGCGACGTCCGGGCCACTTCGAGCAGGTCGAGCCCCGAGTCGGCGCGCTCGAAGTCGACGAGGTCCAGGTCAAGCCGGACGACGTCTCCATCCCGGCGCTGAATCACCAGCACGTCGTCGCGACCGGCGTTGAAGACCGCTTCGCCAGGACGCAGACCGAGCTCCGCGAGGCGCCGCGCCTCCTGGGTCTCCCGTCCATCACTCATCGCGGCCTTCCCTGGGCGTTCCCGCTGTGCAGGTGCGATGCGCTCCTCACCCGAAGATGGACGCAGGTTGGTTGCAGAAGTTCGTGAGGGAGGTCTTGAGCTGCTGGAACTGGACATCGCGAATCGAGAAGGTCGGCCGCACATTGGAGTTCAGCACCTCGTTGAAGTTGCTGCCGACCGGAGCAAACAGCTCTTTCGTGGCGGCAGCTCGCTGAGCGTGTCCCTCCGTGAGCGCGACCCGCAGGAGCATGATGAAACCTCCAACGGTGTGACGGAGCCGGGAGTCGGCGGAGCGAAACCACCGCGCGAACGTGTAGCCATGACCTGGCTGCGGATCGTACCAGCTCTGGAGCAGCTCGACCGCGGAGCAGGGCCCCTTCTCAAGCAGCAGGCGGTGGCTCGGGCCGAAGTTGACGATGGCGAGTCTCCGCCCGGCCACGGAGAGCGCATTCTCGAGGTTGTCGATGCCACCGCCCGAAGTGATTCCTCCCTGCGTGACAACCTCCTCCTGGTTGGCCATCCGCAGGGCCGCGGTCGCCGCGTTCACCAGGGCGTTGCCCTCCGCGCGTCCCAGCACGGCCAGCGCGAGTTGGTTCGCCGTGACGCCACAGCTCGCGATGCCCAGGTCCCATTCGAGCGGGTCCCCGAAGAACATCCCCCCCTGCCCCAGTTGACGGACACGCTCGGCGCTGCCGTAGGTCACCAGGTTCTCGAACCGCTCGATGCTCCACCGATGATGGGTGAGCTTCTCCCGGATGAGCTCATGCACGCTGTTGCGCCAGAAGACCCGGCTCCAACGGATGCCCTCCTGCTCCTGGGCGAGCCACGCATTCACCTGCGCGGCCATCAGCTCGTTGCCGGAGGGAGAAACCTTCTTCGGTCCCCCCTTGGAGTAGAGGGGCGAAGGGGCGTGGCAGCTCGGGCAGTAGGTCCCGAAGTAGTCGCGTGCACAGGTCAGACATAGTGGCATCTTGGTCCTCTGGCGCGGCACCGAGCGGAGCCAATGACACTCCGCGGTGCGTGAGCGCAGGAGGCCTGGAGCAATTAACACGCCACCAAGGATTGCCCCGGGGCAGGTCCTCACCCCAGCCCGGCCGCGTCATGGCGCGACGAAACCCGCGAATTCTGCGTCCCATCGAGACGCACTCCGGGAGAACCGGGCCTGGCGGTGGGAGGTACGAAGGGGATGGGCGTACGCTGTCGCCAGCAAACCCCCGTCAGGAGCGAAAGCATTCACGACAAACGGCTTCGGATGGCGCGCGCCGACATCGAGTCCGGCGCGCTGCGAGGGGCCGCGCTCTCCGAGCTCCTTCTCTCGATCCCCTCGCTCGAGCGGGACGTCTGGCTCGACGAGCTGCTCGGGTTCGATGAGCCGCCGCCAGACATCGCGAACCTCCCACGCGGAGCGGTGCCCTATCTGCCGAGCGGCGTGGACGAAATTCTGGCGATGGTGTCCGAGGTACCGCTCCGGCGCGACGACGCGTTCGTCGATCTGGGCTCAGGGCTGGGTCGCGTGGTGATCCTCGCGCACCTCTTGTCCGGGGCGCGAGCGCAGGGCGTGGAGCTTCAAGAGCCTCTTGTCCACCTCGCGAGGGCACGCTGCGCCGAGCTGGCCCTTCCCCTCGTCTCGTTCGTTCACGCCAACGCCGCCGACACCGAGCTCGATGGCTCGGTGTTCTTTCTGTACTCCCCCTTCAACGGCGAAATGCTGTCCGCCGTACTCCGCCGCCTCGAGGACGTCGCCCGGCGAAGGCCCATCGTCGTCTGCGCGGTGGACTTCGAGCTTCACGGCGTGACCTGGCTGCGCGCAAGGAAGACCTCGAAGGTCTCACTGGCGCTCTACGACTCATGCGTTCCCGGCGTCCCCCTTCGCTGAGGATCAGGAGCCGGAGTTCTTCTTCCGCACGGTCTTCGACTTGGGCGCAGCGGGCTTCGCCGGAGACTTCGTGGCCGGGCGGGGTTTCTTCGCCGGCAGGCTGTTCAGGGCCACCGCGGCCTTCACGAGCGCCTTGAACGCGCGCGCGTCCACCTTCACCCCTTCGTGGAGGTCAATGGCCCTTCGCGTGTTGCCCTCCAGGCTGGAATTGAAGAGGCCTGACGGGTCCGGGAGCATCGCTCCTTTCGCGAACGTGAGCTTCACGGCCTTCTTGTACGACTCCCCGGTGCAGACAATCCCGCCGTGAGACCAGACCGGGGTGCCCATCCACTTCCACTCCTCGGTCATCCCGGGGTCGGCTTCCAGGATGAGCGCCCGCATGCGGGCCAGGGTCTCCCCGCGCCAATCGCCCAGGTCGACAATCCGCTGGTCGATGAGCCGGGAAGCGGCCTTCCCGGTCGCTTGATCATTGCTACCCATGGGCGGCCTCGAGCGAATGAGTCAGCGGGCGGGCCTGCAGCTGGTGCCAGAGGACATACGAGATCACCCAGAGCACGCTCGTGACCGCCGCGAAGCCCCACGCCTCCGGGCCATCCCCCACCGCAAAGTGGGCAATGAGCGCGGAGACCAGGTTGAAGGCGAAGCCCGCGTAGGCCCACTCCTTGAGCCGCGCCGACACCGGCGCAAGCAGCACCACCACGCCCAGGATCTTGGCCAAGGCGAGCTCCACCCGGAAGTAGCCGGGGAAGCCGAGGTGGGTGAACCCCTCCGCCGCTTCCTTCAGGCTCAGCTGCGCGTAGGCGGTGAAGCCAATCTCGAAACAGAACAGCGCGGTGGCGAGCCAGAAGCCGATGATGAGTCCTTTGGAGCGGGGCATGTTCAGGTCCGGGGGTTGGAGGGCAAACCGGCGGGCTCGACGCCGAACTGCTTCGCGTACTCGGCGTTCAAGCGCTGCCAGCCGTCGAACTTCATGACCTCGGGGCCGACGATGCGGCCCAGGGGGTCGCCAGAGAGCAGCCCCTCCAGCACGTCGAAGCAGATGTGCCAGCCCGCGGCGCCCATCGAGATGAAGCCACGGTGGATGTTGTGCCAGAGCGTGAGCCGGGTGCCGCCGCTTCCCAGCGGCTCCAGCTCCCAGCGCATGTCGTTCCCACCCCAGCCGTATTCGAGCAGCCTTGGCGCCTCCGCCCGCTTCACCTGGGACTCGGCGACCTGCGGCGTCGGCGTGCCCACGGTCGACAGCTTCACGGTGCCCACGGCGCTGAGGTTCCGGTCAGGGTCGAACGGCGCCCATTCGCGCAGATGCTCGGGGTCCGTGATGGCCTCCCAGACCTTCGCGGGGGGATGGCGCAGGTCGCGGACGAGCACGAGCGTCCACTTGTCCCCTTCCTTCTGGATCCTGGCTCCCGCCGCGGGGCCGGGCGTGTACTTCGCACGGTGGCTCATCGCTTCTTTCCTTTCGTGGGTGTCTCGGGTGTTGCGTCCATCCGGTCGAGGTGGCGTTCGAGCGCATCGACGTGGGCCGTCCAGAAGCGCCGGAACGGCGTCAACCAGGCGTCGACTTCCATGAGCGGTTCGGGCCGGAGCCGGTAGACGCGCCGCTGGGCTTCGACGCGCGACTCCACGAAGCCGGCCTCGCGCAGCACGCGCAGATGCTTGGACACGGAGGTCTGGGGCATCCGCAGCTGGCGCTCAAGCTCGCCGACGGAGCACTCCGACGCCGCCAGGAGACTGAGGATGCTCCGGCGGTTTGGCTCCGCGATGATCGCGAACGATGATTCCATGCGGGTCATATACCCATTGCTTCATATACCCGTCAAGTCATACGCTGACCGCCATGACCAAGCCCCTGCCCTCCTCCCGCCAGCACCCCTCCGACAGCCACGACCTGATTCGCGTCCGGGGTGCCCGTGAGAACAACCTGAAGGACGTGAGCGTGGAGATTCCCAAGCGGCGCCTGACGGTGTTCACCGGCGTCTCGGGGTCGGGCAAGTCGTCGCTGGTGTTCGGCACCATCGCGGCGGAGTCGCAGCGGTTGATCAACGAGACCTACAGCGCGTTCGTGCAGGGGTTCATGCCCTCGCTGGGACGGCCGGAGGTCGACGTCCTGGAAGGGCTGACGACCGCCATCATCGTCGACCAGGAGCGGATGGGCGCCAACTCCCGCTCGACGGTCGGCACCGCGACCGACGCCAACGCGATGCTGCGGGTGCTGTTCAGCCGCCTCGGCAAGCCGCACATCGGTTCGTCCAATGCCTTCTCCTTCAACGTCCCATCCGTTCGCGGGGTCGGTCAGATTTCGATCGAGAAGGGCAAGGACGCGGGCAAGACCGAGAAGCGCGAGTTCACGGTCACCGGCGGCATGTGCCCACGGTGCGAGGGCATGGGCTCGGTGACCGACATCGACCTGTCGCAGCTGTACGACGACAGCAAGTCCCTCAACGAGGGGGCGCTCACCATCCCCGGCTACACGGCTGACGGCTGGTACGTCCGCATCTTTTCGGAGTCTGGCTTCCTCGACCCGAACAAGCCGATCCGTGACTACACCAAGAAGGAGCGCCAGGACTTCCTCTACAAGGAACCGACCAAGCTGAAGATCGAGAAGATGAACCTCACCTACGAGGGCCTCATCCCGCGCATCCAGAAGTCGTTCCTGTCCAAGGACGTCGAAGCGATGCAGCCGCACATCCGCGCCTTCGTGGAGCGGGCGGTGACGTTCACCGCCTGTCCCGAGTGTGGTGGCACCCGGCTCAGCGAGGCCGCCCGGTCCTCCAAGATCAAGGGCATCAACATCGCTGACGCCTGTGCGATGCAGATCAACGACCTGGCCGTGTGGTTGCGCGACCTGAACGAGCCGTCCGTCGCGCCGCTGCTCACGACGCTGCGGCATACGCTCGACTCGTTCGTGGAGATTGGACTGGGCTATCTCAGCCTCGACCGGCCAGCGGGGACGCTGTCGGGCGGGGAGGCCCAGCGCACCCAGATGATCCGTCACCTCGGGTCGTCGCTCACCGACGTGACCTACGTGTTCGACGAACCGACGGTCGGGCTGCACCCGCACGACATCCAGCGGATGAACGGCCTGCTGCTGCGGCTGCGCGACAAGGGAAACACCGTGCTGGTCGTCGAGCACAAGCCGGAGGCCATCGAGATCGCGGACCACATCGTCGACCTGGGCCCCGGCGCAGGCACCGCCGGTGGCGAGGTCGTGTTCGAGGGCACCCTCGCCGGGCTGAGGGCCAGCGGCACGCTCACCGGGCGGCACCTGGGCTACCGGGCCACGTTGAAGCCGACGGTGCGCAAGCCGTCGGGAACCCTGAAGGTGCGCGGCGCCAGCGCCCACAACCTGCGGAAGGTCGATGTCGACATCCCGCTCGGCGTGCTGGTGGTCGTGACGGGCGTGGCCGGGTCGGGAAAGAGCTCGCTCATCCACGGCTCGGTGTCGGGCCGCGACGGGGTGGTGACGGTGGACCAGAGCGCGATCCGGGGTTCGCGGCGGAGCAACCCGGCGACATACACCGGCCTGCTGGAGCCCATCCGCAAGGCGTTCGCGAAGGCCAACGGCGTGAAGCCTGCCCTGTTCAGCGCCAACTCCGAGGGCGCCTGCCCCACCTGCAACGGCGCAGGGGTCATCTACACCGACCTGGCGATGATGGCCGGCGTCACCACGGTCTGCGAGGACTGCGAGGGCCGGCGCTTCCAGGCGGCGGTGCTGGACTACCGGCTGGGCGGGCTCAACATCGCCGAGGTGCTCGACCTGCCCGTCGCGGACGCGGTCACCTTCTTCGGCGCCGGCGAGGCGAAGACACCGGCCGCGCACGCGATCCTGAAGCGCATGGCGGACGTCGGCATTGGCTACCTGCGGCTCGGCCAGCCACTCACCACGCTGTCGGGGGGCGAGCGGCAGCGGCTGAAGCTCGCGACGCACATGGGCGAGGACGGTGGCGTCTACGTGCTCGATGAGCCGACCACCGGCCTGCACCTGGCTGACGTCGAGCAGTTGCTCGGGCTGCTGGACCGGCTGGTCGACGCCGGCAAGTCGGTCATCGTGATCGAGCACCATCAGGCGGTCATGGCGCACGCGGACTGGCTCATCGACCTGGGGCCGGGCGCGGGCCATGACGGCGGACGGATCGTGTTCGAAGGAACCCCGGCCAGGCTGGTCGCGGCGCCATCAACGCTGACCGGCAAGCACCTCGCGGCGTACGTCGGCTGACGGGGGTTTGAGCCACCGCCCCCTCCGCTGCCCGGTGGGGGCGCATGGCGTTCCTCGCACCGGAGCGGGTGCTGCCGGTCGCGACATGCCTTCGCGGCCCTGCGTGCTGGGACGACGGGACAGCCTGTGCTCTTCCGCTCGAAGGCCATGGCGTGCTTGCAGGTGAGGCACTCCACCCCGAGCTTGAAGTGCACGAGCACAGGGAGACTGGCGATGGAGATCAAACCTCAGGCCATGGCGATACCCAGGTCGACGGATCACCTCGAGAAGGGGAAGTACGGTCCCATCTTCCCGAAGACCCCCGCCTGTTATGGCTTCACGATCGTCGCCAACGTCAAGCCGGGGCGCGCCGATACGCTGCGCGGCTACGGCCAGAGCCTGGCCGAAGCGCTCAAGGGAGCCCCTGACCTCCTCGCGCCGCTCAAGCTCCACTACCTCCGCTGGGTGCTCTTCGATGACGACACCCGGTTCATGTATCAGGGCATCTTCGACACCGACTTCGACAAATACACCGAGGACGCGGTCGTTCTCTTCACGAAGTCCGGAATCAACACCGCCTTCGAGAACCTCGAGGGGTTTCCCATGGACTGGAAGACCAACGCAGCCGCGTTCGTCAAGTTCATCCGGGACCACCAGTGCACCAGCTTTCTCGAATACGGCGAGTATCCGTATTTCACGAGCGATGAGATCAAGAAGGCCCTGAAGCTCAAGGCCTCGTTCACCGAGATGCTCGAGCAGATGCAGTAGGGGACTGTCATGAGCGCGCCATCCGGGCGGACGTACAACCAGAACCACTCGCCGAGGAAATACTCGAGGGACCATCGGCGGGTCAGCGTCTACACGTCCTGGAGCTACCCCGGAGAAGCCAATCGCAACCCCGCCGAGATGGACAACCGGTTCTCGACGATGACCGAGGTTCGCCGGGTGCTCTGGCCCGGCTACGAGTCCCCGCAGTGGGCGGACCCGCTGAGGTTCCAGCAGGGAATCTCGGGCTCCCTGGAGCTCTTCTTCTGGGCGTGGGTGAAGTTCCAGCAGGTCATCGAAGAGGTCACCGGGCACGCGGTCCCCATGTTCCAGCGGGTCGACCAGGCGGGCTTCCCCCTGCCGCTCGACGAGCGGGTGCTCGCGGATGCGGACACGCTGCTCGTCTTCGGTCTGGACCACGATGTCACCGGACAGGTGGCAGCCCCGGAGGAGATCGAAGCGGTCCGCGCATTCTTGAAGCGCGAAGGCACCTGTCTGGTCATGGGCCCCCACCACGACGTCGGGCACTCGCCGGACCTGGACGAGCGGGCCCTGGAATACGCCCACCACGGCGACGCACTGGTCCCACGTCAGCAACGCTTCGGCGGCTATACCCGCTCGTTGATGAAGGGACTGGGAATCCCTGTCGAGAACCGCTGGGGCCTCCGCCCCGCCGTTGTCCAAGGAACGAACCGGAGCGTCCCTTTGACGGTGATGGCGGACCTGGATACGCGCGGCTGGCTCACCGGGGTCCAGAACTTCAACTTCCACATGCACCTGCCGCACTACGCGGTCACCCCGGAGGACTCCCGTTCGGCTCGCGTCCTGGCGAAGCAGCCCATCGACCAGACGCGGCCCCATCCGTTCACGAACGCGGGAAACACCGAGTTCAATGCGCTGGTGTGGATGCCGCCCGGCGACGGCAGGGCCGGCGATGTGCTGGTTGCGGACTCCACCATCTTCAGCACCTTGTTCGGGGCGGACGAGAGTCTCGTGCGCTTCTGGAAGAACCTTGCCACGGCCCATTGAGATGCTCGAACTGGACGACATCCAGAGCGGAGTGCTGCGACCCCGTCCGTCTCCGTACGTCGCGACCTACATCCTCCTGCGCATCGACGACCGGAGCGCGGGACGCGAGCTGATGCGGCGGCTCGGCTCGGCGGTGACCGCGGCCGCCCATCCGAACAGCCCTATTGCGGACTGCGGGCTCAGCGTCGCGCTCACGTACCACGGGCTCGAGGCACTGGGTGTGCCCGAGGACTCCCTGGACAGCTTCGCGTGGGAGTTCCGGCAGGGCATGGCCGCCCGGGCGAAGGCGCTGGGCGACGACGGCGAGAGCAGCCCCGAACACTGGGAACCGCCGCTGGGAACGAGCGATGTCCACGTCGTGTTGACGGCGCTTTCGCCGGATCAAGTCCGGCTCGAAGCCGCGCTGGCTCGCGCGCATGCGGCCCTGCGAGAGCTTGGCGGCGTGGAGGCGATCTGGCGTCAGGACTGCCACGCCCTGAGCACGGGCAAGGAGCCGTTCGGGTTCAAGGATGGCATCAGCCATCCGGCCGTCGAGGGGAGCGGCATTCCAGGGAGCAATCCCCATGAGGCGCCGCTCAGGTCCGGCGAATTCGTCCTCGGCTACCCCGATGAGACGGGCGGCGTGTCCCCGATGCCCCAGCCTGACGTCCTGGGGCGCAATGGAACGTACGTCGCCTTCCGCAAGCTTCATCAGCGGGTGGCCGCGTTCAGGCAGTACCTGAAGAACGCCGCGAGCAGCACGGAGGACGAGGAGGTCCTGGCAGCGAAGATGATGGGGAGATGGCGGAGCGGCGCGCCGCTGGCGCTGTGCCCCCACCACGACGCTCCCGGCCTTGGCGCCGATGCGTCACGCAACAATGACTTCCACTATTCAGATGACCCGACCGGATACAAGACGCCTCCCGCGTCGCACATCCGGCGAGCGAACCCCCGCGACGCGTCCGTCGCTGGCGTGGTCAGGCTCCACCGGATGATCCGGCGCGGAACCGCCTACGGCCCCGAGCTGCCCGACGGAGTCCTCGAGGACGATGGCGCCGAGCGAGGGTTGATGTTCGCCTTCATCGGTGCGCACCTCGGACGGCAGTTCGAGTTCGTGCAAGCGGAGTGGCTCAACGCCGGTGAATTTCTCGGGCTGGGCGAGGCGAAGGACCCCCTGGCCGGCGCTCACGACGGAACAGGCGTCTTCTCCTTTCCGAAGCGGCCCATCCCCAGGCGGTTGCAGGGCCTTCCGCTGTTCGTGGTCACGCGCGGAGGCGAGTACTGCTTCATGCCCGGGCTGCGCGCGCTGCGGTGGCTGGGGGACCTCCGGACATGAACGGCTCCGCGGACATGGACGTCGTGGTTGTCGGAGCCGGACCCGCGGGACTGCTCGCGGCGCTCCGCGCTGGCGACCTGGGCGCCCGGACCGCCCTCGTCACCCGCGACGAGTTCGGCGGCATGGCGGCCCACGACGGACCGGTTCCGGTGAGGACGCTGGCGCAGGCGGCGCGGTTGCTCCGCGACGCCCGGCAACTGGGGCGCTATGGCATCTCGGTGACCGAGCTCGTGCTGGACTACCAGCGGCTGCTCGAGCGCGTGCGCGAGGTGACCGGCGACGTTCGCACTCACGCTGCCCTGCGCGAGCAGATCGCCGCGGCGGGGGTCACCGTGCACGAGCACGCCGGCACTGCGAGCTTCGCGGACCCCCACACCCTCGAGACCCAGCGCGGGCCGCGGTTTCGAGCGGAGAAGTTCATCCTCTGCTCCGGCGGCGTGAGCCGGCGCCTGCCCATCCCGGGATTCGACCTCACGAAGACCCACAGCGATGCGTGGAGCCTGACCTCCGTTCCTCCGACGATGGTGGTCGTCGGCGGTGGCGCGACGGGAGTCCAGGTGGCGTCGGTCTTCACGGACTTCGGCACGCGGGTGCAGCTCTTCCAGGCGGAAGCACGCATCCTGCCGACCGAGGACGACGACGTGTCCGCCGCCGTCGCGGAGTCCTTCCGTCAGGCCGGCATGGTGGTGCGCGAGGCCTTCGGCACCATTGAACGCTTCGAAACGGCGCCAGACGGCGTGCGGATGGTCTTCTCCAGGGACGGCGTGCGGGACAGCGCCGAGGCCGCGCTCGTCGTCGTCGCCGTGGGATGGACGGCCGACACCGCCGCGCTCAACCTCGCGGCCGCGGGCGTCGAAACCGACTCGCGAGGTTTCGTGCGCGTCGATGCTCAGCTGCGCACCTCCGCGCCCCACATCTTCGCCGCTGGAGACGTAACGGGGCGCCTCATGTTGGTCCCCCAGGCGTTGCAGGACGGGTTCGTCGCGGGCTCCAACGCGGCACGGGCACCCATGATCTCCGTCACGGACGAGGTGTGTCCGATGGGCAGCTTTACCGATCCCGAGTACGCGCAAGCCGGCCTGACCGAGGCGAAGGCACGTCAATCGCACGACATCGTCGTGGCCGTCGTGCGCTTCGACTCGACGACGCGGACCCTCATCGATGGTCGGACGACCGGGTTCTGCAAGCTCATCGTCGACCGCGCCACGCGGAAGATCCTCGGTTGCCACGTGGTGGGTGAGCGTGCGGTCGACCTGGTCCAGACCGCGGCGATCGCCATCGCGGCAGGGATGAGAGTGGATGAGCTGGCTCGCGTTCCGCTCTCGTTTCCCACCTATACCGGCGTCCTGGGTCGTGCGGCGGCCATCGCTGCACGCCAGCTCCAGGTCGATGTGGACCGGGCTCGCCTCGCGGAGCTGCTTTGACGCAGAGGACCCGCGCCCGGCCATGGTTCAGCGTGGCCGTTCAGCCAGCACGAACGGGCGCAGCCGGTGTCCGTCGGGGTCCTCGACCACGAGCGTGAACCCGAATGGCATGTCCGTGGGCTGCTGCAGCACCTTCAGCCCGAGCGCCTTTTAAAGTTCCTGACCGCTCACCGGCGCGCGGCGGCGACGCAGGATCTGCATGAGTTCCAGCAAGCGGGAGGCGCGCGGCATGAGGCCATGCTGCCTCGTGGCCCGTGCGCACGGAAGTCCCTCTGGATCTGGAAGTGGAAGCGCTCTCAGCGGCGAAGACCTGATAGGGCTTGTGTATGCGAATCGCTGTCTCCGGCACGCATCGCGCGGGAAAGTCCACCCTGATCGACGAGCTGTCCGACCTTCTCCCGGCCTATGTGACGGTGGAGGAGCCGTACCACCAGTTGGAGGAGGAGGGGTACGATTTCGCGGCGCCCCCGTCGGTCGAGGACTTCGAAGCGCAGCTCGCACGGTCCATCGCCGACCTCGACGAGGGCCCGCGCGATGTGTTGTTCGACCGATGTCCCGTGGACTTCATCGGCTACCTGTTGGCCCACGAGGACCGCGACGCGTTCGACCTCGACGCATGGCTCCCGCGCGTACGCAACGCCCTCCGAACGCTCGACCTGATCGTGCTGGTGGGGATCGAGCAGCCGGATCGGATTGCACTCTCCTCCTCGGAGGACGAGGCGCTGCGCCTTTCCGTGGACGAGAAGATGAAGGAACTCCTCCTCGAGGATCCCTACGCCCTCGGCGTGGTGGTGCTTGAGGTCGAAGGTTCTTCGAGGGCGCGTGCGAAGCAGGTGCTGGAGCACCTTGGCTCACTGTGACGCCCGGGCGATCTCCGTCGGGCTCATGCCCAGGAAGCGGCGCAGACAGCGGGCCATGTGGCTTGGGTGTGAGAAGCCCGCCTCCATCGCGATCTCCGTCAGGCTCTTGCGCCCTTCCATCAAGCGCAGCCGCGCGCGCTCCACGCGACGCTCCAGCACGAACCGATGAACCGGCAGTCCCGTGGCCTGTTTGAACAGCGGCTTGAAGTGAGACAGGCTGAAGCCAGCCACCCCCGCCAGCTCCGGCAGCGTCAGATCCTCGTCCAGGTGCGCCTCGATGTACTCGACCACCTGCCGCAGCCGCCACGCCGGCAATGCGTGGCGACGCTTGGGCGCCGAGGCCTCCGGGGGAGACTGCAACGCGAACAGCCGTGCGGCGAGCGCCATCGCCAGGCTGTCCACGAAGAGCCTCCCACCCGGATATCCATCGTGGTCCTCGGCCTGCATCATCCAGCCGATGCGCTCGACCTGCGCGTCCCGGATGTGGATGGCCGGATCCAGTGCCTCCCCTTGCGCCCCCACCCCCATGGCCTCCGCGGCCTCCCTCATCAGCGCGGGCGTCAGCCTCAGGAGCAACGAGCGCGCCGGGCCCGACAACGTCCACCGCGTGCTTGACCCGGCCGGAACCACGCAGAACTGACCGTGGATACGCGCCCCCTGACGCTCGGCCTTCCCCACGCGATACGTCACCGGCACCGGCTCCCCCACGTGCAGACAGAGGACATGGCGGTCATCCACCGGCGAGTCGAACCGACCGGACGGAACCGGAGAGGTGAGCACATCGAGCAACGGCGTGCGCCCCGGGCCGAGGCTCTTCAGCAGCGCGGCCGGAAGGCTCGGGTAGCACGAGGGTCGATCAGTCATCGCGGGAACCTTCCTCTTGGGACTGCCGGGCCGCAACACGGAAGTTCATCCGTTTGTGCCCGAGAACGGCCAGGTGTGCGCGCGCCGATACGAACTCGCTGCAATCATCGACACGTTCTCTTCTTCCGGAGCTCGCCCCATGAGACGTCGGTTCTTCCTCAAGTCCGCGGGTATCGCCCTCGCGGTCAGCATGCTCGGCGCTTGCGCATCCCACCCGGAGTCCCACTCCACCACGGCTGGCATCACGGCGGCCCATGAGACGGACGCGGCGGCCTGGCGGGCGGCGCGACGCTTCGCCCCGCTCTCGTTCGGAAAGATTGCCTACGTGGAGCGCGGCTCGGGAGACGCGGCCCTGTTCCTCCACGGAGCCCCCCTCAACGGCTTCCAGTGGCGCGGCGCGTTCGACCGGCTGTGCAACGTCCGGCGCTGCATCGCCCCCGACTTCATGGGACTGGGCTACTCGGAGGTCCCCGAGCACCAGTCGCTGGCCGCCGCCGACCAGGTGGACATGCTCGCGGCCCTGCTCGACTCGCTCGGCGTCTCACAGGTCGACATCGTCGCCAGTGACAGCGGCGGCGCGGTCGCACAGCTCTTCCTGGTCAAGTTCCCGCAGCGGGTCCGGACCCTCCTCCTGACGAACTGCGACACCGAGCCGAACAGCCCTCCGCCCAAGGTCATGCCAGCCATTGAAATGTCTCTCGCTGGGACGCTCGCGGCCTCCACCGCGGCGTGGCTCACCGACCCGGCCATGGCCCGCTCGACGTTCGGCGCGGCTGTCTTCCAGAACCCCAACACCCTCACCAACGAGGTCGTCGAGACCTACGCCTCGCCCGTCGTGAGCTCACCGAAGCGGAAGGCGCAGTACCACGCCTTCCACGAGGCGCTGCTCCCCAACCCGCTGGCGGGAATCGAGGCGAAGCTCCTTCGCACCGACATCCCGGTCCGCATCGTCTGGGGAGAGAGCGACGACATCTTCTCGAACGAGGACGCGCACTACCTCGACCGCACGTTCCCCGGCTCCCAGGGGATCCGCTTCGTGCCGGGCGGGAAGCTGTTCTTCCAGGAGGAGAACCCCGACATCATCGCGGAGGAAGCCCTCCGTCTGTGGAAGGTCGACTGAAACTTGAACTCAAGGGGCTCCTTTGTGAGCCTTCCGGGACGCCAAAGGCCTTCGTCGATGACATCGACGAGGTCATTGAAACTTTCCTTGGCGACGAGAATATCGACGAGCTCGCGCGGGGTCGGCCCGCGTAGCTCATCGGCCACGACACGTCCGACGAACAGAACAGACATCCGAGAACCTCCTGGAGTTTCGCAAGGGCTCTCAGCCAAGCACGAGCGTGCGCAACAGCGACATCCACGAGCTCGCGTCGCCCGTGGCAAGGCGCGGCGCCGTAGCGCTCCCGCGGCTCACCCAGACACAGCCCTGCGCACCGCCGGACGTTGGCTGTGGCGCCGGACGTACTCCACCAGGCGCGGGTGCCCGCCGAGCAGCATCAGGGCGTTCGCGAGGTGGAGGATGGAAGCCATCACCACATCGGCGGCGGTGAAGCTCTCTCCCACGAGGAACTCACGGCCGCCGAGTCCCTCCTGGATGAAGTCGAGCACGGCCGTGAGGCGGGCCCTGTGCTTCGCGACCTCCTCATCCGAGGGCGTGTGCTCCCCTGTCGACTGCGCGTCCCGGTAGAACGCCATCACCACGGGATCGAGCGTCATCTCCGCGAAGGCCATCCATCCGTAGTAGGAGCCGCGCTCGGCGGCCCCTACCGGCGGCGCCAGGCGCTTCTCCGGGAACTGGTCGGCCAGATGGAGACAGGCGGCCAGGGACCCGAGCAAGGTGACGTCCCCATCCACCAGCGCGGGAAGTTCTCCCAGCGGATGCACCGCCAGGTACGCGGGGGTGGTGTTCTGCTGCTGAGCGAGGTCGACCCTGACCAGCTCGTAGGGCACGCCGAGTTCCTCCAGCAGCCATCGGGGACGGACCGCTCGGGTCCTGGGGGCGAAGTAGAGCTTCATGTGTGGCACTCCTGGGTGTCGCGGGAGGCAACAACATGCGGCGGCTGAGGTGTCCGGACAATGCGGCCCCGGACGAACTCATTGTCAGGTTAAACTTGACGGCCATGATCCCACCCGCCGACATGGTCCTCTTCGCGACGGTCGTCCGAGAGGAGAGCTTCACCCGGGCGGCACTCAAGCTCGGCATCACCAAGCAGACCATCAGCGAGCGCATCCGCCATCTGGAGGAACGGCTGGGGGTGCGGCTTCTGGAACGAACCACGCGGCGCCTGCGGGTCACCGGAGCCGGCGTGACGTACTCCGAGCGCTGCGCCGCCATCGCCGCGCTCATCGACGAAGCGAACAGCGAGGTGCAACAGGGGCAGGCCGACCCCACCGGCCTGATCCGGGTCTCCTCTCCGGTGACCTACGGCCGGCACTACCTGACCCCCGTGATTTCGAAGTTCCTCGCCCGCTATCCCCAGGTGCAGGTGGAGCTGGTGCTGGCGGACCGCCGCGTCCACCTCATCGAAGAGGGGCTGGATGTCGCCATCCACATCGGCCCGCTCAATGACTCGTCGCTCGTGGCGCGAAAGTTGGGAGAGGGCGCGGTCCGTTTCGTGGCGAGTCCCCGCTTCCTGGCGAAGCACGGCACTCCGGAGGCCAGGGAGCTCCGCTCCGCGCGCTGCATTGGCTTCAGCCCTTTCGAGACCTGGGAGGCAGAGGGAGTGAAGTCACGAATCGATCCGGTCCTGATCGTGAACGATTCCCAGCTCGCATGCGAAGCGGCCATCGCGGGAGTCGGCATCGCGCGGGTGCCGGACATCCTCAGCCAGGAGGCGGTCCGGGACGGCCGGCTGAAGGTCCTCTTCGGTCCGAAGCCCGCGATGCTGCGGGCCATCCACGTCGTCTACCCGAGCCGGCTGAACCTCCCGAACAAGGTCCGGCTCTTCGTGGATGCCCTCGCGACGCTGGCCGAGCCTGAGCCCCGGAGCGTCCGGAAGCGCAGGTGAGTCTCACCTGGGCGCTGTCATGAAGAGCTCCCCGAGCTGGGCGGCCTGCTCCTCGGCGAAGTCCGCGTACGTGTTGGCCAGCAGGGCCACGACGAGCTGGGAGTCCGGGAAGATCATCAGCATCGCGCGGCCGCCTTCGATGGCGCCCCGGTGGTGGAGGATGCGCCGCCCCTGCGCGGACACGCCGATCCGCCAGCCGATGCCCACGCCCGTCTCCTTGCCGGACTTGAGCTTCTGCGGGGTGAAGAGGAGCGCAAGGGTCTCCTTGCGCAGGAAGCCGGGCTGCAGGTGGGCGGAGCCGAAGACGACGAGGTCCTCAGCGGTGGAGAGGAAGCCGCCTCCGGGCCACTTGTAGCTGTTGTCCACGTGGGCCGCGTGCAGGTGGCTGCCTTCAGGGCCATTGGCGTAGAAGCGCGTGCGGTGGGGAACCAGCTGATGGGGATGGTCCGCCTGGGTATGGCGCATGCCCAGCGGCTCGAAGACCGCGCGCTGCATGTAGCGGAGGAACTCCTCCTGGGCCGCGCCTTCCATCACGGCCCCCACCAGGTTGAAGCCATAGCTGGAATAGGCGTAGGCCGTTCCAGGCTCGGACAGCAACGCATCTTCCTGGAACAGGCCCAGTCCTTGCGTGACGCTGCTGAAGTGCCTTGCCTCCTTGAAGATGGGTTCATCCCGGTCCAGGTAGTGACGGATGCCCGCCAGGTGTCCGGTGAGCTGGCGGGTGGTGATGGGCCAGGGCTTCGTGGGAAATGAAGGCACGTATTTCTGGATGGGGGCATCCAGGTTCAAGCGCCCCTCTTCCACCAGACGCGCCACGCCAGCGGCGGTGAGGACCTTGGACACACTGCCCACGCGGAAGCGGGTGAGCGGCGTGACGGGGATGCCCTGCTCCAGGTCCGCGAAGCCAAAACCCTCCGACCAGACCACCTGCCCGCGCTGTGCGACGGCCACGGAGAGGCCCGGCAGTTGAAAGTCCTTGAGCAGCTTTCGAGCGAAGGCTCGGGCCTGTTCAATCCGGGCTTCATGGCGAGAGGAGACCGGGGGAAGCGGATACGACCCGGCTGGCGCGGCGTGCGCGGAGGCCACCGCGAGCAGCGCACCCAGGGCCATGGAGCGCGCGAACTGTCTGTTCAAAGCGGGTGAAGAGGGCATGGAGTGCCTCCGTGGGCGATGGGGTGACGGGAGGCACGGTGCCTGCGCGAGCGCCGCGCGGACGGAGTGTTCAGCCAGTGGGGACAGGCATGCGGCGAACCGGTGCCACCGTGCGGCGAACGGGGCTCGCGGCTCAGCGCAGGTGCTGGAACTTCTCCCGGTGGCTGCGGGCGACACGCAGCTCCGCGCCGGAGGAGAGCACCACGACGAGGTCCCTGCGGCCCTCGCTGCGCAGCTCGCGGATGCGGCGTGAGTTGACGATGGCCGAGCGGTGGATGCGCATGAAGCGCTCCGGCTCCAGGCGCGCCTCCAGGCTCTGCATCGTCTCGCGGTGGAGGTACGCCTTCCCACCCGCGTGGATCTGCACGTAGTAGTCGGCGGCTTCGATGTATTCGATTTCGTCCACGTCCAGGAACACCACCCGGCCCGTGTCGCGGATGGCCAGCCGGCGCACCCACGGCTCGGACGTGGCGGGCGTGGGTGCCGGAGCGGGCGTGCCGTCGCGCTCGCCATAGGTGGACAGCACGGACATCAATCGTTGGCCGAGGTCGGACATCCTGGCCAGGCGGATCTGGGCCTTGGCGCGGCCGATGGCGTCGTGGAAGCGGTCGTCGCGGAAGGGCTTGAGGAGGTAGTCGAGCGCGTGGATGTCGAAGGCGCGCAGCGCGTACTGGTCATACGCGGTGACGAAGATGACGGCGGGCACTTCGCCAGGGCCCAGCTGGGCGAGCACCTCGAAGCCGTTGAGCTCCGGCATCTGCACGTCCAGCAGGACCAGGTCCGGCCGCTGCTCGCGGATGAGGCGCACGGCCTCCGGTCCGTTGCCGGCCTCGCCCACCACGCGGACCTCGGAGTCCGTGGCCAGCAACAGGCGCAGGCCCTCGCGAGCCAGGGGTTCGTCATCCACGACGAGCGTGCGGATGGCGGCGGCCGCGTTCATGCCCCCAGCGCCTCCTGCACGGCGGCGGCCTGGAAGGGCAGCTCCAGCCGGGCGCGCACGCCGCCTCCGGTCCGGTTCTCCAGCGTGAAGACGTGGCGGTCTCCGTAGAGCTGGTGCAGGCGGGCGCGCACGTTGGCCACGCCGATGCGGCCGTCCTGGCGGTCCCAGCCCGGAGCGAGCCCGGGACCGTCGTCGAGCACCTCCAGCACCAGCCGCGCCCCCTCGCGCGAGGCGCGCAGCTCCACGCGGCCCGCGCCGGAGCGGGTGGCGATGCCGTGCTTGATGGCGTTCTCCACCAGGGGCTGGAGGATGAGGCTGGGCACGAGCGCGCCAAGCGTGGCGGGGTCGATGGCGCGGACCACCTGGAGCCGATCCTGGAAGCGGGTCTGCTCGATGTCGAGGTAGTGCTCCAGGAAGTCGACGTCTTCGTGGAACGGGACGTGCTGGCGGCCCGTGGTGTGGAGGGCCATGCGCAGCAGTTCGCTGACGCCGGTGAGCATGCGGATGGAGCCGGCGGTGTCCTGCTTGCGCACGAGCACGGAGATGGCGTTGAGCGTGTTGAAGAGGAAGTGCGGGTGGAGCTGGGCGCGCAGGACGTCGAGCTGCGCGTGGGCCAGGCGCGTCTCCAGCTGGGATTGGACCAGCTCTCCCTCACGATAGCGGCGGTGGTAGTCGACGGCGTAGCCGATGGCGAGGATGCCGCCGTAGATGAGCAGGGACAGGACGCTGTACTTGGCCATCATCAGCGGCAGCATCCGCCCCAGCGAGGTCTGGAGGAGCCACGTCTCTCCCGCGGCCCGGGCGGCGAAGTAGATGATGGTCACGTAGGGGACCATGACCGCGACGAGGGCGGACAGGAGGACCGCGAGGCTCCGGGGCCAGACGCCGCGCTCCAGGCGGAAGCGCTGTCCGAGCGCGAGGATGAACGGGGTGGCGATCGCCCAGTACTGCCATTGCGGCACCTGCACCAGCAGCGCCCGGCTCAAGGAATAGGTGGGGTCCTTGGCCTGGGCATAGACCCAGGTGTGGAGCGCCGTGACGAGGCCCGGCACCGCGAAGAGGAGCATCAGCACCGGCAGGCGGCGCAGCAGTGGCAGCAGCACGGAGGGCGCCGATGCGGAGGGAGAGGTGGATTCCACGGCCCGTGGAGTCTACGCCCGAACCCGCGCCACTTCCGGGCGGGTGCAGCCAAAGGGCTCCGGGGTGCAGCGAACGGGACTGCGCGCGCCTTCAGGCTCACCCCTTCCGGGTGGCCCTCGATACCCGTCCTCGTGGCGTCTCACCAGCGTAGCGCCGGTACACGCGGCGGAACGCGGCCGCATCGGCGTAGCCCACCCGGGCGGAGATCTCGTCGACTGACTCCCGGGTCGTCTCCAGCAGGTGGGAGGCGTGGGCCACGCGGACCCGCTGCACGAACTCGAGCGGCGTCATTCCCAGGCCGGCCTGCACCCGCCGTGCGAGCGTCCGCGTGGAGGTGGCGGCGGCGTGGGCGAGCTCGTCCAGCGACAGCTGCCGGCCGAGGTTCGCCGCGACAAAGCGTTCGACCGCGCGCAGCGCCGGATCCGCGACGCGCAGATGCTCCATCACCATGTACCTTGATTGTGAAACGCGCTCGTCGAGCACGAGGTACCGGGCCACCAGGTGCGCGAGCGACGGGCTCGCGACGCGAGCGACGATGGCCAACATCAAGTCAGCGTGCGCGAAGGCCGAGCCCGCGGTGAGGACGCCTTCGCTTTCGACGACCATCCGGTCCGCGCGGACGGTGACTTCGGGGAATCGCCGCGCGAACGCGGGCACGAGCCACCAGGTCGTCGTCGCGCTCCGTCCCGCGAGGAGCCCCGCCGCGGCCAGGACGAACGTCGCCGAGCAGGATGCCGCGACCATCGCTCCTTTCGCCGCCGCGCGCGCAAGCAGCTCGATGCCGCGCGCGGTGTCGGGGCGGGAGAGCAGGTGCTCGATGGCGCGCTCGCTGGCCGCGGAGAGTCCAGGCACCAGCAGCACGTCTCCGGCCTTCACGCTTCGGAGGATGAGCGTGCCGTCCACGGAGATGGAGCGTCCCGTGCCTGAGCGGACGGGACGGCCGTCGAGCGACACCACGCGCTGACGCAGCGGCTTCGCTCGCCCGGGCCCCGGGGAGAGGCCTGCCTCCACGAGCCGCGCGGCCGTAGCGACCACGTCGAGTCCGACGCCCAGCGGACCTTCGGCCACTCCATCCAGAACGACATGAGTGATCACGATGGCAAGACTAGACCGAAGCTTGTCAATGTCGCCACTGGCCCTGGACGGTGGATTATCCGCATCGTCCAGGCATGCGAACCTCCGCCCTTGAGTCCACCGCTGACGACCCGCTCGACGATTTCGAGCGGCGGTCCATCACCCTCGATTCGGCCATGCGCCCGGTCTACGTCGCCGGTCGCGGTCCCGCGGTCATCGTCATGGCCGAGATGCCGGGCATCAGCCCTCACGTCGCGCGCTTCGCCCGGTGGGTGCGAGACGCAGGCTTCACGGTCTACATGCCGTCGTTGTTCGGGAGGGATGGTGCCCACCCGCAGGCGGAAGCAGGGCTGGCCGTGATGAAGCGCGCCTGCGTGAGCGCGGAGTTCCGCGCGTTCGCGGCGAACGAATCAAGTCCGGTGACGCTGTGGCTGCGTGCGCTCGCACGCCTCGCGCACGAGGAATGCGGAGGCCCCGGCGTCGGCGCCATCGGCATGTGTTTCACCGGCAACTTCGCGCTCAGCATGATGCTCGAACCCGCGGTGCTGGCCCCCGTCCTCTGCCAGCCCTCACTGCCGCTCGAAAACCCGGGCGCGATTCAAATCGCCCCCGGTGAAGCCGCGACCGTGAAGGAGCGGCTGGAGCGCGAGGACCTGACAGTGCTCGCGTACCGCTTCGAGGGCGATCGCTACTGCACGGCACAGCGCTTCGCGGCCTACGCCGAAGCGCTGGGGCCGCGCTTCCTCCCGAAGGTGCTGCCCGCCTCGGCCGCGAACCCCAGGCCTCCACCGTTCTTCGAACGGGTCGTCGGCGGCGCGCACAGCGTCGTGACGGCGCACCTCATCGACGCGGCCGGAGAGCCGACCCTCGCGGCTCGCGACGAGATCCTGGCCTTCTTCGCTCGGAGGCTTCACGGAGACGCGGCTCCGGGAGGGTGTGATAAAAAGGAGGCCTGTGTGCCGACTCCAAGTCCGGTCGCTGCGTCGTGAGTCCGCGCGGCCGCGCCCGATCCAAGCCACCAGGGCCTCGGTCCTCCCCTCTTCCCTCGCGCTGATCGCCGCCGTGGCCGTGCTGGTCTCCAGCGGGGCCGCGCTCGCGGACAACCCGCCGTTGACCGGCTCGAACTACGCCATCGACGTGTACCAGGGACCGGTGCTGGCGCCGGTGCGGGTGTCGGGCCTTGCCGGCGCGTACGCCCCCATCGCCGAGGGCGTCGAGGGCGTCAGCGTCAACACGGCCGCTCCGGCCGTGCGCCCGCTCTATTCGTCCCAGCACGTCGACTTCGACCTGTCACTGGCCTTCACATTCCCCAGCTCGCTGCGCGGCAACGACTTCGACAACAACGGCGCGGTGGGCTTCGCCAACGACGACTTCATCTTCACCCAGTTCGGGGGACTGATTCAGTGGGGCCCCTGGGGGTTCGGCGGCCAGACGTCGATCCAGACCTATACGCTGGGCCAGGACGCGAACGGACAGCTCCTCCAGCTCGGCATGAGCCGCTTCCAGGTCCAGCTCGCCCGCGCCCTGTTCGACCGGGAGCTGGTGGTGGGAGTCGGCATCCGCGCCGTCTCCCTGGACATCAACGTGGCGGAGGATGCGAACAACAAGCTCGCCAGCATGTCCGGCATCAACGTCGAGGCCGGCGCCGTCTGGACCCCGCTGGCCCTGCCGCTGCGTGCCGCCCTGACCCTCCGGGCCCCCGTCCATGGGGGGCTCACGCCCAATGGCCCGGCCACCGCGGACGAGGCGGGCAACGTGAAGGTCGCCGGCCTCTACCTGCCCTCCTCCATCCGGCTCCCCTGGGAGATTGAAGCGGGCGTTGCCTACCAGTTCGGCGAGCGGCCCCTGCAGCTGCCCTGGGGGCCGGACCGCGCCGAGCGCTTCAAGGCCCTGCCGCGCGCGAAGCTGCTGCTGACCGGCTCGGTGCTCATCAGCGGCGCGGCCTCGAATGCCATTGGCTTTGACTCCTTCCTGTCGCAGCGGCTGGAGCGCTCGGGGCGGCACCTCTCGATTTCACCCCGCATCGGCGCCGAGCTCGAGCCCCTCGAGGACCGGCTGCAGCTGCGCGCGGGCAGCTACCTGGAGCCCAGCCGCTTCGACTCCACCGGGCCCCGCCTGCATGGCACCGCCAGCGCGGAGGTGCGCCTGTTCCGCTGGTCCGTCTTCGGCTTGATGTCGCCCGACACCTCGTGGCGCATCAGCGGCTTCGCCGACGTGGCCCGCCTCTACTTCGGCTGGGGCTTCGGCGTGGGCACCTGGCACTAGCCCTCCGGCGTTTCGAGTGGCACCGCCGGTCCAATCCAGAGGATGTCCCGGAAGGACAGGAGCCGCTCGCGGTACGAGCCGATGGGCGCACGCGGGTGGAGGAGGATTCCCTCATCGGAGACCTCGAGCAGGGCCCCGAGGGCGTACCACGTCCCGTACTGCGTCTGGCGCAGCATCACCCCCTTGCCGAGATACGGCGTGAGGTTGGCGCGGCAGATGGCGGGACCGTGCGTGAACACAGGGTCGGCCCTGTAGTGGTCCAGGGGGCGCGTGGGGGCCTGGTATTGCTTCAAGAATCCCCACTTCCCGTGCCGGGCGTCTCTGGCTTCCAGCGTCTCGCCTTCGGGCACGGGGACGCGCCGCTCCTCGAACGCGGCCTCCTCCTGGGGCGCGACGGGAAAGGGTGCCGGGTCCTCCCACCGCGCATGCCGGGTCCCGACAGCCCAACGCCACGGCCAGGCATGGCGCCCCGCCACGGAGAACATCAGCCTGGGCTCGAGCTTGTCCCGCGAGCCCGGGGGACACACCACGGTGCCGTCCGGCTGCGCCCGGGTGAAGTCCCAGCCGCGCTCGGTCGGGATGAACCGTGCGACCTCGTCCGGCCAGGGGTTCCAGTCCTCCGGAGGCGGCACGCGGCCCGGCTCCAATTCCAACGAGGTCTGGAAGCGCAGCTGTCCGGTGTTCACGTCCCAGAAGGCGATGTCATGGTGGCCTGTTCCCACGAGCGTGTCGTCCGCGCCCCAGGCCAGTCCATCGATGCGGCCGGCGCCCTCGAGCCGCCGCAGCAGCTTGGGCGAGGGCCCCACCTTCCACAGCTCGATTTTTGCTCCCTCACGCAGCAGGCACGCGCCCATGGAGCCATCCGGAGACCAGGCCCAGCGGCCCAGGTCGCCGCTCCGGGAAGACGGCCCGAACGAACGGCGCTTCAGGTCCACATGGCACAGGAACTTGCCGTCCTCGAAGACAAGGACCTGGGGGTACTCGTAGCCGGTGATGAGCACGGCCAGCCGCCGGCCGTCACGGGACCAGACGTATTCCTCGACCGCGTGAATGGACACGTCGGCTTGCTTGCTCAGGACGGTCACCGTCCGGCTGGTGTGTCCGTGGGCGAGCCGGGCCTCCTTGTCACCGTAGGCCAGGCTGGCACCGTCCGGGGAGAACGCCACCGGCAGCTTCAGCTCATCGAAACGGTACTGGAGGTCGCCGCTCCGCACGTCGATGAGGGAGGCGGAGGGATGGGGCTCCGGCTTCGGGTCGGTGTTCGGGTCGAGGACGAACTCGTCTTTGCAATAGCCATGGATGCGTGAGCCATCCGGGCTCCACCGCACCCAGGTATGCGGTCGCGACTTCGAAGGCTGTCCGTCCAACCGGGCCGGGCACCAGCGAATCCCGTCACTGTCCTCGTTGACCCGGGTCCCTTCCCGAAAAGGGACGATGCAGCCCAGAGCGCCGTCGGGCCCGGGGGTGGAGATGAACAGGTGGGTTTCATCCGGAGACCAGCACCAGGCGGGCAGGTGCCCCGTGTTCTCCACGGTCTTGGGATGGATGACGCCCCACGCTGGCGGCGAGCCCCAGCGCCGGGTGACGTCGGCGGTGAAGGAGGGCTGCGTCCCGGCGAAGGTCCTCAGCACGCCGATGATGACCTGATCCAGGATGACGCCGAGCCACTCCCCCGACGGCGACCACTGGAGGCAGGAGGGCTCCCGCGTCGAGCCCACCAGCGCCGTCTCGAAGCCGACGGCGCCGACGACGCGCCCCGTCGCCAGCTCCCAGATGCGCACGTCTCCACCGTGCGATTCGTCGAGGCGGTTGCTCGCGATGGCGAGATGGCGTCCATCCGGACTGAGCGCGAAGCAGCGCTGCATGCCGATGTAGCGCGGGGTCTCCACGAGCCGTGCCCCCGCGGCCAGGACCTTGTCGGAGGCCCGCCGGTGGAGCTCCGTGATGCCGCGCTCACGCTCGAGCCGGAGCAGCCGCTCGCGCAGCGGCGGCAGGTCGCGGCTGGCCACGAAGTCGCCGAAGTCGGCCTGCTCCACCAGCGATTCGAGCTCCTCGTCGGAACACTGGACCAACTGGGAGAGGTTCGCGAAGGGTCCTGGCATAGGGCGGGAGTCACTCCTTCGCGCGACGATACCGCGAAGTCCGCCCTTCAGACTCTCTTAAGGACTCGCGGCTACAAGCCATGACCCTGGAAACCTTCCCCAGGGGTGGCGAATGCGGCGACCTGCCGTCAGCTGGCTGTGTCTTGGAGTGAGTTGTTCGATGCTGGCACTGGGTGCCTGCGGTGACGATCCGGACCCGGGAGCCTCGCCCGACGCGGGGACCGGGGCCGATGCCGGAACGCAGGCGGACGCGGGTACGGAGGATGGAGGCACCACCCCCGCGAACTGCGCCACCGCCGCGACGCACATCGAGCAGGTGGTCTGCGCGTCCAATGCGTTCCTCGCCACGCTGACGGAAGCCCAGCGAGCGGCCGTCCTCTACGCCTGGACGGCCCAGGTGGAGAAGACGTACTGGAGCAACCTGCCAGGCGTCACGCGCAACGGCCTGAAGTGGGGCACGCTGAGCGCCGAGAGCAAGACCGCCGCGCTGAACCTCGCCTCGCTCGTGCTCACCGCCGAGGGCTACGCCGACATGACCGGCGTCTTCGCGGCGGATGACTACCTCGACCAGCAGGGCGGCAGCACCGGCGGTGGCCCGGGCGGCGATGGCGGCACGGGTGGCCCTCCCGGCGGCGACGGCGGCATGGGCGGCCCTCCCGGCGGCGACGGCGGCATGGGTGGCCTCGTGCTCGACTACTCGTCGGACAACTACGTCATCGCGTTCATCGGGACGCCGTCCACGACGGGCAACTGGATGCTCCAGATTGGCGGCCACCACATGGCCTTCAACGTGACGTACCTGGGCGGCACGGGCTACCCCACGCCCAACCACCTGGGCGCGGAGCCCAAGGCGCCCTTCACCCTGGATGGCGGCGGCACCTACGCGCCGCTCGTGGACGACGGCGACGCGATGGTGGCCATGTACGACGCCCTGACGCCCGCGCAGCTCGACGCCGCCTACATCACGGGGACCTACTCGGACGTCGTGCTCGGGCCCGTGGAGTTCGGCACCGGCAGCTATTCCAACGTCGTCTTCCCCACGCAGCAGGGCGTGCTCGTCTCCACGCTCACCGAAAGCCAGCAGGCGCTGGTGACGGCGGCCATCAAGCAGTGGGTGGCGGACTTCGCGCCCGCCATCGCGGATCCGCTCGTCGCGGCGTACACCTCCGCGGATGCCTACGCCCATACCTACGTGGCCTGGGCCGGCACCAAGTCCGCGGGCGTCGACGTGGACCTCAACGGCACGTACATGCGCATCGACGGGCCCCGCGTCTGGCTCGAGGTCGCGTGCCAGCAGGGCGTCGTCCTGAGGGACAACACGCACTACCACACCATCTACCGTGACAAGCAGACGGACTACGGGAACCAGCTGACCCAATGACCGCCCCTTCCGCCAGGCGCATGACGAAGCATCGGACCTGGGCGTTGGGCCTCGCCGTGCTCCTGGTGGGGGTGTCCGCGCACGCGCACCTCGTGAAGAACACGGCCGTGCTGCTCGACGTCGGTGAGCGCGCGATCCAGGCGGAGGTCCAGCTGCCCCTGGATCAGCTCTCGCTCGCGCTGACGAAGTCGTTCAGCGCGGCGCCGGCGGACGTCGTCCGCGAGCGCTCCGCGGAGCTCCCGGCCTACCTCCGGGAGCACTTCGGCGCGACGGCGCCCGATGGCCGGCCCTTCGACGTCGAGGTGGGCAACGTGGGCGTGCAGCGCGTGGAGGACGGGGACTGCCTGGTGGCGCACATCACGCTGCGGGCACCGCCGGGCGCCTCCGCGCGCGTCTTCACGCTCAACGACACGTTGATCATCCATGAGGTGATGAACCACCGCGCGCTGGTGTCGGTGCGGCGCGACTTCCACACCGGCCTCTTCGGCGAGGGCCAGGAGATGGTGGGCGCGGTGAGTGCCCAGACGCCGTCGCTCCGCATCGACCGGACGCACGGCTCGTGGTGGACGGGCTTCCAGGCCGTCTTCCGCCTGGGCGTGCACCACATCGCGGAAGGGACGGACCACCTGCTCTTCCTGCTCGTGCTGCTGTTGCCCGCGCCGCTGCTCGCGCGCAAAGGCCGCTGGCGCGAGCCGGACCGTCTGGGCCCAAGCCTCAAGCGCGTCCTCCATGTGGTGACGGCCTTCACCGTGGGCCACTCGCTCACGCTGGCGGCGGCGGCCGTGGGCATGCTCCGCCTGCCGAGCCAGCCCGTGGAGGTGCTCATCGCGGTGAGCATCCTCGTGTCCGCGGTGCACGCGGTGCGTCCGCTCTTCCCGGGCAGGGAGCCCGTCGTCGCGGCCATGTTCGGGCTCGTCCACGGGCTCGCGTTCGCCACGGTGCTCGCGGGCATGGGGTTCGACTCCGGCGCGCTGGCGATGAGCATCCTGGGCTTCAACCTGGGCATCGAAGTGATGCAGGCCGCGGTGGTGCTGCTCGTGCTGCCCTGGCTCCTGCTGTGGAGCCGGGGGAAGGGCTTCACCGCGCTGCGCATTGGCGGCGCGGCGGTGGGTGGCGCCGCCGCGTGTGGCTGGGTGGTCGAACGGGCCCTGGGCGTGAGCACGCCCCTGGATACCTGGGTGGAGGCGGCGTCCCGGCATGCCTGGGTGGGGCTCGTCGTCCTCGCGGTGGTGGCGTTGGGCGTGTCCCGGCGGCGTGCCCCTGCGCTCATGGGCGGCTGAGCGCACCGGGGGGCAGGCCAAAGCGCAGCAGCGCGCACTCCACGTGCTGAAGCCCCATGGCCAACGCGCGCGCCGCGGCGCGGGTGTCTCGGACGTCGAAGGTGCCCTGCGCCCTCCCCTCCTCGAAGATGGCCGCCAGCAGCACGACCTCGCGAGCCCTGGGGGCGGCGAGGCGCGGTTCGACGAGCGGGAGGATGTCGCGTAGCGCCCGGGGCGTGATGCGCAGCTGGCGGACCATCCGCTCCGCCAGCCCCTGACGCGCTTCGATGAAGGTCTGCATCTTCTCCGCGGGGGTCCACGCCGCGCCCACGGCGGCTTCGAGCCCCGCGAGCGCCTCGGCGAGGACTTCATCCACCACCGCGTCGAAGAGCGCCTTCTTGTTCTTGAAGTGGAGGGGCATCCGGACCGGGGCCAGGCCGGCGCGGGTGGCGATGTCCCCCAGGGAGGCTTCCGTGAAGCCCCGCCTCGCGAAGATTTCGCGCGCGGCCTCGAGGACGGCGGCGCGCTGCCTTGGAAGGATGGACAGGACCGTCATCTAGAAACCGAACCCCACCGTGGCGACGGGCAGGAAGTCTCCCGACTCCGGATCGCGCACCACCTCCACGCCGACGGCGGGAATGGCCACGTCGCGGATGTAGACGCGGAACCCCACGCCCGGGGCGGCATACCGGGTCAGCGAGTCCCTCCACTTCACCCGGCCGACATCCACGAAGACATGCGCGGTGAACGTCGCCAGGCGGGGGCTCCAGAGCGGCACCTGATACTCCAGCGTCGCGGTGCTCGCCGTCTCCGCCCAGAGGGTCCCGGAGGTGAAGCCCCGGCTCCCCGTGACGCCGCCCAGCAGCTGCGCGTCCAGGAAGGGATTGCCCAGGCTGCGTGAATGCATCGCGGTCAGCGTCAGCGCGTGGGTGCCCAGGACGGGCAGCGTGTAGCTAGCGGAGAGGGAGAGCTGTTGCAGGTCCCGGGACGACCCCAGGGCCCTCACGCCCTCGCGGTAGCTGGCCCGGGCCACCAGCCCCTCGTTGAAATAGAAGTGGAAGTCCTGGCCCAGGTACTCCGCCATGAGGGTGACGCCATGCACCGACCCGCGCTCGGGTACGGAGCCCCCCACCGCCGAGGCCAGCGGCTTGTTGGTGAGCGAGAACAGCCCCCCGCCGACGTTCAGCTCCGGCGTCAGCTGGTAGCCGAGCGTGCCCGCGATGTCGAAGCGGCGGTCGGTGTACGCCTCCAGGACGACGTCCTCGACGCGCCGCTCGCGGTCCGTCTTGGAGACCTGGAGCGTGACGAGCCCCGTCCAGCGGCTGCCCGCGATGCCCGGGTCCCGGTACATCGTGAACAGCGTGCCGCCGCGGTTGCCGCCCAGTCCGCCGAACACCAGCGTCTTGTTGAGTCCCAGCAGGTTGCTCTCCACGGCGAAGACGCCTGCCTGCCATTGCCCGTCGCTGGAGGAGAAGACGGGAATGGGCAACAGCGTCCAGCGCTCCTCCACCTGGACCTGGAGCGCGATGCCCGGGCCGTCCGCGCGCGTCGTCACGTCCACGCTCGTGAAGAGCTTGAGGTTCATCAGCCTCCGCTTCAGCTCACCGACGTCCCCGGCGGTGAGCGCGTCGCCCGGGGCCATGCGCAGCGCCCGGACGATGACGGACTCCTTCGTGCGGGTGTTGCCCTGGATCTCGATGCGCTCGATGCGCCCCGTCAGCACCGCGGGTTCCGGCGGGGCGGCTTCGGCCTTCAACTCCAACGGTGACGCCTGGGCCAGGGCCAGGCCTGGAAGCCCCACGACGTGCAGCGCGGCGAGCAGACAGGCACGGCCCGACAGCGTGCCCAGAAGGGAGGTGCCGGGCATGGCTAGCGGGACACCAGGGAATGACCCGTGGGGTCGAAGAGGCCCATGGCCCGCATCAGCGTCAGGCGGGACAGCCGCACGTTGAGCGACTCGGCCACGGCCGACAGCTGGGCGCTCGCGAGCGTCGCGTTGACGTCCGTCACCTGGAGGTACGTCGTGGCCCCGGCGTCGAAGTTCTGCTTCGCCAGCCGCGCGCTCTCCCACGCCAGCTTCACCCGCTCCTCGGCCGTGCTGAGGTTGACCTCCGCGCTCTCCAGCTCGCTGCGCGCCTTGCGCACCTCGTCGCGGATCTGCTCCTCCAGGCCGCGCAGGTTGGCGTTCGCCTCGGCGATCCTCCCGAAGGACTCGCGCAGGTTGGCTTCGCGCAGCCCGCCGTCGAACAACGTCCACGACAGGGACAGCCCCGCGGTCCAGGTGGTGCTCTGGCCGGTGAGCCCGGCGGTGTTCGCCGCCGAGTAGTTGCCGTTGGCGTACAGGTTGGGCAGGTACTCGAAGAGGCGCTGCTTGCGTCCGCCGCGCGCGACATCCACGTTGATGCGCGCCGCCGCCGCGTCCGGACGCCGGTCGAGCGCGGTCTTCTCAGCGCCCTCCGCGTCACCCGCTTCAGCGGGAACGGCGACCGCTTCACCCTGGGGCGGCGCCACGTCGAAGTCCACCGGCCGCGCGAGCAGCGCGGCCAGGGCGCTCCTCGCGGTGGCGTAGGCATTGCGGCTGCGCACCACCTCCTGCTCCGCTTGCTTGCGATCCAACGTCGCGCGCAGGACGGCCAGCCGCTCCGCGTCACCCGCCTCGAAGCGCGCCTCGGCGTCGCGCTCGAAGCCACGGCGCACGTCGAGCAGTTGCTCCTGCACCGCCAGGGACTCCCGCAGGCTCGCGGCGCCGAGGTAGGCCCGGGCCACCGCGAAGAGGATCTCCTGGCGCGAGTTCTCCGCCGTCAGCGCCGCCGCCTTCTCCCCCAGGTAGGCGTTCTGGATGGCGGGCCACAGCGTGGGGACGATCAATGCCTGCCGCGCGGAGAGCTGGCCGGAGAGCTGATCCTGCTTCTGCAGCGTGATGGGGTCCGGCGCCCCGGGGAGCGCGAACGTCACGTCCCTGGGGTAGCGCGTATACGAACCGCTCGCGGTGATGCTGGGCAGGTAGCCCGCCCAGGCCTTGTTGCCCAGCTCCTGGGACTGCTGGAGCCGGGCGCGGGCGGCGTCCAGGCTGGGGTTCTGCTTCTCCGCGAGGGCGATGGCCTCCTCGAGGGTGAGCAGCGGGAAGGCACCCACCGGAGCCACCTTCACTTCGGGGCTGGGGGTCAGGACCGGCCTGTCGGACACACCGGGGGCCTGCGTCAGCAGAACGCTGGAGACAAGAGCACGAATGAACATGATGGAGGTCGAGCTGTAGGGGTTGGGAAGAAAGGGACTGGGGACGCGCGGTCAGTGCGCGCCCTCTTCCGCGAGCTGGGCGGCCACCGGGGCGGGAGCGTCAGCCTCGCGGCGCGTGAAGCGCGCGGAGAGCCCGTCCAGCAGCGAGTAGACGACGGGCACCACCACCAGCGTCAGCACCGTGGAGCTGATGAGGCCGCCGATGATGACCAGCGCCATGGGTACGCGCATCTCCGCGCCATCCCCCCGGGCGAGCGCCACCGGCACCATGCCGGCCACCATTGCGATGGTCGTCATGAGGATGGGGCGCAGGCGCATCGGGGCGGCCTGCAACAGCGCGTCGCGCGCGCTCCGGCCCGCCTCGCGCAGCTGCTGGGTGAAGTCCACGAGCAGGATGCCGTTCTTCACCACCAGGCCCATCAGCATGATGACGCCGATGAGGGCGAAGATGGACAGCGCATTGCCCGACAGCAGCAGCGCACCGATGGCACCGATGAGCGCGAAGGGCAGCGACAGCATGATGGTGAACGGGTGGATGTAGCTGCCGAACTGCGCCGCCAGGATCATGTACAGCAGCAGGATGCCCAGCCCCAGCGCGGTGGCGAAGGCCGCGGTCGTCTTGCCCAGCTCCTTCGCGTTGCCAGCGAAGCCGCCCACGACGCCCTTGGGCAGGTCCTGCCGAGCCTGCGCCGTGAGGTACGCCATGCCCTCGCCCAGCGTGTAGCCGGGGGCCAGGTTGGCGAGCAGCGTGATCTGCCGCTTCTGGTTCTGCCGGTCGATCTGCACCGGGCCTTCCGACGGGGTGATGTTCGCCACGTTGCGCAGCTCCACCAGCTGCCCGTTGGTGCCGCGCACGGTGAGCTGCCCCAGCGCCTCCTCGGAGGCGAGCGTCGCGTCCGGCAGGCGCAGCTTCACGTCGTACGTCTCGCCGCCCTCGCGGTAGGTCATGAACTGGTCGCGGCCCAGGTAGGCGCGCAGCGAGAGGCCCACCTGCGCGGCCGGCACGCCCAGCTTCGCGGCGCGCTCGCGGTCGATGCGCACGTCGTACTGCGGCTTGCCGCTGCGGAACGTGGTGTCCACGTCGGTGAAGCCCGGGTTGGACTTCATCGCGGTGAGCAGCTTCTCACTGCCGGCGACGACCTGGGACCAGTCCGTGCCACGCAGCACGTACTGGACCTGCTGGTTGCGCCCACCGCCAATGCCCGCGGCGTCCTGCACGGTGAGCAGCACGCCGGGCCGCTGCGCCAGCGCGGCGCGCAGCTGGACCTTGAAGGTCTCCTGGTCGAAGGAGCGCTCCTTGCGCGGAATCAGGTTCACCAGCACCTCGCCCTTGTGCACCTCCTCCAGCGTGCCGCCGCCCGCGGTGCTGAACGTCTCCTTCACGCCCTCCAGGGTACGCGCCTGCCGGGCCACGACGGCCAGCTCACGCTCGGTGTCCTCCAGGGTGGAGCCCACGGGCAGCTCCAGCGTCACGCGCACCGCGCCGTTGTCCGCGGGCGGGATGAACGTGAACTTGAGGAAGCGGGCCATCCCCAGCGTCAACACCAGCACGCCCACGGCCGCGGCCACCGCCAGGCCCCGCCGGTTGAGCACGGCGCCCAGGATGCGGCGGTACCCGTTCTCCACCCACACGAGCGCGCTCTCGATGGCGGCGCTCACGCGGTTGGTGGGCGCGCCATGTCCGTGCCCCTTGAGCAGGCGGCTGGAGAGCATGGGCGTCAGCGTCATGGACACCGCGTAGGAGATGAGCACCGCCACGGCCACGGTGACGCCGAACTGGAAGAAGAACTGGCCAATCATCCCCTCCATGAAGGCCACGGGGACGAACACGGCCACGATGGCGAGCGTCACCGCGAGCACCGCGACCACAATCTGCTTCGTGCCCTCCAGCGCCGCCTGCATGGGCGTCTTCCCCTCCTCCAGGTGGCGGACGATGTTCTCGATGACCACGATGGCGTCGTCGATGAGCAGGCCGATGGAGAGCGTCAGCGCCAGCATGGTGATGATGTTGAAGGTGAAGCCCAGCAGCGCCATCACCGCGAAGGTGCCGATGACGCTCACCGGCAGCGCGATGGCGGAGACGAGCGTCGAGCGCAGGTTGCGCAGGAACACGAGCACGATGAGGACGGACAGCACGCCGCCCAGCAGCATGTCCTCCTGCACCGCGTGGATGGACGCGCGGATGTTCGTGGAGTTGTCGCTGATGGTGCTGACCGTCACGCCCTCGGGCAGGTCGGCGTTGAGCTCCGCGAGGGAGTCCTTGACGGCCTCGGCCACCTGCACCGTGTTGGCGCCGGACTGCTTGCGCACGACGAGCGCGATGGCGGCGCCCGTGTCGGAGCGAGCCAGGCCGCGCGCCTCCTGCGCGCCGTCCACCACCGCCGCCACGTCCCGCACGCGCACCGGGGTGCCGTTGGGGCTGGCGACGATGATGTCGCCAATCTCTCCCACGCTGCGCGCCTCCGCCGTCAGGCGCACGATGCGCTCACGGCCGCCCTGCGTGGTGCGCCCGCCGGGCAGGTCCACGCTCTGCGACTGGAGGGCCTGGCTCACGTCGCCAATGGCCAGCCCGTAGCCGCGCAGCCGCTGCGGATCCACCACGATCTGGACCTCCCGCTCGCGGCCACCCACCACGCCAATGCTGCCCACGCCCGGCTGGCTTTGCAGCGCGGGCTTCACCACGTCCTCCGCCACGCGCGTCAGCTCGTCCACGGGCAGGGACCCGGTGAGGGACAGCGTGAGGATGGGCGCCGCGCCGATGTCGAACTTCTCCACGACGGGCGTCTCGATGTCGTCCGGCAGCGAGCGCAGCGTGGCCTGCACGCGGTCACGCACGTCCTGGGCCGCGATGTTCACGTCGGTGCCCAGCTTGAAGGCGATGGTCACCTGGCTCACGTTCTCCAGGTTGATGGAGTTGAGCTCATCCACGCCGTTGACCGTGTTGAGCGCCTCCTCCAGCGGGTCGGTGACGTTCTTCTCGATGGACTCCGGGTCCGCGCCCGGCAGCAGCGTGGTGACGGTGACGTACGGGATGTCGACGTTGGGGTACTGGTCCACGCCGATGCGTGGATAGGCATACAGGCCGAAGACGACGACCGCCGCCATCAGCATGACGGTGAAGACAGAGTGTTTGATGAAGGTCTGGAGCATGGCTGGCGTACTGCGGGAAAGGGATGGGAGGAAAGAGGCGCCGGGCTACTGGACGACCTGGAGCGCGGTGCCGTCCTGGAGCGGCAGGCTGGCGTCCGCCACGACGCGCTCCGCGGGGCCCAGCCCGTGCACCACGCGCACGAAGCCGGGCAGCACGCGCTCCACCTTGACGTCGCGGCGCTGCGCCTTGCCGTCCTGCACCACCCAGACGAAGCCCTGCTGGCCCCGGGCATTGACGGCCTGCGTGGGAAGGAAGAGGCCCGCCTGCTCCGGCGCGCCGCCGCTGGCCGCCACGCTGGAGAAGTCCAGCTCCACCAGGGCGCCCGCGCGCAGCCGCGCCCCACTGTCCTTCGCCGGCAGCACCTCCGCGAGCACCTCCACGGTGCGCGTCTGCTCGTCGATGGTGGCGCCCAGGCTCTTCACCCGCGCCTCGAACGGCGCGCCAGAGGGATTGAGCGTGCCCTTCACGACGGCGCCCACCGACACGCGGTCCACGAGCGACTCGGGCACCGGGGCGCGCACCTCCAGTGACTGCGTGTTGACCAGCCCGAAGATGGCCGTGCCCGGCGACACGTAGTCGCCTTCGTTGCGGCCGCGGCTGGTGATGACCCCATCGAAGGGGGCCGTGAGCGTGGCGTCGCGCACGGACTCCTGCGCGCTGTCCAGGGCCGCGGCGGCCTGCTGCGCCTGCGCCTGCGCCTGACGGAAGCCCACCTCCGCCTTGTCCAGCGACGCGCGCGGAAGGCTGCCGGACTGCGCCAGCACGCGGGTCCGCTCCAACTCCGACGTCGCGCCATCCAGCGCCGCGTCCGCCGCCGCCTTGGAGGCGCGCGCCTGGTTGACGGCGATGCGCGCGTTGGACGTGTCCAGCTGCGCCAGCACCTGGCCGCGCTTCACCGTGTCGCCCGCGTCCACGCTGACGCGCGTGAGCGTGCCGGACGCCTGCGCGCTCAGCGTCGCCGCCTGCTTGGAGCGCACGCTGCCGGTGGCCCGCAGCACGCTCGACTCCAGCTGCGTGGCAGGTGTCACGGCCCGCACGCCCACCGGCTTCTGCACGACCTGCGCGGCGGAGGCCTGGGGAACGACGGGCTTGTTGCCGCCACCACACCCCGCCGCCACCAAAGCCACCGCGACCGCTGCTGCCTTCACGAATGTCTTCATCGCTTCGTTCCTCGTGCTGTGGGCCGGGGGCGCTGGGGATTCCGGCACTGAGTGACTGGATTGGTTTTCTGGTCAGTCCCGGACGTAAAAAAGCCCCACCGCGCCCGGGCGCGGAGCGGGGCTTGAAAGGGCGTGTCAGCTGGAAGGTCTCGGCGGGGCCAGGAGGCCGCGGATGAAGACCTCGAAGAAGCTGTCCACCGACTGCTTCAGCGCGGGCTCCTGCTCCTCCGGCATCAACTTGACGGCGAGCTGCATGATCAGCGTCACGAGGCCCCGGGCCACGTGCTGGGGCTCGGGCACGGAGAACGTTCCCTGCGCCACGCCCTCTTCGAGGATGTGCGCCAGGACCGCCACGTCATCCTCGACCATCCGGGGGATGAACTGGGCCGCCTGGACGCCCAGCTCGAGGAGCGTGCTCAACTCGATGCGTTCTCCCAGCGGCTTCCGGCTCTGCTGCTCCAGCTTGCACTGGATATAGGCGCGAACCTGGCCCTCGGACGTCGAGGCGCGACGGACCCTCGCCTTGAGCTCGGAGAGGCTCCCCGCGTGCGCCATCTGGACGCAGGCCTCGAACAGCGCCTCCTTGCTCTCGAAGTGCAGGTAGATGCTGCCCTTGCCCACACCCGCGCGCCGGGCGATGTCCTCCACCGAGGCCTTCTTGAAGCCAAAGCGGGCGAAGACTTCGCCGGCGGCGGTGAGGATGGCTGTCCGAGGGTCCTGACTCATTGACCCAATTTATAATCTGGTCATCCAGTCAGCGCAAGCCCCCTGTTCCTTCCCTCCCCTGCGGCAGTGTCACCGGGATGGGGCGGGGGCTGTTCGCCGCCTCGCCATTGCCGAGCTGGCCGCCGCCATTGGCCCCCCGGCACCTGCGCCGGTGCATTGCGTCCGACAGGGCTGTCGCCAGGCTGTTGCGCCGGGTTGTCCCTCCACGCCCAGACCGAGCCGTCCTGGCGGAAGGCCAGGGCACGGAGGGAGCTGGAGGCGACAGCCTTGATGTCGATCAGTCCTGGCACCTCCTTGTGTGTACGCTGGGAGCCCGTGCCCGACCGCTCGCCCATCACCGCATTCGTACGGCGCTTCCGGGGCGTCTGCCTTGGCATTGGGCTGTCACTGGCCGCGTGCAGGGCCCCCTCCCCCACACCGGAGAGCCCTGCCATGACCTGGGTGAGCATTCCAGCCACGGACGCGCGGGTGCGGTACGTGGGCCGGACGTACCGCTCCAGCGCCGGAGTCGTCTTCTCCCACCCGGGCGTGACGGTTCGCGCGCGCTTCAAAGGGGACGCCGTGCGGATGCGGCTCGACGACGCGGGCCTGGGCGGCGACGTGGGGACCAACCACTTCGACGTCATCGTGGACGGAGCACCTCCCAAGCTGCTCGCCGTGCATCCGGGACAGGCCACGTACCTGCTCGCCAGCGACCTGCCCCAGGGACTGCACACGGTGGAGATCACCAAGCGCACGGAATCCCTGGTGGGGGCCAGCACGCTCCTCGCGCTCGAGGTGCACGGCGAGCTTCAGGAACCGCCTCGGCAGCACACCGGACTCCGGATGGAGTTCGTGGGGGACTCCATCACCTGCGGCTACGGCACCGACGTCTCCCTCATCCCCACGTCCGCGTCCTGGAGCGCGCCCACCTTCACGTCGAAGCACCAGAATCCCAGACGGAGCTATGGCTGGCTCACGGCCCGGCAGCTGGGCGCGGAGGCCACGTTCGTCTGCTATTCGGGCCATGGCGTCTACCGCAACCTGGACCTGTCCACGTCCGGGCTGATTCCCGCCATCTACGAGCGCGCCGTCCCGGACCATCCCGCCGCCTGGGATTCCTCCCACGACTCGCCGGATGTGATTGTCCTCAACGCCGGCACCAATGACACGTTCGCGGGCGGGGGAACGCCCGCGTTCCTTCCGGACGAAGCGGCCTTCACGTCTGCCTACCGGACCTTCCTCGAACGGCTCCGCACGCTGCATCCCCGCGCGCACATCATCTGCACGCTGGGCAGCATGACGGATGGCTACAAGCGGATGGAACAGCAGGGCGTGGTGAAGTCCGCGCACGTCGGCGACTGGATCACCTCGCTGGTGGCGGAGCGCCAGCGCCAGGGTGACACCCGCGTCTACCGCCACGTCATGGCCATGCAGAACCCCTTCGCTGACGGCGTTGGCGAGGACTGGCATCCGTCCGCCGCCACGCATCAGAAGATGGCGGAGTCGCTGAGCCGGTTCATCCAGGACGCCGTGCACCCCTGACCGGGGCGCCTGGAAACAAAGCCATCATCACGTTCTGACAAGCAACGGGACGAGGGTTCCAACCCCTGGCATCCCGCCATGCGATTGCAGGACGCGCAGTGCGTGTCGAAGCTTGCGTGGAACCCGAGGAGGCCTCCGAGAACCACCGAGGCCGCCAGGCTGGGAGCACCGCCGCGTGCTCCACGCCTGTCCGGGCAGGTCCCTCCTTCCCCAAGGCACGTATGAGTCCACTCTTCTTCCTCTTCGCCGCCCTGGCCCAGACGCCCACGCCACCTGACGACGCGGCGGATGCCCGCTCTTCGGCTTCTGTCGAGGACAAGGACGAGGACGAGGACGACGACGAGGACGAAGGGCCCTGGACGGGCTCATTCGGGCTCGGGGCCTCCTTCTTCACCGGCAACAGCCGCGCCCTCACCCTCACGGGCGATGCCCTGGCGGAGTACGACTCCCCGGTGTGGGCGCTCACCCTGGAGGCGGATGGCGCCTACGGCAACGCGGCCGCCGAGGACGAGGGGGAGCGGGAGGTCACGGCCAAGAACCTGGGCGGATGGGCACGCGGTGACTACCGCTTCACGCGCCTGCTCAGCGCCTACACCTTCCTGGGCGCGGAGACCGACCACCCCGCGAGCATCGAGCTGCGCACCGAGGCGGAGCTGGGCATCGGCCTCACGGTCCTGGAGCGGGAGAAGGAGTCGAACGAGCTCCTCCTGCGCTTCTATCTGGGTGGGAGCGTCGCCCGGGATCGCCGGTTCCAGTACACCCCCACGCGCGAGAACCTGCCGGACGTGACCCTGTGGTCGCCCGCGGTGGGCATGGCGTTCCGCTACGACATCAACGAGCGGGTGCACCTGCGCGAGGACGCCGTGCTGCTTCCGGACGTCTTCGGCGACACGCGCGTGCTCCTGGACTCCACCACGAAGCTGTCCGTGGACATGACGGAACGCTTCGCGCTCACCACGTTCTTCGAACTGCAACACGACAGCGCCCCCGCGGCGGGAAAAGTCCGGACGGACACCTCGCTCTCACTGGGGGCCGAGCTGGAGCTCTGAGGGATTGGAAAGGAGCAGCACTCCCATGGCCAAAGCGGCTCATTTCGACGACATCGACGTTCCAGGTGAAACGAAGAAGAAACAGCGCACGCCGCCGAAGAAGAAGGGCATGGAGCGGGTGCTCGACACCATCGAGCGGGTGGGCAACAAGGTCCCCCACCCCGCGATCATCTTCGTCGCGCTGATTGCCATCGTGATGGTGCTCTCCCACATCTTCTACAAGCTGGGAGCCAGCGTCACCTACGAGACCATCAACCCGGACACGCACCAGGTGGAGCAGACAACCACCGCCGCGAAAAGCCTGCTGACGGGCGAGGGGCTGCGCTTCATGTTCGCGGGCGTCGTCCAGCACTTCATGGACTTCAACGCGGTGGGCGTCATCATCGTCGCCATGCTGGGCGTCGGCGTCGCGGACGCGGCGGGCCTGGTGGGCGCGTTGATCCGCAAGCTGGTGGCGGTCGCGCCGGCCCGGGCCCTCACGTACATCCTGGTGTTCGTGGGCATCCTGTCCAGCATCGCCGCGGACGCCGGCTACCTGGTGCTGATTCCCCTGGCGGCGGCGGCCTACCTGACCGTGGGCAGGCATCCCCTCGCCGGGCTGGCAGCGTCCTTCGCGGGTGTCGCCGCGGTCTTCACCGTCAACATCCTGATCAAACCCCTGGACGGCATCCTGACGGAGATCACCAACGACGCCATCCACATCATGGCGCCGGACCGCTCCATCGACCTGACGGCGAACTTCTGGTTCTCCGCCGCCTCCGTGGTGATGCTGACCATCGTCGTGTCGCTCATCAGCGACAAGCTGATTGAGCCCCGGTTGGGTCCCTACACGGGAGAGAAGCCGGCCACGACGGGCGCGAAGCTGTCCCCGGAGGAGTCGCGGGGGCTGAAGTTCGCGTTCTGGGGGCTCATCGGCGTCCTGGTGTTCTTCGGGCTGCTGGCCCTGCCCCCGGGCGCTCCACTGCGGAACCCGGAGACGGGCGCGCTCGTCGGAGACTCGCCGTTCATGAACGGCCTCATCGTCGCCATCACCATCCTGTTCCTGGTGACGGGGGCGGCCTACGGCATCGGCGCCAAGACGCTCAAGAACAGCGTGGACGTCATCAAGGCCATGGAGAAGGCGGTCGCCGGGCTGGGCAGCCTCATCTTCCTGCTCTTCATCATCAGCCAGTTCATCGCCCTGTTCACCTATACGAACATGGCGACGCTCGCGGCCGTGAAGGTGGGCGATGCCCTGGAGCACGCGGGCCTGGGCGCGCTTCCGCTGCTCGTCGGGTTCGTGCTGGTCGTCGCCGTCCTCGACCTGATCATGACGGGCGCCATCCCGAAGTGGGCCATCTTCGCGCCCGTGTTCGTGCCGCTGCTGATGCGGTTGAACGTGGACCCGGCGGCGGTGCTCGCCGCCTACCGCGTGGGCGACGGCCCGTTCAATGCCATCTCACCGCTCAACGCCTACTTCGCCCTGATTGTCACCTTCGCCCAGAAGTACCAGAAGGACGCGGGCGTAGGGACGGTCGTGGCCTTGATGCTGCCGTACGTCATCGTGGTCTTCGCCGTGTGGATTGCCCTGCTGGTGGCCTGGCAGGTGCTTGGATTGCCATGGGGGCTCGGGTAGGCCCGGGGGGATGGAACGCCTCGCCGTGAAGGAGGCGTTCCACCGCCACCAGGGCCTTCACACTCAGCGCCGCGAGTCGCGCCTCGCCTGGGTCCGGCGGCCCCTGCCAGAGGCCTGGGCCTGACGCTTGAGGGAAGCAAAGCGCTCCTGCTTCAGGGCCCCTCCGCGCTTCTGGCGGGAGGTCCGCTTACGGGAGACGGCGGCCTTCGCGGTGCGCCCCGCGGCGCGCGTGCGCCGTGCGGGCTTGCGTCCTCCCGCCGCCACTCGCTTCGCCCTGCGGGGCGCGGGACTGCTCGCGGCGCGGGCCCGGACCTGCGCCTTGCGCTCCAGCAGGGCGAGCCGCTTCTCGAAGCGCTCCAGGGTGAGCGCGAAGTACTCGGCCTTCTGGACGGTGTTGATGTTTCCTTCCGCGCGGCGGGAGCGGGAGGGCACCGTCTTGCGCAGCGCCTCCCTGCGTTGCCGCTGCGCCGCGTCCTGGTACTTCTCCATCAGGCGGCGCGTTCGCAGGATGCGCCCACGCAGTTCCCGTGGCGTGAGTTCGGCCAGGTTGCGTGGGGCGCTGGACAGGACGAGCTGGGCTTCGCGCTCGGTGAGCAATGACATCCGCTTCGACGGCAGTGTGCGCATGGGCTTCCCCCCTCATGAGGATTGCGTCGCGGAACATCCACACCTTCCATCCGCCGGAAAACCGCTCCCGGAGGCAGGGGCGAGTGACCTGGTGGATGTTGCACCCTCCCGATTCCATGCCCAGTTCCTCCATCAGGAGGCTTCCATGTTGACCTCGTTTCATTCGCGCGCTCAGGCCGAGTTCCACCCCGCTCCTTCCATCGAACCCCCGGAGGCGACGAAGCTCGCCGTGTCGTCATCCCTCCCCACCGACGCCGGCTGCATCGGCGCGTTCGTCGGAGCCGACGAAGGGGTGAAGGACCCCCACTTCGACCGCGCGTTCCTGAAGGCGGCGGGCTTCGAGGGCAAGGCCGGTCAGACGCTGGTGATTCCCCGCACGGACGGCCCTCCCTTCGTCGTCGTCGGCGTGGGGGCACGTGCGCAGCTGGACGCAGGCAAGCTCCGGGATGCCGCCGCCGCGTTCGCGCGGGCCTCCGGCAAGCAGACGCACCTCGCGCTCAAGCTGCCGGACACCGGAACCGTCCCGGCGGACGTCGCCGCGCAGGCCCTGACCGAAGGCGTCCTGCTCGCGCGCTACCGCTACAGGCCCTACAAGCGGAAGTCGGAGCAGGAGCCGCCGCTCGAAACCCTGACGCTCGTCGCGGGCTCGGGGAACACCGCGGAGGTTGAACTGGGGATGGCGCGCGGGGGCATCCACGCCCGCGCCACGGCGTTCGCGCGCGACCTCTCCAACGCCCCCGCCACGCTGCTCACCGCCGCCCGCATGGCGGAGGTGGCCGAGTCCCTGGCCAAACAGTGCGGCCTGGAGGTCGAGGTCTTCGACGGAGAGGCCCTGGCCAGACTCGGCTGCGGAGGCCTGCTGGGCGTCAACGCGGGCAGCGCGGAGCCGCCGCGGATGATCAAGCTGACGTACACCCCCAAGGGCCAGCCCGTGGGCCGCGTCTCACTGGTGGGCAAGGGCATCATGTTCGACTCGGGCGGGCTGGGCCTGAAGCCGAACGACCTGGTCCACGCCACCATGAAGGGCGACATGGGCGGCGCGGGGGCCATCCTCGCGGCGATGACGGCGCTGAAGTCCCTGGGCTGCAAGACGCAGGTGACGGCGTACCTGATGTGCACCGACAACATGCCGTCGGGCACCGCCATGAAGCTCGGGGACGTGCTGACGGTCCGCGGCGGGAAGACCGTGGAGGTCATCAACACCGACGCCGAGGGCCGCCTGGTGATGTCGGACGGGCTCGTCCTGGCCACCGAGCAGACGCCCCGGCCGGACGCCATCGTGGACATCGCCACGCTCACCGGCGCGTGCCAGCGCGCGCTCGGGGTGCTGAGCGCGGGGGTCATCGGCAACGACCAGGCGCTCGTCGAGCAGGTGAAGGGCTCGGGGGAGCGGACCGGTGACACCGTGTGGCAGCTCCCGCTGGACCGGCGCCTCCGTCAGGAGCTGGAGTCGGAGGTGGCGGACATGAAGAACGTCGGCGGCGACAACGCCGGGGCCATCACCGCGGCCCTCTTCCTGGAGGAGTTCGTGGACGGGCTGCCCTGGGCGCACATCGACATGGCGGGGACGGCACGGGCCGAGCGCGACAACGCGTGGCGCAGCAAGGGGGCCACGGGCTACGGCACCCGCCTGCTCATCGACTTCCTCATGGGCTTCGCACCCACCCGCGCAAGCCGCCACTGAGGCGGTCCCTTCAGTCCGGCAGCCAATCCGCCCGCCCCCGCTCGACGCTCGTGCGGCGCTCACCCTGGAAGGTGGCCCGCACGCGCTCCGCCTGGGTGAGCAGGCGGTGGAAGCGCTCCTTTTCCGGGGAGCCCTGGACGTCCGCGAGCACGCGGGCGAAGAGGGCGTGCGCCGCGGCGCGGTCCTGCGCGTCGCGCGCGGCCAGGCCCACGGTGAGGGCAATCTGGAGCACCTCCTCCAACACCTCGGGATCGCCCCCCGCGTAATGGAGGGGGCCATCCACGGCGAGGAAGAGGTAGTCGCGCAGCCGCAGGGCCACGACGGAGACGCGAGCCCTGCCGTCGGGGTCGACGACGTTCCAGTCCCCCTGGGGCAGGGCCGCCAGCCGGCGCATCACCGAGCGGATCTGCTGGAGCGCCTGCCGCGCCGTGTACGAGTCGTTCGACGACGAGGACAGGGCCCGGTTCGCGACGTCGACGAGGATGCGGAGCCCGAGGGACGGGTCGCAGTCCGGCTCGCGCGCGGAGGTGATGACCAGCGTGTCAGCGAGGTCGCGGAGCACGTGGGCGTCCACGGGGCCTCCCTTGTCCGCCACCACCCAGCCGATGACCTCCTCCTGGTCGATGTACTCGCCCACGGTGATGCAGACGCGGGCGCGCACACCCCAGCCGCGGGCGCGCCGCGTGAGGTCCTGGAGGTCGACCTCCGCGAGATAGCCCGACGAGGCGGCCAGGATCGAGGTGGCGTCCGCCGGCAGCCGCAGGGGCGCCGACGGGTCGAGCGTCAGCCGCTTCAGGCGGGCCTGGATGCGGCGCTCCGTGGCCGACACGATCAAATGCTGGACCAGCCCGAGGACGCGCTCCACCCGGAGGAAGCGGAACGTGCGGGCCAGGAAGACGATGAGCAGCAGGAGCGCCACCAGCACCAGGACGATGGCCCCCGAGAGGACCGGCCGGGGCCGCACTCCCGCGTCCTCGATGAGGCCCAGCTCCCGGACGGCCGCGAGGATGTAGCTGGTGGAGAGGACGAAGAAGGGGATGGCGCGGCGCAGCGGCGCGTTCTTCAGGTAGATGGGGACCAGCCGCGGCGAGTACTGGTTCGCCGCGGACTGGATGACCGGCGCGTTCAGCGACAGGACGATGGTGAGCACGGTGATCTGCAGCCCGAGCAGCGCCCCCAGTGCGCCGCGGGCGTAGTCGATGTCGCCTGGCCAGGCATGCCCGAACAGGGCCGGCGCGGCGTCCGTCTGGACGCGGGCGAGCGCGATTCCCAGCGCCCCGCCCACGACAATCAGGCCGCCCAGGAGCAGCCAGTAGGGCTCACGGAGGAACCTGCGCAGGCGGCGGGGGACCATGCGGACTCACGCTGAAGGCGGACAGGCCGCCTACCGCGGGCCCTCTTCGTCTTCGTCCTGGGCCGTCATTGCCTGGCCACGGGTCAGCCGCTCCGGAGTGAGCAGCTCGGACAGCTGCTCGCGCGTCAGCAGCCCGGCGGCCACCACCAGGTCCGCGATGCTGGCGTTCGTGGCCAGGGCCTCCCTCGCCAGCCGCGTCGCCGGGGCATAGCCGATGTGCGGCATGAGGGCGGTGATGACGCCCACGAAGGAATCCACCTGGCGCGCGAGCCGCTGCTCGTTGGCGGTGATGCCCCTCACGCAGTTCACGCGCAGCGTCGCCATGGCGGCGGTCATATACTTGAGGTTTTCGAACAGCACGTGGGCCATCACCGGCCCGAAGGCGTTGAGCTGGAGCTGCCCCGCTTCGGCGGCCATGGTCAGCGTCACGTCGCCTCCGGCGACCACGAAGGCCACCTCGTTCACGACCTCCGGAATGACCGGGTTCACCTTGCCCGGCATGATGCTGGAGCCCGCCTGCCGGGGCGGGAGGTTGAGCTCGTTGAAGCCCGCCTGGGGGCCGGAGCCGAGCAGCCGCAGGTCGTTGCAGATCTTCGACAGCTTCATCGCGGTGCGCTTGAGGGTGCCGGACACCTCCATGAAGACGCCCACGTCGGTGGTCGCTTCAATCAGGTCGGGCGCGGTGACGATGGGGCGCCCGGTGATGTCCGCCAGGTGCCTGCGGGCGGCCTCCGCGAAGCGTGGGTCCGCCGCGATGCCGGTGCCAATCGCCGTCGCCCCCAGGTTGATTTCCCCCAGGCGGCGGCTGACGTCCTTCAGGCTCGCGTGTTCCTCCGCCAGCGTGACGGCGAAGCCTTCGAACTCCTGTTGGAGCGTCATCGGCACGGCGTCCTGCAACTGCGTCCGTCCAATCTTCACGATGCCCGCGAACGCCTGACCCTTGTCGCGGAACGCGCGCTCCAGGCGCTGGAGCTCCTCGAGCAGCCGCTCGATGGACAGCATCAACCCGACCTTGAGCGCCGTCGGGTAGGTGTCGTTCGTGCTCTGGCTCCGGTTCACGTGGTCATTCGGATCCAGGTGCTCGTAGTGGCCCTTGGGATGGCCCGCCAGCTCCAGGCCCCGGTTGGCGAGGACCTCGTTGAAGTTCATGTTCGTGGAGGTGCCAGCGCCGCCCTGCATGACGTCCACGATGAACTGGTCGTGCAGCCTGCCGGCCTTGATGTCCTCGCAGGCATGGTCGATGAGCTCGGCCCGCGTCCTGTCGAGGACTCCCAGCTCCGCGTTCGCACGCGCGGCGGCCTGCTTCACGCAGGCGTAGCCGTAGAGCAGGTCGGGATACACGGAGATGGGGCGCCCGCTGATGGCGAAGTTGTCGAGCGCGCGGCTGACGTTGATGCCCCAGTAGGCGTCCGCGGGAATCCGCCGGGAGCCGAGGCTGTCCATCTCCGTCCGGGGAGGGGCGCCGTTCGGCGTCACCGTGTGGATGCTCTTCTGGAACGTCTCTTCCGCGCGTGGGTCGGCCATCGGCCGGGAAGGTAGGAACGCGGGAGGCCCGGTGGGACGTGCCCTCCGGGGAGGAGGGCTGTCCACCGGGCGTCCCCGGGTGGCTACGTCACTTCACGGGCGCGCACTTCGCGGGGCCGAGCGAGGCCTGGAAGTACGGCGTGTAGAGGTCCGGCGCGAGCGTGAAGTTGCAGGTGTTCACCGCGTCCGGAGACAGGTTCTGGTGCTCCTGCATGTAGCGCGCGACGTAGTCACGCACCCCGTCCGCAGAGGACCACAGCAGGCGGCCCTCCTTGAACATGCTGTACCCACCGCCGCCACCGCCGCGGTAGTTGTTGACCGCGATGCGGAAGACCTGGTCGTCCCGGACGTCCAGGCCCTGGAAGCGCAGGTGCGTGAGCCGGGAGCCCTCGGGCTTCGTGAGGTCGTAGCCGTAGTCGATGCGCGAGTAGAGGTCCCAGTTGTAGTCCGCGACGACGGGCGTGGTGGCCTTCGCGTCCTCGGGCTTCGCGGGCAGGTGGGCCGCGTCCAGCTGCTTGAAGTACTTCGTGTTCAGCTCCAGCGCGCGCCGGAGGATGGAGCCGTTGATCTCCATCACGTACAGCGTGTTGTCGTAGATGTAGACGCTGTAGGCGTCGCGCAGGGTGACGTCCCCCGCCGGCAGCGCGACGTCATTGGAGAACAGGGCGGTCGCGGACAGGTCCACGGGGAAGCCGGCCTCTTCCGCGGCCTCTTCCTGCACGATGTTGAGCAGGTCCGACAGGGCGCTGTCCACGTAGCGTCCGGCGAAGCCGCCCGTGAAGGCCGCGGTGGTGCTGCCGATCTTCTGGTTCACGTAGGCCACCGTGGCGTCGTGGTAGCGCTTCGTGAGCTGCGCGACGGTGGCGTCCTCCGCCACCTTGTCGTCCACCGCGTGGAGCTGTGAGTCGTGCGCGTCCACGCCCCAGCGCTCGCCGTTCCAGGTGACGTTGAGCTGCACGTCGGCCAGGTGGCTGCCCCAGCGGTTGGGCTGCGTGAGGAGGACCTCGCGGCCGTCCTGGTTCTTCAGCAGCATCTTCGGGATGGGCTGGTGGGTATGGCCGGTGAGGAGCACGTCCACGTCCGCCACCTGCTGGGCGATCTGCACCGCCTCGTTCTCACCGGGGAGGTTGCCCCGGTCGGTCCACTTCGTGGCATCCGCGTAGTCCGCGAGCCACGACTCGGGGCTGGTCGCGCTGCCCACCGGCTGCTTGTCCGGGCCGCTGTGGATGGCCACCACCACCACGTCCGCGCCGGCCTGCTTCATCTTCGGCACGTAGAGCTTCGCGGTCTCCAGCGGATCATCGAAGCGCAGCCCGGTGATGTTGTCCTTGCGTTCCCACGTCGCCACGCCCGGCGTCACCAGGCCGAGGATGCCGACCTTCACGCCGCACACCGTGGTCAGCACATACGGGGTGAAGGCCTCGGAGCCGTCCTCGGTCTTGCGCACGTTGGCGCCCAGGAGGGGGAAGTTCACCTCGTTCTTGAACTTGTTGAGGACCTGCTGGCCGTAGTTGAACTCGTGGTTGCCCAGGGCCATGGCGGCATAGCCCAGCTCGTTCATGGCGGTGGCCATGGGGTGCTGGGGCGCGTTCTCCACCAGGGCGGCATAGGTGCCGAGCGGCGAGCCCTGGATGGTGTCACCGGTGTCCACGAGCAGCGTGCAGTCCGGGTTCTTCGCACGCTCCTGCTTGACGAGCGTGGCCACCTTGGCGAGGCCGCGCTTCGCGTCCGCCTTCCCGGTGAAGTAGTCCCACGCGAAGATGTTGGTGTGCAGGTCGCTGGTCTGGAGCAGCGTCAGCGTGCGCGGTGAGGTGTCCACCGGGGTTGGCGTGGGAGGTGGATCATCCTTGGAATCACAGGCGGTCAGCAGCGAGCTGGCGCCCACGAGACAGAGCGCACCGGTGCGCAGCGCGCGCATCAGGAAGGGAAGACGGTTCAAGAGGCCTCACCATGAGCCATGCCGGAAGGGAATCCTCCGGAGGGGGGCGCACCCTACCGGCTCAATTCCAGACTGCCTTCCTGAATCCACCCGGCCTGAGAGGTTCTCAACTGGCGATGCCAGCCGCCCTTGTGCTCCAAGGAAATGATTGCTCAGTCCCCGGACGCAGGTTCGAGGTTGGCCACCACGCGGCGCAAGAGCGCCATGAACGTGGCGCGCTCGCGCTCGCTGAAGCCAGCGGTCGCCTGCTCCGCGACCTCCGTGAGCTGTTCCTTCGCCTGGGGCAGGCGCTCCCGGCCCTTCGCGGAGAGGGAAATCTGGCTTGCGCGCTTGTCGTCCGGATGCGGCTCACGCTCGATGAGCCCGTCGCGCTCCATTCGCGTCAGGAGCGCGGCCATGGTGGGCTGCTCGACGCGCGCGTTCTCCGCGAGCTGCTTCTGCAACAGCGGCCCATGCTCCTCCAGCGCGACCACCACCGGCAGGCAGGCCATGCCGAAGTCCAGCGGACGCAGCCGCTGCTCGAAGTGGCGCATCAACAACCGGGACGCATGGTTGATCCAGAAGGTCGGCGCGGCTTCCGGGTCCCAGCCGGGGGCGGTCTTGGCGCTCATTGGAGGCTTCCCGCCCCGTCCTCCGACTCTTCTTCGGCGGTCGGGTAGGCGGAGACCGCCAGGGCGATTCCCTGGTCCGCGAACCACCGGACGTCGTCGGGTGGGAAGTGGATGGAGCTGGTGAAGTGACGGGAAGTGCCGACGAACAGCCCGAAGTCCACGACACAGGGGACGGCCTGCTGCCGCAGCTCCATGAGCAGGGGGGCCAGCACCTCCAGTTGCCTGCGGGCCGCGGCGACGGGCCCGTGCAGTGTGCCCTCGCCATCCTCCACCAGGGTGAGGTTGAAGCCAGAGGTCGAATGCCTCCCCTGGAGCCGCTGCTCCCCTTGAAGCCAGACGGCATCGGGGTGGCAGTCCGGGAAGCGGTCCAGGATGGACGCCACGTCGAACTCCGGGGCCTGGGCCCGTAGGACAGCCACCGTCATGACACCGCTCCGTTCCACTGCTGCTTCGGCATGTCCTGGATCATCGCGGTTCCCGTCCTCGAACGGGCGGCCTTTTCGCAAGTCTGTCAGGTCCGGCGCACGACCCGGATGGCCCCCGCCCGCTGCGCTCCCCTGACGCCCGCCCACGGCGCGGTCCCTCAGCCCTCGCGATTGCATCCAGGGTGCCGGGACCTACCTTTTTCTGGACCCCCCACCGCAGGCCAAGAGGCAATCCATGATTTCGACAGAGACCGCACGGACGAGCGAAGCCCCCAGGACGGGATGGGGAAGCGAAACCCGGGCGGAACCAGGCGTGCTCATCGAGGACCACGCGCTCCTCGGAGACCTGTACACGGCCGCGCTCGTGGCCAAGGACGGCTCCATCGACTTTCTCTGCCTCCCGGACTTCGACTCGGACGCGTGCTTCACGTCCCTGCTGGGCACGCCCGACAACGGCCGGTGGAAGCTCGCGCCGAAGGCACCCGTGCGCGAGGTGCGGCGCCGCTACCGTGGCAAGACCCTCATCCTGGAAACGGAGTTCGTGACGGATGACGGCACGGTGCGCGTCGTGGACTTCATGCCCATCCGGAAGGGAAACCCCCACCTGGTGCGCTGGGTGGAGGGCGTCCGTGGCACGGTGGCGATGCGCTCCGAGATGCGCCCCCGGTTCGCCAACGGCTACACCGTCCCCCTCATCAGCAGGAGGGACGGAGCCTCCACCGCCATCGCCGGTCCGGATGCGGTGTTCTTCCGAGGCGGCACCGGCAAGGAGCCGCCTCCCTTCGAGTCGGAGTTCACGGTGAAGGCCGGCCAGCGGATCCCCTTCGTGCTCTCCTGGGCCCGGCCCTACGATGACGCCCCCGCGGCGCTCGATCCGGAGACCGCCCTGAGTGAGACGCAGACGTATTGGGAGGACTGGGCCTCGCAGCTGCACCTGCCCCCCCACTACGATGACGTGGTCGTCCGCTCCCTGCTCACCCTCAAGGCGTGCAGCTACCAACCGTCGGGAGCGCTGGTCGCCGCGCCCACGTTCGGCCTTCCGGAGACCCCGGGCGGTGAGCGCAACTGGGACTACCGGTTCTGCTGGATCCGCGACTCGGTCCTCACGCTGAACGCGCTCATGCGCGCCAACCTGCTGAACGAAGCGGGAGCGTTCGGCAATTGGCTGGAGCACGCCATTGGTGGCGCGCCGGGCCAGCTCCAGATCATGTATGGCATCCGGGGCGAGCGCCGCCTCACCGAGGTCACGCTGGACTGGCTGAAAGGCTACGAAGGGGCCCGGCCCGTGAGGATCGGCAACGGGGCCTATTCACAGTTCCAGCTCGATGTCCTCGGCGAGTTCGCCGCGGTCCTCTACATCCATGCGGAGCTGGCGGGCAAGCTGGCGGATCGCGGACAGAAGGCGCTCAAGACCCTCGCGACCCGCGTGTCGGAGGTCTGGACCGAGCCGGACCACGGCATCTGGGAGATGCGCGGCCCGACGCACTCGTTCACCGCCTCCAAGGTGTCGGCGTGGATCGTCATCGATTGCTGGGTGCGCGCCATCGACAAGTACGGCCTGAAGGAGGACAAGGCGCCGTGGGTGAAGCTGCGGCAGACCATCCACGACGAGGTGTGCAGCAAGGGCTACGACGCCCAGCGGGGGACGTTCACGCAGTACTACGGCTCGAAGGGCGTGGACGCGAGCCTGCTCTTCATCCCGCTCAGCGGGTTCCTCCCGCCGGAGGACCCCCGCATCGCCGGGACGGTGCGGGCCATCGAGGAGGAGCTGATGCCGGAAGGGCTGGTGCTGCGCTACCGGACGGAGGCGAGCGTGGACGGCCTCTCCGGTGAGGAGGGCGCCTTCCTCGCGTGCTCCTTCTGGCTCGCGAACACGTACCACCTCCTGGGGCGGACCGAGGACGCGCGGAAGCTCTTCGAGAAGCTGGTGGGGCTCTGCAACGACGTGGGCCTGCTCGCCGAGGAGTACCTGCCCGGCCAGCGCAGGATGATTGGCAACTTCCCGCAGGCGTTCAGCCATCTGGCGCTCGTGAACAGCGCCTACTTCCTCGCCGAGGGAACCAGGGCGGCGATGTATTCCTAGGCGCGTCCCTCCGTGGTGCCGCCCCTGCCCGCCCCTGGCTTTGTCAGGCCGCGCGAGCAGGGGCGTCCCATGAGGCGCGGATGCTCCGGCATCCCGGCCGCGGCTGCTGACCCGAGGTCTCGAATCCATCGCTCACGTCCCCCGGGTTGAGGTCCGCCCGGGTCAGATTCCGAGAAGGTCATGCAGCCGAAACTCAACCGGCTCCTGCGGGCACTCGCCCGCGAGGGGCTCGACGTTGCTTACGACGGTCGTGTCTACACGGTCCGCCTCCAGGCGGATCCCCATGCGCCCCCCGCGGAGGTCCTGCTTCCCCCGGACCTGCCCGTGGAGGGCAAGGCGCTTCAACAACTCGCGGCGCTCGCCGCGCTCCACCATCCCGAAGGCGGCCGCGTGAAGCAGGTGCGCGCGACGCCGGACTTCCATCCCGGAGACTCCGGGGTGGCCATCGGGTCGGTGGTCCACACCGAAGGCCTGGTCGTCCCCGGCGCCGTGGGGACGGACATCAACTGCGGCATGCGCCTGCATGTCGCGGACATCCCCGTGGACGCCTTCCTCGCCCGCCGCGACGCCTTCGTCGAGCGGATGAAGGGGCATTGCTTCTTCGGCACGCGGGACGTCGCCCAGGGCTCGCGCGCGCTGGAGGCGCTCCTGCGTGACGGCCTGCCCGGCTGGCTCCAGGAGACGGTGGCGCAGCCCCTGGGCATGTCCGCCCGTGCGGAGTTGGAGCAGTTGGACCGCGAGTCCGCGCGCGTCTACCTGGGCGGTGCGCTGGAAGGAGACCCCGTCTGGGCGCCCACCGGGCTGCGGCGGGAAGGCGTGGTGCGGGACCCCGGGCTGGCCACCATTGGTGGCGGCAACCACTTCGTGGAGGTGCAGCGGGTGGAGGCCGTGGTGGACCGCGCGCAGGCGTGGGCGTGGGGGGTGCGGGAGGGGCAGCTCGCGTTCATGGTGCACTCGGGCTCGCGCGACATGGGCAAGCACGTGGGGCGCACCTGGCAGGAGCGGGCGCGGGCCGCGTGGCCCGTGGGGGCGCCGCACCCGGCGAGCGGCATCTTTCCCATCGCGGACCCGGCGAAGGTGCGCGAGTACCTGCGGGCGGAGGCCACGGCGGCCAACTACGCCTTCCTCAACCGGCTGCTGCTCGCGGAGCTGGTGCGGCAGACGCTGCGGGAGCTGTTCGGGGACGTGGAGGCGCCGCTCGTCTACGACGTGCCTCACAACATCACCCTGCCCTGGGAAGGCGGCTGGCTGGCGCGCAAGGGAGCCTGCCCCGCCGAGGAGGACCAGCCGGTCATCATCCCCGGCTCCATGGGCGCGACGTCCTACCTGATGCGGGGGCTGGGCAACGCGAAGGCGCTGGCGTCGGCTTCACATGGGGCGGGGCGGGCGCACTCGCGCTTCTCCATGTCGCGCGGTGGCGCGAAGCACCGCGAGGAGGACCTGGGGCTGACGGGGGTGGACTGCATCGCGCTGCGGGCCGAACGCCGCATCGAAGAGGCACCCGCCGCCTACAAGCCCATTGGTCCGGTGGTGGCCTCGCAGGTGGACGCGGACATCGTCCGGGAGGTGGCCCGGCTCAAGCCGCTGATGACCTTCAAGGCCTGAGCGGACCGCCGGCACGGGATGACAGGCATTGCCGCCATGGACAGCTCACCCCCGCCCGCGGCCACTTCGCCACGGGCCGGGGGCCATTGGCGTCAGCGACGTTCCGGGTGCCGTTGAAGCCCGGTACTCCTGCCGGCGTCTTCCACCCACGCCCAGGAGTCAACCATGTTGCGTCGTTTCGTGTCCTACGCCGTGCCGGCGGCCGCGCTGTTGCTGGGCGCCTGCGGCGGCCCTGAAGTCCTCGACGCGCCGGAGTCCCCGGCGGAGCCGTCCGTGGCCACCACGGAGCAGGGCCTGAGCACCATCACCATCAACGACTTCCCCCTGTCCTTCTATGTCCCGCCCAAGACGGGTGGAGACGCGGACTTCGCCGGTCACGGACCGTTGATGCAGATGAACTTCGAGCTGGAGGTGCGCAGCGGCAACCAGCTGTGGGTCGGCATGTTCATCTGGGGCACCGAGGTGGGGGGAACCACCAAGGTCCAGGGGGGCCAGTGGTACCACATCGCCACCACCGCGACGCCCATCGTGAGCGTCACTCCGTCGCCGTGCCCCATCGCGGACTACGGCGTGTTCGGCCCCGAGTTCAACTTCGAGTACACGGACACCGGCCACTCGCAAGACGCATGGGGCTTCCCGCAGCTGCCGTCGAACACGCGCATCGTGCAGACCCTCACCTGCGTGGGCGACACGTCGGGCGACGAGGCGGGAACGAAGACGGGGTGCTCGGCCATCCTGCACGACCTGACCCTCACCTTCTGACGCCACGCGTGACCACGGCGTGACGCGGGGCGTCTGGATTCTTCGGATCCGGACGCCCCGGATTGGGTCGCGCGGCAAGCACTGCCCCGTTAGCTTGCGCGCCCATGTACTTCGAGACCTTTTCCCAGATGAAGAAGCAGCTCGGGCAGCTCAACAAGTGGTTGGAGACGGCCGCGGCCCACGCCAAGGCGAAGTCCTTCGACCCGAACATCTACCTGGGCTTCCGGCTGGCGCCGGACCAGCTCCCCTTCGTGCGGCAGGTGCAGATCGGCTGTGACGCCGTGAAGCTGGCGGCCTCACGATTGACAGGCAAGGCCGCGCCGTCGAACCCGGACACGGAGCAGACGCTGGAGGAGCTCAGCGCCCGCGTCCAGTCCACCCTCACGTACCTGGACACCTTCACGGCGAAGGACTTCGAGGGCGCGGCCGGGCGCGTGGTCACCCACCCCCGCTGGGAGGGCCAGGTGATGAGCGGCGCGGACTACTTCCTGGAGAACGCGCTCCCGAACTTCTACTTCCACGTCACCCACGCGTACGCGCTCCTGCGTCACAACGGCGTCAACCTGGGCAAGATGGACTACCTGGGGTCACAGAGCCTTCGCGCGCCGTGAAGACTCCGGCCTGTCGCTCCGCGAGCGACAGCGCCCACAGCGGGAAGATGCGCAGGTAGGCGTCGTAGTGGATGGCGCAGGTGCGGCTGAACACCCCGGCCAGGGGCTCTCGTGGCCACTGGCCCTCCGCGTCCTGCCTCGCGCGCAGCCACGCCACGCCCCGGCGCGTGGCGTCGGAGTTCGCGTCGCCCGCGGCCACCAGCGACATCACGGCCCAGGACGTCGTCACCGCGTGGCCCGTACGCCCCTCCACCCAGCGGCGCTCGCGGCAGCCCTGGATGGTTTCACTCCAGGAGCCGTCCGCGCGCTGGTGGGCTTTCAGGAACGTGGCCGCCTTGCGCAGCGCGGGGTCCGCGGCCCCTGCTCCGGCGGCCAGCAGGCCGGTGACGCCGAACCACGTGCCATAGCTGAAGCACACGCCCCAGGAACCCTCCCAGCTTCCGTCCGGGCGCTGCTGGCGGCGCAGGAAGTCCGCGCCCCGCGCGATGGCCCGCGCCACGGGTGCCGCCGGCGACGCCTCGCGCCACGCGGCCAGCGCCTGGATGCAGGCCGACGTGCACTCCACGTAGCTGGGGTCCACCATGATGCCGGCGAAGACGTCCGAGGGATTGAACCGCTCCAGCCAGTGCGGTCCCCGCTGCCGCTCATAGGTGGCCCAGCCGCCGTCCCGGTTCTGCAATGACAGGATGAACGCCACGGCCTGTCCCAGGCGTTCGCGTGGCACGCGATTGAGCCCGAGCGGTTCCAACAACAGACACGCCTTCAACGCCTCCGCCGTGCAATCGCTGATGGGCCAGCCGTGCGCGCGGGTGCTGAAGGGCCACCCTCCCCGGCTCGGATGCCGGTGGTGGCGCGCGGCGTCCGGTGAATCCTCCAGCACCTGCTGCGCCTCCAGGAAGCGGCCCGCTCGCGCCAGCGTGTCCCGCGCCCAGACGGATTCTCCGGAGGCCACCAGCGCCTGCACCGCGAAGGCGGTGTCCCAGAGCTGGGAGGAGTTGTAGCCGTTGAACGTGATGCCCTCGCGGGTGTGCTGGAGGTAGTCCGGCAGGCGCTCCAGGTGCGCGCGCACCTCCGGGCCCTCCGGCCGCGCCACGTGCCACACCACCATGTCGAGCACCTTGTTGATGGGCCCGATGCAGACGAAGTGCGTCGCCTCGTCCTCCCCGCGAATCAACGCCAGGGCTTCGTCCAGCGCGCGAGCCCGCAGCCGCTTCGAGTGGAATCGCTCGTACAGGCCCAGCACGCGGTGCACGGCGCGCAAACCCAGACCGTGGGGGCTGTAGGCGTCGGTCCCGGCCACCCGTCCGCGCGCCGCCTTCCAGTCCACGTCCGCGTAGGGCTGGGGGTAGAGCTCGCGCCGCAGCTCGGCCAGCAGCGGTGTCTCCGTGGCGCGGGCCCGGCGGCCACAAAGCCAGCCCATGGGCAGGTACACCATGCGGCAGTGGCACCAGAGCCGGGAGGGATGGAAGGGCAGCGCTCGCGGCAACAGCCAGAGTTCGGGAGGCACGGGCGCCAGGCCCTCGTATTCGTAGAGCCCCAGCAGGGCGAGGACGAACTTCCCCCAGGACGCGCTGCCCAGTGGACCTCCCCGCGGAAGGAACCACGCCCGCGCGCGGAGGAGGTCCGGGTCGTCCGCGCCAACGCCCAGCAACCGCTGCGCGACGTAGTTGAGCACCGACGTGAAGACGAGGCTGGGCGACTCCACGTCCAGCCCCCAGCCGCCATCCGCGTTCTGATGGGCACGCATGTGGGCGACCATCCCGTCGCGGACAGGCGCGTCCGGCGTGCGCCCCATCACGTACAGCCCGGCCACGTACACCGGGCCCAGGAAGAGCGGGCCGCTGTAGTCGCCCTTCCAGGAGCCATCCGCCTCCTGCGTCCGGGCCAGCACGTCGCGGGCCGGCCGCATCAGGTCCAGGCCTCCATGCCGCCACGGGACGCGCGCGAGCAGCCGGCGTAGAGCGCCCGCAGCGCTTCATCCGATGACACGCGCTCCTGCGTGAGCCGCATCAGCGTCGCCACCGCTTCCCGGCCCATCTTCACCGGCTCGGGGTCGAACACCGCGGGGTTGCCCTCTATCGCATTGAGCGTCGCGACCGCGAAGAAGAGCGGGTAGAGGCAGAACAGCCGCAGGCCGGGCTCTTCCGCGGGCAGGGCCAGCGAGTATTCGAGCGCGACGTCCAGCTCCCGGCGCGCCACCGCCACCAGCTCGTCCATCAGCGCCACCGCCCGCGAGCGCAAGGAGGGCAGGACCAGCGTGGCGGGCGTGAGGCCATGCGCGGCCATGCGGTCCCTGGGCAGCCAGCAGCATCCCCGGTCCAGGTCCTCGCGCACGTCCTTCAGGATGTTGGTGAGCTGCAGGGCCCGGCCAAAGGCAGGCGCCCGCGACATGAGCCTTTTCTCACGCCAGGCAACCCGGGGTGAGCTGGCGATGAAGAGGCCGGTCAGCATCTCGCCCACGACGCCGGCCACGTAATAGCAATACATGAACGTCGCCTGGAGGTCGGGCAGCCCCATGACCTGTCCGCTCCCCCCGTGCATCCGCTGCATCTGGTTCATCCCGCCGGTCATCGTGCGCACACACCGCGCGATGGGCGGGTGGACCCAGGAGGGAAGCGACGCCAGGGTTTCAAGCACCAGCAGGGTCTCCAGGACCAGCTCGGCTTCCGCGGCGGGGGCCTCGTCCCGCAGGGCGAGCCGCGCCCTCCGCGCGAAGGAGCGGGCACGGGCCTCCCAGCCCGGCTCCAGCGACACCAGGCCCCCCAGTTCGTCGAGCAATGCACCCGGGTGCGCTCCGGCGGCCTCGTCCTCCAGCGTGTCCGCGATGCGGCACAGCAGGTAGGCGACCGTCACCGACAGGTCCAAGGGGCCGGGCAACAGCGGGATGTTGAGCGCGAACGTCCGGGAGACCCGGGGCAGTTGCGTGCGACAGAATGACGCTCCCTGTTCTTTCATGCCTGCCTCCTCTGCGTGCGGTAACGCGCATCAATGGCTAATTCGTCAATACCAGACATGGAGTCTGGGGACCGGGCGGAGGCCACGTGGAGGACGCCGAGGTGGTGATAGCTGGAGGTGGGCCCGCGGGCTGCGCGGTGGCGGCGGCGCTCTCCGAGCTGGGGCTGTCGGTCCTGCTGCTGGACGCGGGCGTGGACCGGCACAAGCAGCTCGCGGGCGAGCTGCTCCACCCGGCCGGGGTGCGGGACCTGCGGGCGCTGGGCTTCGGGAGCGTCGTGGATGGGTGGACGGCCCAGCCCGTGCGCGGCTTCGCGGTGCGTTTCCATGCCCCTGCCCGCACGCTCGTCCTGCCCTACGGTCGCGGTGTCACCGGGTTGTCGCTGGAACACGCGGCCCTCACCGTGCCCCTGCTGGAGTCGGTGTCGCGGCGGCGCGGCGTCACCGTGCGCACCCGGGCCCGCGTGACGGCCGTGGAGCACAACTGCGAGCACGGCGTGCGCCTGAGCTACACGCACGCGGGCACCGAGCACTCCGTGCGGGCGCGGCTGCTGGTGGCCGCGGACGGACGCGCGTCGCCCGTGCGGCGGATGCTGGGCATCGCGGAGCACCACACGCGCCTGTCCACCATGCTGGGCGTGACCGTGGACAGCGACTGCCTGACCCACCCCGACCACGGCCACCAGTTCGTGGGAGGCGCCGTGCATGCGCTGGCCTATGCCATCCAGCCGGGAGTGGCGCGCGTGATGGTGGACCTGCCGCTGGGCAGCACGGTCCAGACGCTGCGGGACCGGCCGGAGCTGCTGCTCGCCCTGCCCTCGCGGCTGAGACAGGCCGTCCTGCGGGCGCTGGAGCAGCAGCCCGCGGTGCGCATGGCCTCCAACGACGACTGGCTGGCGGAGACCGTCTGGATGGGGAGCGCCGTGCTCGTGGGCGACGCCGCCGCGTGCTGCCATCCGCTCACGGCGAGCGGCATGGCGTCGTGCTTCCACGATGCCCTCGCGCTCCAGGAATCGCTGCAACGCCATCCAGGCAATGTCGCCCGCGCGCTGGAGCATTACGCGCACGCGCGAAGGCCAGCGCAGCGCACCCGCGTCGCGCTCGCGTCCGCGCTCTACAGCGCCTTCGCCGGACAGGACGAGGGCATGCGGGCGCTGCGCATGGGCCTGCTGCACTACTGGGAGCACAGCCCTGGCGGCGCGCGCGCCTCCATGGCCCTGCTCTCCTCGGAGGAGCCCCGCATGCGGGTGATGGCCCGTGAGTACCTGCGCGTCGTCGCGCATGCCTTCGCCGCGATGCTCGCGCCGCGGGGCCCCGGGGGCAGTCTGCGGTCCGCCGCGCCGCTGTTGCGCTCGGCCGGGCCGCCCTTGCGCGGCACCGTGGCGAGCGCGATGGAACAGATGGGGAGCTGGCTGCATCGTCGCGTCCGCCGTCCCGTCTACACGCTGGCCCGGGCCGGCTGGGCTTCACCCAGGCGCGCCTTCGCATCCAACCGGTAGCCCCGGCCGCGCCAGTCCACGTCACGCGACAGCCGCGCGGACAGCGCCACGCCGGCACCCAGCAACGGAAGGACCGCCGGCACCCAGTAGTGCCGGGGCGCGACTTGAGGTCCGTGACAGGCCCGCTGGAGCCGCAGCTGGCTCCACACGGAGAAGCCGATGGGCAGCGCCGCCAGGACCGCGCCGCCCCAGGCCCTGCGCGCCACCGCCGCCGCCAGGGCCCCCCATGACAGCCAGCTCACCGCGCCTCGCACCCATTGGGGCCGCGCGAAGGCGCCGGGGAGGCCTGTCTCCGAGAAGAGGATCCACCGCCGGAAGATGCGCAGGAAGGCGCCCAGCCCCAGGTGCCCCGTGACGACGCGCAGGGGTGAATGGACGACGCGGTTCTTCCACCCGGACTGGTGCAGCCGGCGCCCCAGGTACATGTCATCCACGAACTGCCCGGCGGCGCAGCCCACGCCCCCGATGGCCGCGAGCGCCTGGCGGCGGAAGACCATCAACTGCCCCATGATGAAGGGCAGCGCGCCATCCGGTTCCGCCGTGCACGCGACCGACGCGCCGTACCACGCATTCACCAGCAGCCCGTAGCCCACGTCGCCCGCCAGGGGCGCGTCCGCCGCCGCGTAGATGGGCGCGAACGTGGCGCCCGTCTGGCCATCCTCCAGCAGCGCGCCCACCAGCGCCGTCAGGACGCCGGGCGTGGGCCGCGTGTCCGAATCACTGAAGGCCAGCAGGTCGCACCGGGAGCAGGCCACGCCCACCTGCATCGCGTTGAGCTTGCCCGTCATTCCCGCCGGAGGCTCGCCCGCGACCACCAGCTCCACCCGCTTCGCGCGCGTCGGACGTGAGGCCGCCTCCTCCCCGGTGGGAAGGAACGCGGGGTCGTCCTCGCTGTCGAAGACGAAGAGCACCTCCCATTCGCCGGGATAGTCCAGGTCCAGCAGCGCGCGCACGTTCTCGCGCGCGTCCACGTCCAGGCCCCGGATGGGCCGGATGATCGTCACGGAGGGAGGCTCGAAGCGTCTCGCGGACGGCGCGGCACGCCGCCGCAGTCCGGCCATCAGCTCCCGGTGTCCATGCACCAGCACCCCCAGCGCCGCCGCTCCCGCCGCCGTCCACCCGAGGGTCCGCGCGTTCATGGCCGCACCTCCGTCCCTTGCGCCCGCGGCTGTGAGCGCCTCCAGTGGCCGGGGCCCCACCAGTTGAAGTCCCCCATCAGGCGCATCATCGCGGGGACGATGAGCACCCGGACCAGCGTCGCATCCAGCGCGACCGCGATGGCCATGCCCAGCCCCATCGCCTTCACCACCACCACCGACGCCAGCGTGAAGGCCGCGAACACGGCCACCATGATGGCCGCCGCGCTGGTGATGAGGCCGCCGGTCCGCTCCAGCCCTTCGGCCACCGCGTGGGTGTTGTCGCCCGTGCGCAGCCACTCCTCGCGGATCCGGCTGAGCAGCAGCACCTCGTAGTCCATGGACAGGCCGAACAGCGCGCAGAACAACAGGATGGGCAGCGACGGTTCGATGGGCCCGGGTTCGAAGCGCAGCAGCCGGTGCAGGTGGCCCTCCTGGAAGATCCACACCAGGGCCCCGAACGAACCGCACAGCGACAGCAGGTTCATCAGGAGCGCCTTCAACGGCAGCACCACGGAGCGCAGCAGCACGAAGAGGACGATGCACGTCATCCCCATCACGAAGCCCACCGCCGCGGGCGTGTGGTGTTTCACGAAGGCCGCCGCGTCCACGTCCGTCGCGGTCTGACCTCCCACCAGCCACCGGCCGTCACCCACCGTGCGGTCCTCGCGCAGCGCGCGGACCAGGTTCCTCGCCTCCACGCTGCTGGGCGCGGAGGACGTCAGCACCTGCATCACGGCCACGTTGCCGGTGACGTACGCGGCCCGCGCGGCTTGAAGCTCCGGCGGAAGGAGCTGGGGTGGCGCGGCGGCCATCCGCTGGACGGTCGCCCTATCCATGCCGGGGCCCAGGTCCACCGCGCTCTCCACGCCGACCACGCCGGGCATCGCGGCGATCCGGCGGCTGGCGTCGTGCAACGCGCCCGCGCGCTCCGGCGTGAGGGGATTGCCCCCGGGGAACTCCACCGCCACCAGCACCCGGGTGGCGGCCTCGCGGGGGAACAGGCGGGCCAGGGTCTCCGCGCCCTGGCGTGCCTCGGTGCCTTCGGGCAGCGCGGTGATGTCCGTGGCCGCCAATTGCAGACGCCGGAACGGCAGCCCCATCGCGAGCAGCAACGTCAGCGTCGGCAACAGCACCCACCAGGGATGCCGCATCACCCAGGTGGCCAGCGCGTGCCAGACGCCGCCGCGCCCCGTCGTGCGCGCGAAGGGCAGCCGTCCCTTGTCCACCCGGGGCCCCAGCCAGGCAAGGAGCGCGGGCAGCACGGTGAGCGCGAAGAGGACCGCGAAGGCCACCACCAGGGCGCCGCCCAGTCCCATGGCGCTCAGATACGAGCCCCGGAAGAAGAGCAGGCCCCCCAGCCCCACCGTGACGGCCAGCCCCGAGAACGCCACCGCGCGCCCGGCGGTGTCCAACGTGCGCGTCAGCGCCTGCTCCGTCGTCAAACCCCGCGCGAGCTCCGCGCGGAAGCGGCTCACGATGAAGAGCGAATAGTCGATGGCCACGCCCAGCCCGATGAGCGACACGACGTTGAGCGTGTACTGGGCCATGTTCGTGACGTGCGACAAGAGCAGCACGCCCGCCACGCCGCAGAGCACCGCCAGCCCGCCCACCACCAGGGGCAGCATGGCCGCCACCACCGTGCGGAAGACCCACAGCAAGACAATCAGCGCCAGCGGGAACGAGAGCAGCTCCGCGCGCAGCAGGTCGTGCTCCAGCAGCTCGTTGAGCGCGGCCAGGAAGGCCACCTTGCCGGTGAGCGTCGTCTGGAGACGCGCGTCCTCCAGCGCCGCTCGCACGGCAGGGAACGCGGCCGTGGCCTCGCGTTCGCCGCCCTTGAGCCGCACCAGCGCCAGCAGGTCGTGGCCCGTCCTCGCCACGAAGCGGACGCGGAAGGCCTCGGGGGCGCCAATGGGAGACACCACCGACGCGACCTCCGGCAGCCGCTCCACGCGCGACAGCACGGACGTCACCGCCTGGGCGAAGCGCGGCTCGTCCGTGGTCCAGTCATCGTGATGGAAGATGACCGCCAGGGTCTGGTCGTTCGACCCGGCGGCGGCATTCCGCGCGAGCGCCTCGGCCCGCGCGGATTCGATGCCCTCGATGGTCCCGGTGGTGAGGTTCCCGCCCCGCAGCAGCGCCCACACCGCCGCGGCCAGGAGCAGGAGCGTGCCCACCAACACCCGGCCCCGGTGATGGAACACGCCCACCGCCAGCCGGGCGAACAGCGATGGCGCGCCCTCCGCCGGTGAGTCGTCCCCCAGTCCCGCCATGCCCGCCCCTCCCGTTCGCTCGCCTCGTCCGTCACCAGGGAACTGGTGACGGAGGGAGCGCTTGGGCAGGGGCTTCATCCCTTGGGGCAATCCGGGAGTGGACGGCGCGGCTCCACGCCTGCCCCGCCCTTCGGGCCTACGTCACTGCCACTTGTAGACCATCCCCTGGGCATTGAGGCCCCACACGGAGCCATCGCCGGCCGCGGAGATGTTCCGCAGCGCGCCGGGGACCTGCTTCCAGGCCGAGCCGGTCCACTGGAAGACCCCATCCGACGCATTCAGCGCCCAGATGTTCTTCGCGCTGCCCACGGACACGAAGGTCATGCCGGCGGGGATGTTCCAGGTCCACTTCGCGCCGTCCCAGCGCAGGACGCGGTTGGAGTCCGGCGGGTTGGTGGCCCACAGCTCGCCGTCCGAGCCGACGGAGAGCTGGCTCACGCAGCAGCCCTTCTTCTCCCACGCGGAGCCGGTCCACTGGAACAGCGAGCCGCCGTTGTCCAGGCCCCACGCGGTGTTGGCGTTGACGGCGGTGACCTGCTTCATGCCGGTGGGGATGTTCCAGGTCCACTTGTTGCCAGCAGGGTCCCACTTGAGCACGCGCAGGGAGTCCGGAGGATTGGTGGCCCACAGCGTCCCGTCCGAGGCCGTGGAGATGTTGCTCACGGTGCCGCCCATCTTCTGCCAGGCCGAGCCGGTCCACTTCCAGTTGAAGCCCGCGCTGTCGAGTCCCCAGACGGCGTTGGCGCTGCCCACGGAGATCTGCTTGAGCGTCGCGCCCTGCGGAGCTGGCTGGAGCACCCACTGGGGCACCGGAGGAAGCGGAGGCGGGAGCAGGTCGCTCCACTTCATGGTGATCTTCGCGTCCGACTGGCCGGCGAACGTCACCGTCCGGTCGGTCGTGTTCACGCTGATGCCATACACGTAGCGCGAGCCCGGCTTCTCCCACTGCGCCACGACCTTGCCCGCGGCGTCGTACACGACGATGCCCATGCTCACGCGGTTGTCCGTGTAGCTGAAGGCCCAGATCGTGTAGCCCTTCCACTGGATGACGGGGCAGGTGGCGGAGGCCGCACCGGTGCCAGGGCCCTGCGTGCACGTCACCTTCATCCCGGCGGGGATGGAGGGAGCAGCCGGCGGAACCTGGACCACCACGGGCGGAGGCGCCAGTTCGTCCCAGGTCATGGTGATCTTCGCGTCGGACTGGCCGGCGAAGGTCACCGTCTTGTTCGCGGGGTTCACCGTGATGCCGTACACGTAGCGGGCGCCCGGCTTCTCCCACTGCGCCACGAGCTTGCCCGCGGCGTCATACGCGGCGATGTCCATGGAGACGCGGTTGTCGCCGTAGCTGAGCGCCCAGTACGTGTAGCCGTCGAACTTGAGCACCGGACAGGTGGCGGCGGCGGCTCCGGTGCCAGGGCCCTGGGTACAGGTCACCTTCGTGCCCGCGGGCAGCGCGGGCGGAGGGTTCGGCGGAACCTGCGCGATGGCGGGCAGCGTCTGCGCGCCGGCCGTGAGGCCCATCAAGCCCAGACACAGTGCGGCGAGGGGGTTGAACTTCGAGGGTCGTCCCATGGGATTCAATCGCTTTCAGGTTGTGCAACCGCGGCGGGGACGCCCATGAGCAACAACCAGACCAGCCCGGCGCTCCCCGGAGGGACGCGCCGGGAGGACGCGGCTGGCACGTCAGGCCCCCACGCACGGGAGGCCTGACGTGTCCGTTGACGTGTCAGCGGTGGCGCCCTACTGGAAGCTCACCTTGCCGTCCCGCTGGTAGCAGACGTGCGGCACGCCATCCGTGGGACGGATGGCCACGCTCGGACGGGAGCTGTCCTGCACCGTCCCCAGCTGCGTGTACGTCCAGAAGCCCTGCGCGTCCGTCGTGCCGAGCGCCAGCGCGGTCCCATTGCGCAGGGCGACGACCGGCTTGCCTCCGCCGTAGGCCAGGTCCGACGAGGCGTACTTGTAATCCACCGTCGAAACCCTCCGGGTGCTGGACGCCGCGGGCGTCCCGACCGCGATGTCCTCGATGGCGTTCCATTCGCCTTCGGAGATGTTGTTGGAGAGCGCCAGCAGGTGCGAGTCCGGCGCCCAGGCCGTCGCGAGCCAGGGCGCGGTGGTGCTGGTCTTCAGCGGGAAGGACTCCAGGGTCGAGCCCCGGAGGACTTGCAGGGACTGGTTGACGTAGCCGCTCGCGTTCTGGTGCGTGATGAAGTGCAGCGCTCCCGTCGCGTCGAAGAGGGCGTCGCTCGTGAGCGACAGGGAGGCGGCGGAGGGCGACACGGTGGACCACGTGTTCGCCGCCGTCCGGGTCGCGACCTTGAGGGTCCCCGTGGAGTTGGTGCTGAAGACGATGACCGGCCGCTGTGCCTGCGCCGGGTTGAGCGCGAGGCTGAAGCGCATCACCACCGCCGCGTCGACCTCCTCCCGAACCCAGGTGCCATTGACGCGCGTGGCGTAGCCTACCCGCGTCGTCGCGGTGGCGAGGCTGCCGGTTCCCTTGGAGTAGGCGACGTGCGGCGTGCCGGTCACCGGGTCGACGGCCAGCACGCCCTTCACGACGAAGACGCCGCCGTTGTTGAAGCCGGGCCCCTCAATCAGCTCCCTGGTCCAGGACGTGCCGTCCCAGCTCGCGTACCACAGGCTGTTGTGGGTGTCGTTCGTGTAGATGACGTGGCCATTGCCCGTGCTGTCGAACGCGATGTCGCAGCTGCTGCCCGTGACATCCGGCCCCGTGTCGATGGCGGAGCTGGAGGCGAGCGGCGCGGCCACCACGTTGAAGTGGAACGCACCCTCCGCCGTCTTGCCGGATTCCGTCTCGACGAAGACGGACAGGGAAGCGCTCCCCGCCGTGGGCAGCGTCCAGGTGACCCGCTCCGCCGCGGGCTCGACGGCACCCGCGTTGGCGCTCCAGCGCACGGACTTGATGGCTTCGCCCGAGGCGACGACCCGGAAGCGCTCCGCCGTGCTCTCCACGTAGGGCCCCGCGCCGTCCTCCCGCTCAATCAGCAGCGCCACGTCTCCGGCCGCTTGGGAATGGATGACTTCCGCCGGCCGGGACTCACTGCCGCACGCTGCGAGCAACGACAGCCCCCCCACCATCAGGATCCTGGAGGTCCACTTCTTCCACACCATCACATGAGCTCCTCATTGCTGGACGTGCGAGCCCTGCTCGCCGCGCCCTGGGAACTCCGTCAAACGAATGGCTTTCACGGAAGGTCTACGACAAACAATATTTTCCCGAAGTCCGGGTCACTCCGGCATGGGCATGCGCAGGCCCGCGAGCTTCCGGTCCACGACCACCGAGTGCAGCTCGCGGATCCGTCCGCTGGCGTCCACGTCCACGCGAATCACCGAGTTCAGGGCCAGCAGCGGATCCCTCGCCGGGTTGAACACCGCCACCACCGCGGGCAGGCCGTTGAGCATCCGCGCCTCCCACGCCTTCGGCGGGCCCCGCATCTCCATCAGCCGGTGGAAGAAGAGGACGACACGCTGAGGACCCAGGATGGGCACCTGCGCCGCGCGCACCTTTCCGCCTCCGTCCGTCAGTGCGCGCACATCCGAGGACAGCACCGCCTCCGCGGCGGCCACGTCTCCGGTCGCCAGGGCTCCCAGGAAGGCTTCCAGTGCGGCCCGCGTGCGCGCCTGCAAGTCGCGCGTGGGCACGCAGCGCGCCTGGTCATACGCGGCCATCGCCGCCCGCGCGCGGTGGTGCACCACCTTCACGTTCGCTTCGCTCATGCGCAGCGCCTCGGCCACTTCCAGCACCGAGTAATCAAAGACATCCCGCAGCAGCAGCACCGCCCGCTGCTTGGGCGACAGGGCCTCCAGCGCCAGGAGGAAGGCGTAGGAGACGCTCTCCAGCAATTCATAGCGCCCCTCCGTCGAGCCGCCGCCCTGAAGCCGCGCCTCCACCGAGGGAGGGACCTCCTCGTCGCCGGTCTCCACCGGCGAGGGCAGCCACGGTCCGACATAGCCCTCGCGGCGGCGGCGGCGCAGGTGGTCTCGCGCCAGGTTGACGGCCACACGGGTCAGCCAGGGCCGCAGCGTGTCCAGGCGCTCCGGCGGCTTCGCGAGCGCGCGGGCATAGACCTCCTGCACCAGGTCATCCGCGTCCGCCGACACGCCCGTCATCCGGTAGCAGAGCCCCCAGAGGAAGCGCTCGTGCTCGCGTGCGGCCTGTCCCAGTGCGCCTCGCGCTTGTGAGTCCATCCCGTTCAAGCCTCCACCGCGCGGCGGCGGTGCGCGTCCATGCCGGGTGCCCTTCTCGCCCGCGCAGCCATCCGGCTCAAGCCCTCACCATGTGGCACCGTTCCACTGCCATGCCAGCTCAAGCTCCCGCCGCGCGGCGCTGGGGCGCCCCCATTCCTTGCACCAGGGCCTGCTCCACGGCCTCGGCGCTCGCCAGCGATGCGTCCGCGAGCATGCCCTCCGCGCCCACCCAATCACCCACGCGGTACAGCCCGCCCACGTGCGGCACCGCCACCGCGGGACGCCCTGTCAGCCCGCCGTTCACGGCCCGGGGCAGCCCGGCGCTGACGGTGAGCGAGGGGCGGTAGCGCCGCGCCACCACCTTCGCGCGCCAGCCCGGCTGGAGCGCATCCATCACCGCCTCCAGCTCCGCCTCGGTCGCCTCCGTGTCCGCACCGCCCAGGTACTTCGCCACGTGCACCATCGCGCTCCCTTCCGGGGCCAGCTTCGCGGAGGCCGAGTGCACCGAGGCGTACCAGGGCCCATCCAGCCCGAGCGCGAACAACGCATCCGGCCTGGGCAGGGCAGACAGTCCCAGCTCCAGCGTCGCCGCCTGGATGGGCACCGCCTCCCGCGCCTCCCGGGCGAGCACCGCGTCTCCCGGCACGAGCGCCGCCACGTCCGCGGGGCTCCCCGCCAGCACCACCGCGTCCGCGCCGTGCACGGTGCCGTCCGCGAGCCGCACGCCTTCGACACGCTTGCCCCCTTCCTGGAGGACGACCGTCTCCACCCGCGTGGACAGCTCCAGCCGGACGCCGGCCTCGCGCCCCAGCCGCTCCACCGCGTCCACCAACGTGCTCCAGCCTCCGTCCACGTACAGCACGTTCGCGGCGGTCGCGCACTGGAGCTGCTTCACCGCCGCCTCCGCGCTGAGCGCCTCCATGTCCGCGCAGTACGAGGACACGCGCAGCAGCGCCGCGAGGAGCGCCTGGCTGTCCTTCCGCGACAGGCGCGTCTCCAGCCACTCCCGCGTGGACATGCGCCCCAAGGGCCCCGTGTCGATGCGCATCAGCCCCGCCAGCAGCTTCGCCACCTCCAGCTTCCCGGCGAGCGACAGCACGTCCGTCGTCATCAGCGTCACGGCCCCGCGAGGCAGCGTGTGCAGCCGGCCACCTCGCAGCGCATGCGAGCCCACCGGTCCCGGAATGCCTCCCTGGGGCTTCACGCCCAGGCGCTCCAGCACCCGCAGCGCCGCGCCCGCCCGGTACAGGGCATGCGGGCCCAGGTTGAAGCGGAAGCCGTCCACCTCCGTCGTCCGCGCCCGCCCGCCCAGGAGCTTCGAGCGCTCGAACAACGTCACCTCGCAGCCGCCGCGCGCCAGCAACGCCGCCGCCGTGAGCCCGCCCAGCCC
>NZ_RAWE01000019.1 GCF_003611695.1 Corallococcus carmarthensis | reverse complement strand
GGGCGGGGTGGGCAAGTCCTCCTGCGCGGCCGCCGCGGCGGTGACGCTGACGGAGAAGGAGGGGCCGGTGCTCCTCATCTCCACGGACCCCGCGCACTCGCTGTCGGACGTGCTGCAGAGCCGGCTCACCGACACCGAGACGCAGGTGAAGGGCACCAAGGGCCTGTACGCGCGCGAGCTGGACATGGCGGGCTGGTTCAACGCCCTGCGCAAGCGGCTGAAGGAGAAGGCGGAGAAGGCCTTCGAGGGCGCGCCCAAGGCGGGCAACGACGTGCCGGCGGACCTGCTCTACCTGCGCAACCTGCTGGAGTGCGCGCCCCCGGGCATCGACGAGCTGGCGGCCATGTCCGTGCTGACGGACGCGCTGGTGCAGGAGCGCTTCAAGCGCATCGTGGTGGACTCGTCGCCGCAGGTGACGAACGTGCGCGTGGTGGAGCTGGCGGACATCGCGAAGACGTGGCTGGGCGCGCTGCACGGCATCCTCAACAAGCACCGCGCCAAGGGCCTGGGCGAGCTGGCGGATGATCTGGCGGCGATGCTCAAGCACGTGAAGCGCTTCGAGGACGCGCTGGCGTCCCCCAGCGAATCGCGCTTCGTGGTCGTCACGCGCGGCGAGGACCTGGCCGCGTCCCGCACGGAGCGGCTGGTGGAGTACCTCAAGGAGAAGAAGCTCCAGGTGGAGCGGGTGCTCGTCAACCGCGTGGGCCCCAAGTCCACCTGCGAGAAGTGCGAGAACCGCCGCAAGCTGGAGTTGAACGCGGCCAAGGCCATGGAGAAGAAGATCGGCCTGCCGGTGACGATGGCGCCCGCGCTGGGCCGCCACCCCGCCGGGCTGCGCGAGCTGAAGGCCTTCCGCACCGCGTGGTACGCGCTGTCCGCGCCGCCCGCGAAGATCAAGGCGGCCTGAGGCGGTTGAAGCCGGGCGCCTAGTGGGGGCCCGGCAGCAGCAGGGACAGGGGCAGCCGGTGGGGATACGCCCGGCGCGCCTGGCCCAGCAGGTCCACGGCGCTCGCCTTGAGCGAGCGCACCGTCGGGGCCGCGGGCACCTCCAGGTGTTGCGTGAGGACCCAGCCCGGACCGATGAGCATCAGCGCCACCGCCGGCACGATGCACAGGGTCACCACCGCGCTGGCGCCACCCACCGTGCCCAGGAGGCGCAGCACCGGGGACGCCTGGATGCGCGGGCGCTGCAGGGCCGCGAGGATGCGCGCGAAGAGAGCGCCGCCCACCAGTCCCAGCACCGTGGCCAGCCCCCAGCTCAGCCCGCCCACCGGGGTGCCGAGCACCGGCTCCAGCAGCTGGGGCGCGGACGCTCCCAGCACGAAGGCGAGGACGAAGGGTGCCGCCGCGACGATGGCGACCAGTCCCCAGTGTCTTGCGTTGAGTCGGTGCACTGCGTTCCCCCTCTGCTGCAGGGGGAAGGTGGGCACCGGCGGGCAGGAGCGCCAGGGCCGCGCTCCCCGAAGGCGTGTAGGCGTGAACGGGACGTCACTTCACGTCAGGCGTCGCACTCCGAGGGGCTGTCGGTGAAGCCGCCCAGGGGCTCCGGGAAGGTGAGGGCGCCCGCCTCGCTGAGGGTGCCGGTGACAGGCGCCGCACCGGGGAGCTTCACCTCCACCGTGCGGCCCCGGACGGTGTACGTGCCCGGGGTCCGTGACTCGTGGGGCGTGCCTGAGTCGTCCACGTCCCTCTTCCAGAGCTCCACGCGGCCCCCGTCCTGGAACTTCAGGGCGCGGGTGGTGCCGTAGACGCCCACGCCGGGGCCGTACCAGGACACTGTCCGCAGGAGGGCCGGCACGTCGGCCTCCTTCTGGGGGGTGCGGCCCAGCAGCTTCTGCCAGCCGAGCGTGTCCCGGATGCCGTCCAGGTCCCGGTCCGTCTTCGCCCGCTGGAGGCGGCGCGCGTCCAGGCGCACGGCGGTGGTCAGCTTCTCGAGGATGACATCGCGGTGGGCGCTGTATTCGCACACCTTGCCCTGCTTGCGCAGGACGCCCAGGGTGGCGGCGGCGTTGTAGTGGGCCAGGGCGTAGTCCGGGGTGGCCTGGGCGGCCGCCTGGAACTTCTCCAGGGCCTCCGGGTAGCGGCCGGACTGGTAGAGCCGGAACCCCTGCGTGTTGAGGGCCCGGCCGGAAGGGGGCGTGGCCGGGGCGGCGGACAGGGTCAGGGCCAGCAGGGAGAGGGCGAGGACCATGTGGCTCCAGACGGGCGGTCCCCCAGGACATTCCAGGGGGTGCGTAACCGCTTGCGCGTTGAAAGGCCTGAACCCTGGTGCTAGTTCGGCGCCATGGCAACCGGCATTGGCTACGCGCTCGACTTCGAGCGCCCGCTCATCGAGCTGGAAAAGAAGATCGAAGAGCTGAAGGCCCTCTCCACCAGCGGCTCGGTGGACTTCTCCTCGGAAATTTCCAAGCTGGAGAAGAAGGCGAAGAAGCTCCAGACGGAGATCTTCAGTGACTTGACGCGCTGGCAGATGGTGCAGCTGTCGCGCCACAGCTCGCGTCCGTACTTCCTGGACTACGTCCAGCACCTGTTCACGGACTTCTTCGAGCTGTGCGGCGACCGGCACTTCGGCGAGGACCCGTCCATCGTTGGCGGGTTCGCGCGCTTCGACGGCAAGACGGTGATGCTCATCGGCCACCAGAAGGGCCGCAACACGCGCGAGAACATGGCCCGCAACTTCGGCATGCCCCGCCCGGAGGGCTACCGCAAGGCGCGCCGGCTGATGGAGCTGGCGGAGCGGATGGAGAAGCCCATCCTCACCTTCGTGGACACGCCGGGCGCGTACCCGGGCATCGGCGCGGAGGAGCGCGGGCAGGCGGAGGCCATCGCCGTGAACCTGGAGGTCATGAGCCGGCTGCGCGTGCCCATCATCTCCACGGTGATTGGCGAGGGCGGCTCCGGCGGCGCGCTGGCCATTGGCGTGGGCAACCGCGTGCTGATGTTCCAGAACAGCGTCTACTCCGTGATCACCCCGGAGGGCTGCGCGTCCATCCTCTTCCGTGACGCCAGCAAGGCGGACAAGGCCGCGGACGCGATGCGTCCCACCGCGCCCGACCTGCTGGAGATGAAGATCATCGACGAGGTGATTCCGGAGCCTCCCGGCGGCGCGCACCGCGACCCGGCCAAGGCGGCCGAGGCGCTGGGCAAGACGCTGCGCAAGCACCTGGGGCAACTGGCGGAGCTGAACCCGGACGCGCTGGTGCGCGACCGCTACAACAAGTTCCGCGCCTTCGGCGTGTTCACCGGCAAATAGAGGCCCGTTTCCCCATGCGACCGCTCGTTCCTCCCTACGTCGAGACGCTCAAGGCCTACGTTCCAGGCAAGCCCATCGAGGAGACCGAGCGGGAGTACGGCCTCACCGGCGTCATCAAGCTGGCCTCCAACGAGAACCCGCTGGGCCCGTCGCCCCGCGCGGTGGAGGCCATGCGCAACGCCGCTTCCCAGGTGCACCTGTACCCGGACGCCACGAGCTTCCACCTGGTGCGCAAGCTGGCCGCGCACCTGGGCGTGAAGCCGGAGGAAGTGGTGCTGGGCAGCGGCTCCAACGAGCTCATCGAGCTGTTGATGCGCACGTTCACGACGCCGGAGGAGGAGATCCTCCTGTGCAAGGGGTCGTTCCCGGCGTACCGCATCTCCGCGCAGGCGCACGGCCGTGCGTTCATCGAAGTGCCCATGCGCGAGGGCTTCCGCTACGACCTGGAGGCCATGGCCCGCGCCGTCACGCCGCGCACGCGCATGGTGTTCCTGGCCAACCCGGACAACCCCACGGGCACCACGTTCGGGCGCAAGGACCTGGAGACGTTCCTCGCGGCGGTGCCGAAGGACGTGCTCGTCGTCCATGACGAGGCCTATGCGGAGTTCGTGGACTGGCCCGACTACGCGAGCGCCGTGGAGCTGTTCCACACGCATCCGAACCTCGTGGGGCTGCGCACGTTCAGCAAGATCCACGGGCTGGCCGGCATCCGGCTGGGCTGCGCGGTGATGGACGCGAAGCTCGCGGGCTACGTGCACCGCACGCGCATGCCGTTCAACCTGACGACGGTGGCTCAGGCTGCGGGCATGGCCGCGCTGGAGGACACGGATCACGTGAAGCGCACGCGTGAGAACAACCGCGTGGGCCTGCGCTACTTCGGGGAGGAGCTGCCGAAGCTGGGGCTCACGCTGACGGAGAGCCACGCGAACTTCGTCTTCGTGGACTGCCACCGTCCGGGGGCCGGGGTGTACGAGCAACTGCTGCGCCGGGGCGTCATCGTGCGGCCCATGGCGGGCAATGGCCATCCGAACTGTCTGCGCATCTCCGTGGGCACGCCCCAGGAGAACGCCCGGTGCGTGGCCGCGCTGAAGGAGGTCCTGTCATGAGCCCGCGTCCGTTCATCGTCGCCATCGACGGGCCGGCAGGAGCGGGCAAGTCCTCCGTGTCCAAGCTGCTCGCGCGGCGGCTGAACTTCGCGCTGGTGGACACGGGCGCCATCTACCGCTGCGTGGCGCTGATGGCCACTCGCGAGGGCATCCCGTTCGACGACGACGCGAAGCTGGGCGAACTGCTCGGGCGCGTGCGCATCCACTTCCAGGTGGTGGGCGAGGAGAACCACGTCTTCCTGGGCAGCGAGGACGTGTCCGGGGAGATCCGCACGCCGCCCATCTCCATGGGCGCGTCGCAGGTGTCGGGGCGGCCGGTGGTGCGCGCGGGGCTGCTGGCGCTCCAGCGGCGGCTGGCGCTGGAGGCGCCGGTGGGAGCCATCCTGGAGGGCCGGGACATCGGCACGGTGGTGTTCCCGGACGCGGATGTGAAGTTCTTCCTCGCGGCGGATCCGGAGGTGCGGGCGCGCCGCCGCTTCGAGGAGCTGTTCCAGAAGGGCGTGGAGAGCAGCCTGGAGGGCGTGCTCCAGGATCAGACGCGCCGTGACGCCGCCGACTCCGGCCGCGAGGTGGCGCCGCTGAAGCCCGCCGACGACGCCGTGCACGTGGACTCCAGCAGCCTGCCGTTGTCGGAGGTCGTGCAGTCGCTGGAGCACGAAATCGAGCGCCGCCGGGCCACGCGCGGCGCCTGAAGTCCGCACGCTCCGCGTCCGTCGGAAGCGGACCGGCTCAAGCCGAGGCGCCTGCGCCGCCAATGCTGGCGCGGCGCCTGAGCCGTCACCGGCCTTCCGTCAGAAGCTGACGCCGTCCGTCGAGGGGGCGGGCACCGTCATGGCCAGCCGGGCCTGGGTGCCATCCTTCTCGTAGAAGCGGTGGTAGAGGTACAGGTCCGCCACCACCTGCTTCACGTAGCCGCGCGTCTCCCGGTAGGGGATGGACTCCACGAACAGGTCCAGCGACATGCTGCCGCGCTCCTGCGTCCAGCGCACCGCCGCCTTGGGGCCCGCGTTGTAGGCCGCCGCCGCCAGCGCCGGGTGCGCGAAGCGCTTCATCAGCTGCGCCAGGTACCACGCGCCGTAGCGGATGTTGCGCTCCGGGGCGAACAGGTCCGCCGGCGCGGGCGCGGGCTCCGCCATCTTCTGGGCGATCTCCGTCGCCGTGGGTGGGATGATCTGCATGAGGCCGCGCGCGTCCGCCGCGCTCATGACCTCCGGGCGGAAGGCGCTCTCCCGCCGCATGATGGCCCACACGAGGAACGGATCCAGCGCCTGCCGCGTGGCCTCCGTCTCCACCGCCTGGGCGAACGCGCGAGGGTAGAACGCGGCCAGCGCGTCCGGCGCCTTCGCTCCGAAGGCCCGGCCCCACAGGTAGCGCGCCGCCACGACGTGCGCGTGGCCGAACTCCCCCAATTGCAGCAGCGCGTGCGCGAACGGCAGCGCCTGGTCCGCCGTGCGCAGGCCCGAAACGCGCGACTGCACCTCGTCCGCCGCGTCGCGGAACAGCCCCGCGCGCGTGAGCGCTACCGCCAGCTCCAGCTCCGGCGGGCGGGGAAGGGTGAGCTGCTTTGGAGGCTGCGGGAAGGCCGCGGGCGGCGTGCGTCCCAGTTCGCGCAGCCGCTCCGTGGCGAGCAGCGCGTAGAACGACGCGGGCGCCGCGCTGATGACCGTCTCGTAGGCCGGCCCCACCGTGGCGGGCTTGCCGCCGCCCAACTCCTCCGTGCGCGCCATCCAGTAGCGCGCCTGTGGGGCCATGCTCGTCTTCGGGAAGTCCGTCACCAGGTCGTCCAGCGCCTGGCGCGCCTTCGCGTACTGCTCCAGCCGGATGTGCGAGAGGGCGCGGAACCACATCGCCTCGTCGCGGCGGCGCGAGCCCTTGTAGCGCTTCTCGTAGTCCGCGAAGGACTTCGCCGCGTCCTCGAAGCGGCCCCCCTGCAAATCCAACCACGCGGCGAAGAACGCGCCTTCCTCACCGGCGGCCTGGGAGGGATAGGCCTTGTCCAGCGCCGCCATCAACTTGCGCGCCTTCTCGTTGTCGTCCGAGCGCAGTGCGCGGCGCGCCACCACCAGCGCGGCCTCCGCGGCGATGGCCGGGGGCCCCTTGCGCGCCACCGCGAGCGCCTTCTCCGCCTCCTCGCGCTTGCCGCGCGCGAAGAGCACCTGCGCTCGCAAGAGCGCCACCTGCGCCTGCGCCGGAGCACCCTTCACCAGCGACCGCTTCTCCGCCGTCGCCAGCTCCGCCTCGGCCCGGTCCGCCGCGTCGTCGGAGAGGAAGCCCTTGGCGCGCTGAAGATGCTCCGGCAGCGTGAGCTTCACCGAAGGCTTCAGCGCGGCCAGCCGCTCCAGCGCCTCGTCCGCGTAGGGGTGTGTGGGGAAGCGCAGCGCCACCGTCTTCAGGTCCGCCCTCAGACCCGCGGCGTTGCCGGTGGCCGCGCGGGCCTGGGCGCGCTGGAAGAGCAGCTCCGCGGTGGGCTGTGCCGCCGCCGCCGACTCCAACACCGGGGCCGCGTCCTTGGGCCGATGTGCGTCCAGGAGGGATTCACCCAGGCGGGCACGGGCTCGCACGGCCAGGGCGGGGGAGGCCTTCTCCAGGGCCCGCTCGAAGTCCTTCGCCGCGCCGTCGGGGTCGCCCGCGTAGAAGCGCGCCTGGCCCAGGTAGAAGGCGTGGAAGGCCTCCAGGGGCGCGGGGGGCGCATGGCGGGTGAGCAGGTCCCGGGCCTGGGCGGCGTCCCCGTCCGAAAGGACGAGGGTCCCGGCGAGCAGGCCCAGGCGGCCCGCATCCGGGCATTTCGTCTTTTCGCAGGCGGTGAGCTCCGCCTGGGCAAGCGCCGCCGCGTCGGACCGGTGCAGGCGGACGGCCTCCAGCGTCGCCGGGGACTGCCCCAGCGCCACCCCCGTCACCCAACCCGCCACCCAGCCGGTCCAACTCATGGGATTCTTCCTTTCACTTCGCGGCCTTGCGGCTTCCGAACGAGAGGTTTGCAGTCGACATTCCCCACCAGGTGGGCGGGGGTCGGTTTGACAGTCGGCCCGACAAGTCCTAGATCCCGCGCCCACGGGCTGGTCCCGCGGGGTTGTCGGCCCGTTGCGCTCTCCGGAGGGAATCCTTACGTTGCGCCGCCGTTGAGCGCTACTCCGGACCGTCGTCGTGTCAGGAACACCTGTCGTCGGTAGCACTGCTCGTTCACAGACCTCGGGGGGGGAAACAGCTCATAGGGGAGGCTCCATGAAGCCGTGTCCATCCGATCTGCCGCAGACCATCAATCCCGAAGCCGGCCCGAAGCGGGCAGGCGTCGAGACGCATCGCAACCTGAACTGCAACCACTACGACAACTGCCTCGATGAGGCTGTCCGTCGCGGCTGGCAGTCGTTCACGTGCATGAAGTGCCCGATGTACGCCAACCTCGCTCCTCCGCAGATGGGGCTTGAGGCGTACGCCACGCAGCGCCGTCCTGTCTAACAAGGACGTCTGACATGGGCCCATTCCACCGGGCCCGCGCGAGCTTGCAGCCGGTCACGCCCGAAGCTCGGACGTGACCGGAGTCCGCGTGGAGGTTCCTCCTGGAAGCCACCGCTTCAGGGGACCGCTGCGTAGATGACGGCCACCCAGTACTGGCCCTGGCCAAAGCGCTTGGAGTTGCCCCGCACCAGTCCCACGCCCACCCGGGTGTTGGTGGCGGTGGCAAGGCTGCGTGACTCCGGCACCGCGCCGGGGTCTCCCACGACGAAGAAGTCCACCGACGCGGTGCCCGCATCCGGCAGCGCGGTGAACACGCGTTCGTGCAGCGGGGATGGGTCGCCGTCACCAGCGGTGGGTTCGTCCTGCGCCAGCGCTCGGCGGGCGTGTTCGCGCGCCAGGCGTTCCAGGGCCTCGCTGCGCACCAGCGGCGGCAGCTTCAGCGTGGCGCGGTGGCGGGACAGGGACTCGTAGACGTCCGACACCGGGTCCGCCGGGAGCGCCGCGCCGGGGGAGGCCGCGGTGAAGACCTCCGTGACGATGGCCTGGTCGCGGCCGTCCACTTTCTGGAACGCCACGCCCACGCCCATGAAGCGGAACGCGGGGTCCATCAGGTTCTTGCGGTGGCCGGGGCTGTGCTCGATGCCGAAGTGCGCCGCGAGCGGACCCGCCGCCAGCCCCAGGTTCTCCCCGGCGCGCACGTAGCGCGTGCCTTCCGGCAACCGGCGCGTGAGCGTGGAGCCGTCCGGCGCGATGTGGGCGAAGAAGCCCTCCGTGGCCATGCGCGTGCTGTAGCGCAGCGACACGTCCTCCAGCGTTGGGTCCGGTGTGAGCTCCGGCAGCTTGTGCGCGCGGCGCAGGGTGTTGATGCGCTCGTAGAGGGCGGTGCGGGCCTCGTCGAGCGTGGTGGGTTCGCGCTGCGCTTCCTGTTCACCGCGCGCGGCGCGGGCACCCACCTGCACCAGGAACAGCGACGTCACCTCTGGCCCCGCGTTCCCCTGGCCCACCACCTCCAGGGTGTAGCCGCCGGGCGTGGCGAAGGTCACCAGGGCGCAGAAGCCGTTGGTGCCGGTGGGTGCGCGGCTCAGGGCAACGCCCTCCACCTCGCCATCCGGCCGGGTGACGAAGACCTGGGGTTCGCGCAGCGGCGGTACGAGCCGGCCGCACACGCGCTTCTCCGTGCCGGCCTTCGCGATCGTCCGGGGGAAGGGGAGCACCTCCGCCTTGCGGTCCGCGGTGAGCAGCACCAGCGCGGCGCGCTCGCCCAGGAAGGCCACGCCCACGCCGAAGTGGCTCACGCGCTCGTCGTTGAAGTCCGTGCGGGCGAGGAACGTTTCGATGGCGTGCGTGTGCACCCAGGCGCGGATGACCAGCACCTTCGGGGACGGATCCGCGGCGCCCGCGTCGCTGACCGCCTCCGTCAGCGTGAGCAGGGCCGGGGCGCCGGTGGTGAACTCACTGAGGGCCTCGCGCGCGAGCCTCCGGGCCGCGGCCTCCAATGCCTTGTCGGCAGAGGGCGCGCGCCGGCCCACGCGTTCGAATTCGCGCAGGACGTGCAGCCGGGCCCGGGACTCCTGGGACTGGGGCGTCTCTGGGGGAGCAGGGGGCGGGAGGTCCTGGCCCCCCGCGTCGGTGACGGAGACGGAGGCCACCGTGGGAGCCTGAGCCGCGACGGACGTGCCCGCGAGCAGCAGGCCCAGGAGCACGCCCTTCATCGCGGCACCAACTGGAAGGTGAGCGCCTTCACGGTGCCGGTGCCGAGCTTCTCGTTGAGCCGCTCGCAGAGGGAGTCGGCCTGGCGGGTGAGGACCTGGGCCCACTCGGCGCTCTCCACGGAGATGACCAGCGTGGTGCCTTCCAGCAGGTGTGGGCGGCTGTGGCGCGCGATGTTCTCACCCACCGCGGCGGTCCAGAGCGGCATCAGCGACGACGCGCGGCCCGACTCTCCCGCCAGGCGCGCGAGCACCCGGGGCAGCAGGCTCTCCAAGGTCTTCGGTTCACTGCGCGCCATCGTCGGGCGATTCTGGAACCCCTGGCGCCGGATGCCAACCAACACTTGCCTGCCCGCCCGTTCGATTTCGCCGGGGCCCCCGGTTCCCGGCGTTCAGCGGACGAGGGCCCGGTGTCATCACCGGTCGCGTCGCGGCCTTTCCCCCTGTAAGGTCGGGGCAAGGCCGGTCCCCCTCGGAGTTCCCATGCGTCCCATCCCCCTTCCGGTCCGGTCCCCCGGCGTCGTGCTCGCATGCCTGCTGGCGTGCGCCATGGGCTGCGGGATGTCCGACATGGGCGTGCCGTTCCTCAACGGGGGCAACACGGACGAAGCCTGCACGGTGGATCAGGACTGCGCGGATCCGGCGCTGTTCTTCTGCAACACCGCCCTGTCGCGCTGTGAGCCCTCGTGCCGCACGGATCTCGACTGTTCCGTGAAGCGCCGCGGAGAGTTGAACGCCATCGCCGCGTGCGAGTCGCAAGCGCTGGGCTGCCGCTGTGACGCCAGCCGCTGCGTTCCCGCCCTGTGCACCGGAGACGACGACTGCGAAGGCGCGGCGGTGTGCCGCGACGGCACCTGTGGGCTGCCCCCGCCGTCGTCCCTGGCCGCGGCCTGCCGCGTGGTGCCCGCGCGCGTCGTCGCGCCCGTGGGCACCACCCTGCGCTTCGAAGCCTGGGTGTCCGATGCCACGGGCCAGCCCATCGTCTTGCGCGACGGGCTCAGCTGGTCCGCCGTGTCGTCGCGCGTGAAGGGCGGAGGCACGGGCTCCGGGGCCACGTTCACGCTGGACTCGGCGGGCACGGAGGTGGAGGCGGTGGAGGCCCGGGTGGGCGCGGTTTCGTGCCGTGCGAGCGTCACCGTGTTGCCCCCGCACACGGCCGCGGGGCAGGTGCGGGTGCTGGTGACGGACGCGCTCACGGGCCATCCCGTCGAGGGGGCCTCGGTCGTAGTGGCGGACGCGCTGGGCAGCGCGACGGCGAGCGAGTCGACGGACGCGCAGGGCGTGGCCGTGCTCGTATCCCGGAACGATTCGACGGTGTCCGTCTTCCACCCGGACTTCGGCTACCTCACCGTGGCGAACTACGACATGGGCGGCTCGCGAGACATCCGGCTGCCGCTGCGCCGCAACCCGGCGGACCGCGTGGGCGGGGTGCAGGTCCGGTTCTCCAACCTCGCGCCCGTGGGGTCGGGTGGCGCGCTGGCCCTGGGGCTGGCGGGGCTGTCCGTGCCAGGGCTCCTGTCGGAGGCCACGGCCGCCCAGGTGCAGGGGCCCGAATGGCCCGTGGACCTCACGCTGAGCGGAGTGACGCGCCAGTTCCAGGTGCCCGCCAACGTCTGGCTGCAGGGGCTGGGCGTCCTCCCGCCGGAGTCCGTGGAGGTGCCGGGCATCCCCGGGGTGTGTGACGCGGCGCTCGCGGACGGAACGGATCCGGAGACCGCCACGCGCATGGGGACCTGCGGCACGCGCACCACCTGGGCCCTCACCGCGCAGGTGCCGTCCGGCGAGCTTCCGGCGGGGATGATGGATCCGGGCACGGATCCACTGCTGCTCCTGGCGCGTGCGCTGCCTCGGTCGGGGCGTTTCTCCTCCGCCGTCCAGCGCGACGCGCAGTTCCCCCTGTATGCGCCGATCGAGGGGAAGATCCCGCCACGCGGGCCAGCCACTTCGTTGGACTTCCGGCAGGTGCCGCTGGCCTTCCCGTTCGTGGTGCGCGTCCCGCCGCTTCCTCGCTTCCGCGACAGCTACCTGGCGCGCACGCTGGTGATGGGCTCGGTGACCGCGCCGGGACGCGGCACGGTGCCGCTGGGCCTGGGCGCCGCCGTGAACGTCAACCCGGTGGATCCGAACACGGACACGCAGCCGTTGCTGTCCGCGCCGGGCTTCGTGCGCGTGCGCATGGCGCCGGCCCATCACGGCCTGGAGGGACAGGCGTACCGGCTGGTCGCGCTCGCGTCGTCGGGAACGCTGGGCGGCGAGGAGCCCGTGGGCCGGGCCTCCAGCGCGGTGATGGCGACCCTGGATGCGCCCCACTTCGATCCGGAGGGCACGGATCCGGTGACGCTCGCGGACGCGTTCCTCGGCATCCCGGAGGGCTCCCGCTACAACCCCGACGGGTCGCTCTGGCACGGCCTGCTGCCTCGCGAGTGGCGCATGGATGCCACGGTGCCGGGCGCGACGGCCGTGCGCGCGACCTTCACCAACGCCGGTGGCCGCCGCTGGACCGTGTGGGTGGATGGACGCCGCTCCGTCACCGGCGTGCGCCTGCCCATGCCTCCCGCCGGCATGGAGGACCGCACCTTCCAGGGCGACACGGAGGGCTCGCGCGCGTCCATGTCGGTGGAGGCGCTGTCCGTGGCCACGCCCGAGGGCCAGTCGCTGAACCTCTCCGCGCTGGCGGAGTCCGGGGCCCTGGCTCCCGAGCCGCTCGCCGCGGCGGTGCACGCCGCCTCCACGCTGAACTACGGCCGGCCCCAGGTGACGTGGCTGCAGCCCTTCGAGGGCACGTCCCTGGCTCGCGGCGCCACCGTGCGCGTGCGGGTAGACGGCTTCCGGGTGGGCACGGAGCTCTCCACCGGCGACGAGGGTGGGGTGCTGCTCACCGTGCGCGACGGCGGCCCGGGCTGCGACGTCGCGCTCGTGCGGAGCGACGTGGCCACGCGGTCGGGCGAGGTGGCGCTCACTCTGCCCGCCGCCTGCTCGGGGCCGGAGGTGACGCTGGTGGCGTCGCTGGTGGACGGGCTCGGGTTGCCGCTGCGGCCCGCTGTCAGCGCCGTGCGCACGGTGCGGGTGCCCTGACGTGCCGGGGTGTCAGGGGTTCTGCGACCTGGAGGGGCACTCGTTCCGGCCGTGAATTCGCTTTCGCGAATTGCGCGGTGATACGTTTGCCTTGTCATGGGCCAGAAGGAGACGGTCGTCACCGTCATCTCGAAGATCTCCGAGCGCCCCGTCAACCTGGACGCGGCGCTGGTGGTCATCTACGGCCTGGATCTGGGACGCAAGTACGACCTGGCGCGCGAAGAGACGCTGATCGGCCGGTCGTCCAAGGCGGACATCCAGATTGATCAGGAAGCGGTGAGCCGCAACCACGCGCGCATCACCAACACGACCAAGGGCGTGCGCATCGAGGACCTGGGGTCCACCAACGGCACGTTCGTCAACGACGACGCCGCGTCGTCCGCGCGGTCGCTGCAGAACGGCGACCTGGTGAAGATTGGCCGCACCATCTTCAAGTTCATCGCGGGCGGCAACATCGAGGCGGCGTACCACGACGAGATCTACCGGCTGACCACGATGGACGGCCTGACGCAGATCTACAACCGCCGCTACTTCGACGAGCAGCTGGACCGGGAGATCTCCCGCAGCCGCCGCTACGAGCGCGTGCTGTCGCTGGTGATGCTGGACCTGGATCACTTCAAGGAAGTGAACGACACCTACGGGCACCTCGCTGGCGACTCGGTGCTCAAGCAGCTGGCGTCCACGGTGCGCACGCGCATCCGTCGCGAGGATGTCTTCGCCCGCTACGGCGGCGAGGAGTTCGCGCTGCTCTTGCCGGAGATCAACCTGGCCGGCGCCCGTCAGCTCGCGGAGAAGGTGCGCAAGCTGGTGGAGCGGCAGCGCTTCGAGTTCGACAAGCAGGTCATCCCCGTCACGCTGTCGGTGGGCGTGGCCACGCTGGAGCCGCACCACCGCGAGCCCGCGGAGCTGGTGCGCGCGGCGGACGAGCGCCTCTTCGAGGCGAAGAACCAGGGGCGCAACCGCGTCTGCGGCTGACACCCCCGGAGACTTCGCCCCAAGCCTCGTCGGAGCCCCGAAGGACCTCAGCCCGCGAACACGGAGCGGCGCTCCCGCAGCAGGGCCTGGAGCATGCTCTGGATGGACTCGCGGGTGCGCTCGGTGAGCCGCTGCACCTCGCCCAGGTCGTCCGCGGCCTCTGGCGCCAGGCCTTCCATGGTCAGCGGTTCGCCGAAGCGGATGGTCCACTTGGCGGGCAGCGGGCCGGGCGCGGTGAGCGGCAGCGACGGGAACCCGAGGAAGCCCCCGGGGATGCGGCCCAGGAGCGGGGACGTCTCCTCCGCGCCGACGATGGCCACCGGGACGATGGGCGCGCCGGTGCGCAGCGCCAGCTTCACGAAGCCGCCGCGGCCGAAGCGCTTGAGGCGGTAGCGCTCCGCGAACGGCTTGCTCGCGCCCTGGTAGCCCTCCGGGAAGACGACGAGCGGCCGGTGCTCATCGAGCAGCCGCAGCGCGTTCTCCGGCGAGGCGCGCACGGCGCCCAGGCGGTTGAAGAGGGTGCCGAGCATGGGCGCGTGGAAGACCTGATCCTCCACGAGCCAGCGGGCCTCGAGCAGATCCGGGCGTTCACGCTGGAGCGCCTGCGACATCACGAGCCCGTCGTAGGGCAGGGCGCCGGAGTGGTTGGCGACGAGGATGGCGGCGCCTCGGGGCACCTGATCCACGCCCTCCACGGAGACGCGCCAGTACTGCTCGTAGAGGAAGTCCAGGACGGGCTGGAGGTTCTCCACCAGCCCCGCGTCCTTGCCGTAGTCGTCCAGCCGGCTGCCGCCGCCGGTGCCCAGACTGGTGCGCACGGCCTCCATCAGGCCGTGCATGGCCCCCATGGCACGGCCCAGGCCGTCGCTCGCGAGCGCCTGACCGGCGATCTCCTTCGCCAGGGAGAGCATGCCCACCGCGCGGCCCGCGAAGCCCGCGGGCGGGGCGGATTCCTCCGGACGGTCGTAGCCCCGCTCGTCCCGTTCCGGCGTTTCCTCGAGGGGCGCTTCCCCAGGGTCGCTCACGAGCGAAAGGGGCCGGCGGCTGGGAGGCAGCTCGTCGTGGGACTCGTCGGGCAGCTCCACCTCCGGCTCCACGTCCGTCGGAGCGGCGCCCTCGATGATGGAGACGGAGATGGACACGCCGTTCTCTTCGACGCGCTCCACGCCGCTCTCGAAGTCATCTTCCTCTTCGGGGCCCTCTGGCGCGGACGTGCCCCCCGGGTCGCGGCTCCACGCGTCCGCGGTCCAGACCTCCTCGGGCTCTTCGGGAGGAGGCACGTCCTTCGGGTCGCGTTGCCAGGCGTTGGCGGTCCAGACCTCGTCGGTCGCTTCATCGTCCGCGTCGAGATCGGTGTCCTCGGCGGAGGTCAGGGCGCGCTCCTCGGGGCTGATGGCGTGGCGGTCCAGGACTTCATCCACGGCGACGCCCGCGGTGGCCTCGGCCACCTGGGTCGCGACGGCGGTGGCGACCTCCCGCTCGGGAGCGCTGCCGTTGCCGTCGTCCAGGACCTGCCGCACGGCGGACTCGGCCAGCTCGGCGACGAGCTCCGTCGCGAGGACGCGCTCGATGTCTCGGTCCGGACCCCGGCGTCCCTCGAACAGCTCGTCCACGGCCGTCTTCGCGGCGGCCTCCGCCGCGTCCGAGGCGATGGCTTCCGTCAGGGCGCGGTCCACCTTGCGCTCCTGCGGGCGCGAGCCGCGCACCTCGTCCGCGAGCACCTGGGGCCGCGACGGCCGGGGCTCGGAGGCGGGGCCCGGAGGAGAGGGCTCTCGCAGCGGGGAGATTTCCTCGCCGGGCGCGTGCACGTCCTGCTCGTGCTTCGCATTCCCGGACCCATTCGTGCGCGCCTCGAACATGTGGACCCTGGCGGCGGGCGTCTTCGGCGTCGCGGCGGCCTGCTTCGCCTCCGCGCCCTTGCCACCCTTGGGGGCCTTCGCCCGGGGGCCGGACTTCGGAGCGCCGCCCTTGGCGCTCTTCGCCTTGCCCGCGGACTTCGCACCCTTGCCGGACTTCGGGGCCGCGGCCTTCTTCGCGGCCTTCGGGTCGGGCGCGGCGTCCTTCACCTCGCCTGTGCGAGGCGCGGCACCCCGCTGGAAGGGATCATTCCCGAGGACACCCTTGGTCATGACTGGCTCCTTCTGAGCGCCGAGGCGGCGTCCCTGACGTGGTGGACGGGTACGAACCCGAGCGCGGACTCCGCGCGCTCCCCGTCCGCGACCCAGGAGTAATGCATGTAGTCGAGCAGGGCCACCGGCAACGTGCCCGCCCCCACAACACCCAGCGCGCGAAGTGCTCCACGAAACAACGGCCCTGGCAGGGGGAGCGGTTGCGCGCCCGCCTGGCGGATGAGCCCCGACCAGGGCAACACCCCGCGCCCCACGATGTTGAACTCTCCCGCCACGTCCGCCCGCAGCGCCAGGTGCAGCGCCCGGCCCGCGTCCTCCTCGTGCACTGCCTGCCAGAGCGGGTCGAACCCCAGGAGCGTGGGCACCACGGAGTGCGACAGCAACCGTGTCACCGGATTGTCCAGGCTCTTGCCGAGCAGGGGCGCGAACCGCAACACCAGCGTGCGCGTGTCCGGATGCCGCTCGCGGAACGCCCGCACCTGTCCCTCCACCTCCACCTTGTCGTTCACGAACCGGCTGTGCGGACAGCCGAACAGCGGGGAACTCTCGCGCAGGAGCGCCGGGTTGTTGCCCCGTGCTCCGTACGTCACGGTGAGCGACGGCACCACCAGCCGGGGCAGCCGCGCACGGCCCACCGCCGTCAGCACGTTCATCGTGCCAATGACCTCCAGTTCGTGCGCCAGCGGGCCGTTGAGGATGGGCCCGAAGAGGAACGCCAGGTGGAAGAGGGCGTCCACGGGGCGCTCGGTGAGCGCGTCCGTCAGCTCCGCTTCCGCGTCGTAGCGGGTGAGGTCCACGCGGTGGAACTCCACCTTGCGGGTCCCCTGGGGCTCCTTCGTGTCCAGCACGAGGATGCTCTCCACGCCGGGGTCCGCTTCCAGCCTCGGCAGGAGCAGCTTGCCGTAGTCTCCATTGGCGCCTGTCACCGCGATGCGCATCGGGCCCTTGCCTGCTTGGATCACTTCCATTCGCAGGGGCGGGTGTTAGCCCAGCCGTCCGGGAATGTCAGCCGAGTGCGCCGGTGATGTTCTGGACAACGTCATCCAGTTCGCGGAGGGTGGCTGATCGCCATGTCCCGAATCGCGCGCCTGAGCGATGTGCTCATCAACAAGATCGCCGCCGGCGAGGTGGTGGAGCGACCCGCCTCCGTGGTGAAGGAGCTGTGCGAGAACTCGCTCGACGCGGGCTCGCGCACCGTGCGCGTGGAGCTGGAGGGCGGCGGCGTGGGCCGCATCACCATCTCCGACGACGGCCACGGCATGAGCCGCGAGGACGCCACGCTCTGCCTGGAGCGCCACGCCACCAGCAAGCTGCGCGAGCTGGACGACCTCTTCCACATCGACTCCATGGGGTTCCGGGGCGAGGCCATCCCCGCCATCGCCTCCGTGTCCCGCTTCACGCTGCACACCGCGGAGCCGGACGCGCACGAAGGCACCAAGGTCACCGTGGAGGGCGGAGGCCCGCCGGTGGTGGAGGACGCGCCGCCCCGCGTGGGCACCGTCATCACCGTGGAGGACCTCTTCTACAACGTGCCCGCGCGCCGCAAGTTCATGCGCCAGGGCGCCACCGAGCTCAAGCACTGCGAGGAGGCCGTGGTGCGCCTGGCGCTCGCGTACCCGGAGGTTGGCTTCTTCGCCTCGCACGAGGGCAACGAGCTGTTCGCGAGCCCCGCCAGCGAACACGACCCGCGCGAGCGCATCGCCGCGGCCCTGGGCCCCGCGTCCTTCCCGCACCTGTTCCCGGTGGAGGAGCGCCGGCTGGGCGTCATCGTCACGGGCTACCTCGCGTCGCCGGAGTACACGCTGCCCAACGCGCGCGGCCTCTACACCTTCGTCAACCGCCGCTACATCCGCGACCGCGGCCTCATCAGCACCGTGCAGCGCGCGTTCCAGGACTTTCTTCCCGCGGGCCGCCAGCCGGTGGTGGTGCTGCACATCGACGTGGAGCCCCGCGCGGTGGACGTCAACGTGCACCCGCAGAAGATGGAGGTGCGCTTCGCGGACGCCCGGGGCGTGCAGGACGCGATAAGCGCCGCCCTGTCGCGCGTGCTGCGCGCGGCTCCGTGGCTGGGCACGCCCGAACAACAGGCCGCGAACCCCCAGCCCCGCGACGCCGCGCACTACGCGCACGCCGTGGAGCGCTTCCTCACCCGCGCGCAGGAGGCCACCTGGGGCGCGCCGCTGCCCACCGCGATGGATGCCCCGGGCCCGGGAGGCTCGGGCGCCTCCATGCCCGCGCGCCCGCTCACGCCGTCGTACTTCTCGCCGAACGGCGGAGCGCAGGGCAGCGCGTTCCCCGGTCCGTTCCAGGGCCCCTTGCTGCCGGGCCGCACGCCCGCGTTCGGCGAGGCGCAGCCGCAGCTCAACGAAGCACCGCCCCCAGGCTACTTCGCGGCGCTGCGCCCCATGGGCCTCCTGGGCAGCCGCTTCCACGTGTGCGAGGGCCCCGGTGGCACGCTGGTGGTGCTGGATCCGCACGCCGCGCTGGAGCGCGCGCGCCTCACCGCGTACCTGCGCCGGCTGGACGACGACACGAAGGCGCCGCCGCCGTCGCTGTTCGGCACCACGGTGGACCTGTCCCTGGCGGCGGTGAAGGCGCTGGTGGACGGCCGCGAGGCGCTGCTCAAGCTGGGCGTGGACGTGGAGCCCTTCGGCGGCACGGCGCTCGCGCTCAAGTCGGTGCCGCCGGGCCTGGAGGGCGTGGACCCGCGCGCGCTCCTGGAGGCCCTGTCGCGCGCGCTGCCCCCGCGCAGCGCTCCCCTGGACGTGACGAGCCTCGCGGAGGCCGTGCGCGTGATGGCCTGTCACGCCGCTCGCCGCGCGTCCTCTTCGCCGCTCACGGACGCGCAGCTGCGCGCGCTGCTGGGAGAGCTGGACCGCGCGGACTTCACACCCCCGTGCACGCACGGCACGGTGGTGGTGCTGGAGATGCCACTCCTGGAGCTGGAGCGGCGCGCTCGCTGACGGCTCAGGCCTTCGCCTTCGCCTCGACCTGCGCGCGCAGCGCCTCCTCCTTCGCGCGCAGCTCGCCCGTGGGGTCGCTGGGCGCGAAGTCCTCCGCGGAGGCCACCTGGCGGATCTCCACCGCCCCGTCCTGGAAGGGGATGCGGCGCGCCCAGGCGATGGCCTCCTCGCGCGACTTCACCTCGATGATCCAGAAGCCGGCGACCAGCTCCTTCGTCTCGGAGAAGGGGCCATCCGTCACCGTGGCCCCCTTGCTGGAGAACGTCACGCGGGCGCCCTTGGAGCTGGGGTGCAGCCCCTCGCCCGCGAGCAGGATGCCGGCCTTCACCAGCTCCTCGTTGTACTTGCCCATCTGGGTCAGCTCCTCCGTGGAGGGAAGCCGGCCGGTCTCGCTGTCCTGGGTCGCCTTGACGAGCATCATGAAGCGCATGGGGATGTCTCCTGGAACGTCGGGTTCAACGTCGGTTTCAAAAGGGCGACGAATGCTAGGGCGCGAAATCGACACGGTGGAGAACGAACCGGAAAGTTGACGCGGAAGGTCCCCCGGCTACGGTGTGCGACACGCCTGTAGCACCGGGCCGTGTGCGCCCGTGCCGGCAGAAAGCCCCGGGTTCCGCGCCTTGATGCTCCGTCGTCTGCCGCTCGTCTTCGCCCTCGCCGCCGCGCCCGCCCTCGCTCAGGAAGAGGGCGACCTGGGCGGCGACAACGCCCCCACCAACCTGGACGGCGTGGGCCGCATCACCCTGCAGGCCGGCTACCGGCTCACCTCCAACGGCACGCTGTACGACTCCTGGTACGGCGCCAAGGGGCCAGGCTCCGGCCTGGAGCGCGCGCCCGAGTCCACGGGGGCACCCATTGGCGCGGCCACGTTCGCGTACGCGATGTCGGACCTGGTGGAGGTGGGCATCGACCTGTACGGCACCGCTCAGAACCTGCGTCTGTCCGAGCCCGGCGGCGACGGCACCACCGTGTCCCGCAAGGTCAGCACCGTGGCGTACGGCGTGCTCATCGGCCTTCGCTTCCAGGGCGTGCTCGACATTGGCCCGCAGGGGTTGGTGCCCTTCGCCGGCGTGCTCACGGGCCCGGCCGTCATCTCCTCGAAGCGCGAGGGCTCGGCCCTCCAGGAGAAGGTCTCTCAAGCCTGGGTGGGCTCGCTTGGCGCCACGCTCCGCCTGTCCTCGAAGTGGGGCCTCACCGCCGAGTACCGCTTCACGTTCCTGCGCGGCCCCGTGGAGTCCCCGGACGCGGCGAAGTGGGCCGGGCCCTTCAGCTTCAGCAACGGAGGCAATTGGTTCGCGCTGGGAGTGACGTATACGTTCCCGCCAGATCCGTCGCGGCCGCTGACGTCGTTCTAGTCGCGCGGAAAGTTCCAACATGAAAGCAGGCGAGCGCGCGCGTGCCCCGGACTCCGGGGAATGGCAGTGCCACGGGGCTCTGTTGGGGAGCGGAAAAAGAACCCGCCCCTCATCCCGGAGGAGTCCCCTAGCATGCGTGAGTCGGCCGAAGTCATTTCCGGTCCCAGGAAGATGTCCATGCCCCCCTCTGAACAGCCGAAGACCGACATCGAGAAGGAGCTCTCCGAGCTCCGCCGAGAGGTCATCGAGTCGCGCAACCTCGTCATCAAGACGGACAACCTGCTGAAGAACCTCCATGCGGAGGTGAAGGCGGTGGGCAAGCGCCACGAGGACTTCCAGAAGCGGCAGTGGATCTCCTCGGCGGTGGCCTACGCGCTCTTCGCGGTGCTGGCGGTCGGTGGCGCGGTGCTGGTGAACGGCGCACGCAGCTCCAGCAACACCAACGAGCGCGAGCGGCTGGAGAAGCAGGTGTCGGACCTCTCCGCGCAGCTGGAGAAGCAGCGCGCGGACAGCACCTCGCACCTGACGGCCCAGCGCGCCGCGGGTGAGGTCTACAAGATGATGACCACGCTGCCGGGCGACGAGCGCCTCAAGGGCATCGACGCGCTGGTGAAGCTGGACACGCAGAAGCTGTCCTCGCTGGAGCGCCAGGCCCTCAACGACCGCGCCGCCATCCTGCGCCGCGAGACGGGCGACGCCGCCTTCGAGCGCGGGAAGATCGCCTTCCGCAAGAACGAGATGTCCGCCGTGGTGGAGGACCTGTCGCGCTTCCTGGCCATGAACCCGCCGGAGGCCGACGCGCTGGACGCGTCCTTCTTCCTGGGCACCGCCTACAACCAACTGCGTCAGCACGACAAGGCCGTGCCGCTGCTGGCCCGCTTCGTGGAAGGCGACAAGAAGTCCAAGACGCGCGACTACGCCATGCTGCTGCTCGCCCAGTCGTACCAGGAGACGGGCGCGTTCGATAAGGCGGCGGACACGGTGCGCGACGCGCTGGCCACGTACCCGGCCACCCAGTACCTGTCGCAGTTCCGCGGCCGCCTGAGCTCCGCCAAGCGCGCCGCCTCCGGTGGCGCCGACGCCGCGCTGCCCGCCGCCCCGGCCGCCGCGCCCCAGGCCGCCCCGGCCGCGCAGACGGTGGCCCCCGCGGGCCAGTAGTTCCCCGGAGCCCCGCCGCCGTCCGGAGGTTTGCGCTTCCGGACGGTGCGTAAGGGAAGGATTGCCACCCGGGGTCCAGGGTCGTAAGACCTGGGCCCCGTGTCCGCTCCCGACCCCCGGAAAGACCCCCGCTTCCGCCGCTACCGTGGCGCTGCCTATGGGGTCCACATCACGCTGGCCACGTTGTTCTCGCTGTGGATGATCTGGAACGTGGGGCACTCCGTCGCGGCGATGACGCCCGAGCGGCCCCCGGCCGTGACTCCACCGCTCACCGTCCGCGAATGCCTGGACGCCGCGGACGGGCACTGGAAGGACCTGGAGGCCGAGCGCGAAAAGCTCGTGCACGTCCTTCCCGCCCGCAAGGTGGACCTGGAATGGATGCGCTTCCGCACGGACTGGCTGACGCGCGTGCGCAAGTCCGAATCCGAGTGCGCCCTGGAGTCGAGGGACCCCGCGCGCGTGGAGCTGCGCACGGTGTACCGCCACCTCACGCGGGTGCAGGACCTCTACACCATCCACGCGGTGCAGTACGCGGGTGAGGTGGGCGGCGCGGTGGACGCGCTGCACGCCGCCTTCGACACCGCGCGCCGCAAGGACAGCGGCCGGTAGCAGGCCGCGCTCAGCGCGTGGGCAGCACGGTGGAGTAGCGCCCCGTGCTGTCGGACACCGTCTGCGCGAGCAGCAGCGACTCCGGCCGTCCCGCCACCGTCACCACGCGGAAGAAGCGCACGGACGCGTTCGCCGCGATGCCGTCCGGCGCCACGGCCGGATCCGGGGGCAGGGTGATGCGGCCGCTCAGCGAACGGCCCCGCGACAGGGTGAAGGCGGCCAGGAGCAGCGTGTCCGAGCTGGAGGCACTGGCCGGCACGGTGACGAAGCGGCTGACGCGCGGCAGGTTCTCCCCGGGCAGGAAGTCCAGCCGGTACTCACCCGGATCCAGGGCCAGCGAGAAGCTGCCCTCGCTATTGGTGGTCAGGGGAGACTCGAAGCCCAGGGGCGGCTGCGGCCAGCCCGTCAACGCGCCCACGGGCTCCGCCACGATGCGCACGCCCGACGCGGGGCCGGTGCCCTCCGGGTTCTTCACGCTGCCAGCCACCACCATGCGCGCCTGGCACGTCACGTCCGGCAACGCCGTGTCCTCCGCCGCGACCGTCACCGGCTGGAGCGTCAGGCGCGAGGACGAGCGGGGCGGTGGGACGATGACCAGCGTGAGCGGGGACTCCGCGAGGCCGGGCAGGGACATGAGCTGGAAGCGCCCCTGCGCGTCCGTCATCACCGGCACGCCCTGGAACGTGCCGCCGCCGGCCACGCGTCCCTGGATCGACACACGCGCGTCAGCCAGGGGCGTCTGGCCATCCATCTCCAGCACGCGGCCCTCCACCCGCACGGCCGCGCCGGGGTCGCCCAACTCCAGCGGGGAGGCATGGGACGCGGATGGCTCCACCACGAAGGTCTTCCAGGGCAGCAGGTCCCCGGCGTTCACGGGCGTCGCGCGCAGCAGCACCGTGTCGCGCGCGGCGTCCTCCGGGCCCAGGGCCAGCTGGAACGCGCCCGTGTCGCGGGCCACGCGGGCGCGTTGGGACAGCGGGCGCAGCGATTCATCCAGCGCCTGCACCTCCATGTCCGCGTCCACCCGCCGCGAGCCCTGGAGCACCAGCGTCCCCGTCAGCATCACCACGCGCGAGGCCGTGGGCAGGTCGAACGTCACCATGCCGCCCGTGGCCGGATCCACGGAGGCGCTGCGCGACAGCGGCGGCAAGGCGGTGTCCAGCGGCGTGAGCGTCACCGTGTAGTCGCCGCTGCCCACGGGCAGCACCCACGCGCCGTTGTCCGGGGCGAGCGTCGTCTCATAGCGCCGCGCGACGCCCGGGATGAGGCGGCTTTCGCCCGTGGCCAGCAGGTGGATGGGCGCGCGGTAGGGGAGGGCCTGCGTGCCGCCGTCCGCCGTGGTGGCGGTGCCGCGCGATACCTCACCCCGCAGGCGCACGGGGCTGAACAGCTCCAGGTTCTGCTCCGCCCGCAGCCGGTCCACCGGGAAGTCCTGCGCGAGCAGGCCCGCCTTGGGCAGGGGCTGCACCTCCACGACGATGTCGCCGCCGGGGTTGCCGCAGCCGTCCACGAAGCACACCTGGCCGGAGGCGCACTCCGCGTCGGAGCGGCACACCAGCTGCTCCGGCGGAGGCTCCTCATCGAGGAAGCCGCACCCGGCCCCGGTCAGCCCGAGCGCCAGCGCCAGGGCCCGGAGCGCGCGCCTCACTGGCAGTCCCCCGGCACCGTGTTCACCACCCACGAGTACGAGGTGACGAAGCCCGGGTTCTTCACCACGCCGCCGTCCGCGAGGAACACCTCCTCCGGCGGATCCGGCTGGCGGTTGGTGAGGTGCCGGTCGGTGACCAGCGCCTCCACCAGGTGGATGCCCGGAGGCGACAGCGGATTGTTGGCCGAGCGCAGGTCCATGCGCAGCGTGCCGCGGTCATCACGCCGGGGCTGGCCGGTGTTGGCGAGGACGATCTGCCGGTAGAAGCCCGTGGGGTTGGACGGGTTGTAGTCCACGTACCACTCCACGGTGATGCGGTCGTCCACGTCCAGGTCCTCCACCACCACGTTGAAGTCCTGGGTGCAGCTGCCCACGCCGAAGGCGCGCAGGATGCGCTCGGAGGGCTCCACCTGTTCCTCCAGGATGCGCGGCGGCCGGTTCCTGAACTGGGGCACGCTCTCCAGCAGCGCCTCATCCTGCGGGATGAGGCACCCGGAACCCGCCGCGAGCGCCGCGAGCCCCAGGGCCGCCACGAGCGGCTGGAGGATGCCCCGGGACTGTCGCGGCGCGTGACGGTGCATGGCGTGGCTACCTACGGGAACCCTATAGCAATTCCTCGTTGTCGTCGGGAGGAAGCGGCCCGCCCGTCTTCTCCGCCTCCAGCTTCTCCAGGTGGCGGAAGATGGTGCGCGGATCCACGCCCAGGTCCTTGGCCGTCTTGGTGCGGTTGCCGTTGTTCCGGGCCAGCACCTCGTTGATGTAACGCTTCTGGAACTCTTCCTTCGCCTGGAGCAGCGGCATGATGGGCTCCAGGTTCTCCGGCTTGAGGTCCAGGTCGTCCGCGCCCAGGAGCGGCTTGTCCGCCAGCACCACGGCCTTCTTGAGGCGGTTCTCCAGCTCGCGGATGTTGCCCGGCCAGCCGTACTTCTTCATGGACACGGCGGCCGCGGGCGTGAAGCCGCGCGCCTTGGAGTTGAACTCGCGCGCGTACTTCTGCAGGAAGAAGCGGCCCAGGACGATGACGTCCTCGCCGCGCTCGCGCAGGGGCGGCAGCTTCACGGTGACGACGTTGAGGCGGTAGTAGAGGTCCTCACGGAACATGTTCCGCTTCACCTCCTCTTCCAGGATCTTGTTCGTCGCGGCCACCACGCGGATGTCCACCGGCTCGCCGCGGTTCTCGCCGACCTTGTAGACGACCTTGTCCTGGAGCGCGCGCAAGAGCTTCACCTGGAGCTGGAGCGGCATCTCGCCGATTTCGTCCAGGAAGAGCGTGCCGCCGATGGCCGCCTGGAACTTGCCGGGCCGCGTGGCCACCGCGCCGGTGAAGGCGCCCTTGGCGTGGCCGAACAGCTCGCTCTCCAGCAGGTTCTCCGGGATGGCGCCGCAGTTCACCGTGATGAACGGGCCCTTGGTGCGCGGCGAGCGGCGGTGGATCTCCCGGGCAATCAGCTCCTTGCCCGTGCCCGTCTCCCCGGTGATGAGGACGGAGATGTCCGTGGGCGCGATCTTGTCGATGCGCTTGTACACGTCCCGCATGCCCTGGCACGCGCCCACGATGTCGCCGTAGCGCTGGTCCTCCAGCTTGCGGCGCAGCTCCGTGTTGTCGAGCTTCAGGTCGTTCACGAGCAGCGCGTTCGACAGGAGCAGGGACGCCTGCGCCGCGAACACGGTGAGCATGTCCAGGCTCTTGGGCTCGAAGCGGTTCACCAGCCGGTCGTTGCCCACGTAGAGCACGCCGAACAGGTCGCCCTTGTGCATCACGGGCACGCACATGACCGAGTGGACCTTGAGGTTCACCACGGACTCGCTGGCCTTGAACTCCGGCGCGTCCAGCGCGTCCGCGACGATGATGGCCTTCTGGTCCTTCACCACCTTGGCGATGATGGAGTCGGACAGCTTCTCCACCGCGTCCTCGATGTTCTCCCGGGCCACGTTGCGCGCGGCCTTCACGCGCGGCTCGCCGCTCTCCATCAGGATGAGGAAGCCCTTGTCGGCGCGGGTCACCTCGATGGCCTCGTCCAGCAGGCTCTCCAGGATGCGGTCCACGTCGTAGCTGCCGAAGAGCCGCTCGCTGAACGCGGTGAGCCGCTTGAGCAGCACCAGCTCCCGGCCCACCACGCCAGGCAGCTCCGCCGTGTGCGAATCCGACGAGGCCGTGGCGGCGGAAGGAAGGGTCACCTCGCGCTCGGGCACCTCGCGGCGCACGGGCTCGCGGGGGGCGTCCTCGCGGGAGAAGGTCAGCTCGGTGCCGCCCACCTTGACCACGTCGCCGGTGGCCAGCGCGTGGTTGTCGCGGCGCTTGCCGTTGACGTGGAAGGTGGCGCCCAGGCTGCCCACTTCGTAGCGGGTGCCGTCGAAGGTGACGTGCAGGGCGTTGGCGGGGACGCTGGCGTCCTCCAGCGGCACGTCGTTGTCGGATCCCCGCCCCAGGCTGGTGATGCGCTTGAGCAGGGAGACCGTGCGGACCTTTCCATCGGGGGTGCGGACGGTGAGGCTGGCCATGGGCGGACTTTGGGTTTCTGGGGCTAGAACGTCAGGGAGAAGCCGGCGCCCAGCCCACCACGGGTGGAGTACAGCCGCACGCGCGGCGGCGCGGCCTGGGAGACGGAAGGAGAGGGCTTCGGTTCGGGGCGGGACTCCACGGTGGTGCTGGTCACCACCTGGTCCTCGTGGTGGTAGACGGCGTCCACCACGCCCAGGGTGTAGACGGTGTAGAAGCCGGTCGCGGACGCGAGCTTGAGCAGCTGCCAGGTGTCCGCCTGCCGGGCGCGGTCCGTGGGGATGTAGCGCACCGGGATGGACGCGCGGCCGTCCTCGTCCAGCACGTTGTCCAGGTTCACGAACCGCTGCTCGAAGAGCGAGTCGTACGCGAAGAACGCGATGATGCTGGTGATGGCCATGGCGCCTTCGGTGGCCGCGAAGGCGATGCCCATGCCGTTGCGGCCCTGCTGGAACTGGCCGGCGCCGAAGGGGACGAAGTTGACCAGGAAGTTGCGCTTCTCCACGGTGCGCACGGTGACCTGGCGGGCCAGCTCCTCCGCGCGGCGGCGCTGCGTCTCCAGGGCGACGCGCTCCTGTTCCCGGCGCTCCTGTTCGGCCTTCTCGCGCTCCACGCGCAGGCGCTGTTCCTGGCGGAGGAAATCGCGCTCGCCGGACATCTGGTTCTTGAGGTCCTCGAAGTAGGCGACGGCCGGGGGCGGGACGACGAAGGGGTCCAGGCTGAAGTCGGGGTCCAGCCGGAGCACGGCGCGCAGGTGGCGTTCGGCTTCGTCCGTCTTGTTGAGGTTGAAGGCGGACAGGCCCGCGAGCTTGTGCAGCTCCACGAGGTCCTCTTCGGGCAGGTCACCGCGGTCGATGCGCTGACCGGCGCGCTCCAGCACCTCGGCGTACTTGCCGTATTCGAAGGACGAGCGCAGGGCGGCGACCTCCGGATCCGCGCCGTTGGGTACCTGGGCGCGCACGGACGCCGGGCCGAGCAGGGCCAGGGCGAACAGCGCGATGAGCAGCAGCGGGCCTCGGCTCATTCGGGCGCCAGGTTCCCGCGCAGGGTGGTGGGCTTGCCGGGCTCCAGCAGGACGACGCGCTTCTCGGTCTTGTAGCCGGGGGAGGAGATCTCCACCTCCACGCGGTGCTGGAAGCTGGCGGGTCCCCGGGGCGAGCGGACGTCGAAGGGGTGCTGGAGGCTGTCGTGCGCGGTGCGCTCCACGTCGCCCACGCGCACGGTGGCGTCCGGCGGCTGGTAGTCCAGCGCGAGCTGCGAGGACCTCAGCAGGGCGCGCAGGCGGAACACGTTCTCGCCGTCCGGCTTCACGTCGATGGTCTCCGTGGCGTCCTCGCAGTAGCCGCAGGAGACGGTGATGGTGTGCGGGCCCGGAGACAGGTGCACGTCGTGCTGCGAGAGCTGCTGCGTGCCGGCGGGGCCGTCGTCCACACGGATGGAGCCGTAGGGGCGCACGAGGATGGACACCGGGAGCCGGCCGTTGCGCGCGTGCTTGGAGTCGTCCTGCGCGTCGAGGCTGGCGACCACCGTGGGGCGCGCCGCGCGATCCGGGGAGGAGGGGAGGCGCGGGTTGGTTTCGGGAGGAATGAGAGCGTCGCGGCCGGGCGTGCCCGTGCCGGTGCCGCCCGTGCCCTGCGCGCCAGTGGGGCGCGGGCCGTTGGGCGTGCCCGAGGGGTTCGTGGCCTGTGCGCCGTTGGGAGTGGCCGGCACATCGCCCGTGTCCTGCGCGCCGTTGGACGCAGCGGTATCCGCCGGAGGAGGTGAACCCGTGGGGAGCCCGCTCGGACCGTTCGCGGCCTTCGTGCCGGGGCCCCCGGCGCTCGGAGCCGTTGCTTCCTCCTTCGGCGTCTCGGGCGCGCTCGCGTTCATCCGGTACAGCTGCCAGCCGCCCAACCCCAGCGCGAGCGCCACGCCCGCTCCAATGCCTGCGCGGATGCCGCGCCTGCGCCACGTGCGCTGCCGCTGCTGACGCTGGATGGTCTTGAGCAACCCCAACGCCCGCTCGTTCGTCGCGTCCAGCGCGAGCACATGGTTGAGGCACGCCAGCGCGCGCGGCGTCCGCTTCTCCGCGAGCTGCCGCTCCCCGCGCTCCAGCAGCGCCGCGACGATGCGCTGGCGCGCGAGCCGCTGGTACGACGGCGGATCCGCGAAGAACGAAATCAGCTCCTCGCCCACGCGCGAGAAGCCCAGCCCCGCGAGCGCATCCGCCAGCGCGTCGCGCAGCTTCCCCGCGTTGGGATAGCGCCGCGCGGGGTCGCGCTGGAGGCACGTCGCGCAGATCTCCGCCAGCTCGTCCGACAGCGCGGGCACGCGGCGGCGCGGGTCCTCGTAGGCTCCGTCCAGGATGCGCTTCAGCGTCGCGGTGGTGTTCGACGCGGTGAACGGCAGCCGGCCCGTCATCAGCGCGTAGAACATGATCCCCAGGCTGAAGACGTCCGCCTCCGGTCCGGCCTCCAGGCCTTCGATGATCTCCGGGGACATGTGCGCGGGCGAACCCACCAGCGCGCCCGTCACCGTCATCCGGTCCTCGATGTCCAGCAGCCGCGCGATGCCGAAGTCCATGAGCTTGAGGACCCCGTCCTCGCGCACCATGACGTTCTCCGGCTTCAGGTCGCGGTGGATGACGCCCGCCTCGTGCGCGTGCGCCAGCGCCGCCGCCAGCTCGTGGATGATCATCGCCGCCAGCTCCGGCGGCTCCAGCGGGCCTTCATCCAGGTACGTCTTGAGCGTCCGGCCGCGGATGTACTCGGTGACGATGAAGGCGTCGTGCGCCTCCGCCGAGGAGAAGTCGAACACCTCCAGGATGTTGGGGTGGTGCAGCTTGGCCACCGCGCGGGCCTCGCGCGCGAGCCGGCGGCGCGACTCGTCCTTGCCGGCCAGGTGCGGGTGCAGCACCTTGACCGCGACCTCGCGGTCCAGGGCCGTGTCCAGGCCCTTGTACACGACGCTCATGCCCCCGGAGCCCAGCTCCTCCAGGATGCGATAGCGACCGATATGGCGGCCGACGAGCGACATGGCGTTAGCGGCGCACTCCCCTCAATCCCCGAACCCGATGCCCATGCTCCGCGCGAACCGCACCAGGTCTCCCTGGACGTCCACCCGTCGCTCCTTGCGAGACTCGCTCAACGGCACGGCGATGATGTCGTTGTTCCTGAGCGCCACCATGTGGCCCCACTGGCCGTCCCGCACCAGGTCCAGCACCTTGCACCCATAGCGCGTGGCCAGAAGCCGGTCCGCCGCGCTGGGGCTGCCGCCGCGCTGCAGGTGGCCCAGCACCGTGACCCGGATCTCCGCCTCGATGTGGCTCGCGAGCAGGTCCGCGCACACCTTGCCGGAGCCGCCCAGCCGCACCACGCCCCGGCCCGGGATGTCCGCGGCCTGCGCCAGCACGGACAGCGCGCCCCCTTCCGGATACGCGCCTTCGGAGATGGCGATGATGGAGAAGCTGCGCCGCCGCGTGGCCCGGCGCCTCAGCGTCTCCAGCACGGACTCCACGCGGTAGGGAATCTCCGGGATGAGGATGACGTCCGCGCCGCCCGCGATGCCGCTGTCCAGCGTGAGGAAGCCCGCGTGGCGGCCCATGACCTCCAGCACCATCACGCGGTCATGCGACTCCGCCGTGGAGTGCAGCCGGTCCAGCGCCTCCGTGACGATGAGCCGCGCGGTGTCGAACCCGAACGTCTGATCCGTGCCCGACAGGTCGTTGTCGATGGTCTTCGGACACCCGACGACCTTCAGTCCCTTGCCCGCCAGCTGGTGCGCGATGGACAGCGTGCCATCCCCGCCAATGGCCACCAGCCCGTCCAGCCGCAGCTCCTCGCAGCGGCGCAGGACGCCATCCGACACGTCCTTGTCCACCCAGCCGGAAGCCTCACGCACCGGGTAGGAGAACGGGTTCGCCTTGTTGGACGTGCCCAGGATGGTGCCGCCCTTGGGCAGGATGCCGCGCGTGTCCTCCACCCCGAGCGGGCGGACGAGCTCCGGCTCCACCAGCCCCATGTAGCCGTTCTCGATGCCCACGAACGAATGGCCGAACTCGTGCACGCCCCGACGGACGAGGCCACGGATGAGCGCATTGAGTCCCGGGCAGTCACCACCACCGGTGAGGACGCCGAGTCGAAGAGGTCGGGCCATAGGAGCGAAGAAAGTCGGACGCGGGTGTCAGTGGGAACGGGCGACACTATGACAGCAACGTCGGTGCGGATTGTAGGTGCCACCCCAGGGGGGCGCAACGCACGAATCAGCGGTGACGTCGGATCCGCGCTCGCAAGGACGCGGGGGCGACCCCTCAGTCGCGCTTGAGGCGACGCCGGGAGGCCAGCCGGTCCAGGAGGGCCTGGAGCCGGTCCTCCTTCTGCGCGGGAAGGGCCCGGTCCGTGGGGGACTGCACGGGCATCTCGCGGGCCATCCGGTACAGCTCCTCCAGCCGCTCCAGCACCAGCTCGTTGCCGGGGCGCTCCTGCAGTGCCCGGCGGTACGCGGCGGCGGCGCCCACGTAGTCGCCCAGGTGGAAGAGGCGCTCGCCCTCCTGCATGGGCGACACGGGGCCCAGCGGGAGGCGCTGGGGCTCCCGCACGCGGTTCTTCAGGAGCTGGAGCTCCTCCGGCTGGAGGCTGTCGCGCAGGTGGGCCAGCTTGACGGCCAGCGCTTCCTCGCGCGGAAAGGCGGCGAGCAGGTGCTCGAACAGCTCGAACGCTTCCGCCAGCTCACCCCGGCGCAGGGCGCGGTCGGCACGTGCTTCCATGTCGGCCCTGACGGCAGGAGTCATCTCGCGCGCGAGAGTAACTGGAGCCCACCCGGGATGTCACATTCGGAAAAGCCTGCGCTCGGCGGGCCGCAAGGCCTCAGGCGGGCGTGGCGGCGGGCTCCGGCATCACGGCGCGCTCCGCGTTCCGGGCGCTGCGCCGCCAGTGGCGGAAGAGCCATGCGGCGACCAGTCCGTTGAGCACCATGCCGAAGACGCCCTCGCCGTTGAAGACCCAGACCTGACCGCCGAAGAGCCCCGGCCGCCCGTTGTAGACGCTGCCGAAGAGGAGCGGGTTGATGAGGTTCCAGCTGATGTGGAAGAGCGCGGGCGGCCAGATGGAGCGCGACGCCATGTAGAGCTGCGCGAACACCACCGCGGCCACGGCGATGGACAGGAGGAACGTCACGTTCTGCGCCACGTGACCGCGCTGCGTGGAGGAGAAGATGAGGGGCAGGTGGAAGGCGGCCCACACCGGCATGGTGATGGCCGCGGCCACGCCCGGGCGGTGCATCCACCAGCGCACCAGCGTCCCGCGCCAACCCACCTCTTCACCCAGCTCGCTGGGGACGCCAAAGCCGACGACGGGCCACCACACCAGCGCCGCCAGTCCGAACCGCAGCCACCGCCAGCGCTCGGGCAGCTTCGCGCCCAGCTTCTCCACCCAGCGCCAGCGCACGGACGCCGCGGCCAGCCACCACGTCACCGTCAGCGCCCAGAAGAAGAGGATCATCACCGGCACCGTCGCCAGGCCCGTGACCCCGAACGGCCCCTTGAGCAGCTGGGGCTGGTACTGGATGAACGCCGCGTCCCCGGTCACGAACCGGATCGCGTAGGCCAGCGGGGTGATCACGGCGCCGTACGCCAGCGGCAGCGCCAGCCCCACGAACCACCACTTCCAGCCGGGGAACGCGAAGCCCACCGCGGACGGAGGCTCGCGGCGGAAGAACCACGAGCACCCGAGCCCCACGATGCCGGGCACGCACATCATCCAGCGCATCAGCCACGGAGACTTCTCTCCGCCCACCAGAAAGAGCGTGGCCATCGCCCAGCTCACCGCGAGCGTGACCACGATGAACGCGAGGGTTTCTTTCCGGGGATTCCTCATGTTCCGGAGCATACCGATTGGATCCGCCCCGTCGAGCGTCACGTACACGAGGGAAGGGCGGCCAGGCCGCCCTGCGCCCGGTCCGCGTCAGCCCTTGAGGTGGACCTGCTGCGCGCCCTGGAGCCGCTCGGCCTGGAGGCCGCGCTCGCGGGCGGTGGCGAGGAGCAGATCGGACTCCTTCATGCGGGGCGTCTCCGGCGTGGCGGCGGGCCCGATGATGTGCTCCATCCAGGGCTCCAGGCCCATGGCGTAGTTGAAGAGCCGCTTCGCGCCCACGAGCTCCAGCAGGCGCAGGCCCTCCGTGGAGTTGCTGCCGCGGCACCGGCGGTTCTTCTCCAGCTTGCGGTCGCGCTTCTTGGGGAAGAAGCCCTCCATCATCCACGTGTGCGGCGCGCCTTCGATCTCCGTGTTCATGAAGACCGTGTGCAGCGGGCCCACCGTGTTGCGCAGGTCGCGGTACGTCGTCTCATCCACGCACATGGAGTCGGCGGAGAAGAACACGCGCTCTTCGCCCGTGCGGATGATCCACGCCGTCTTGGCGTGGGCCACGTCGCCGTGCTCGCCCATGAACGGCGCGGCGATGATCTCTCCGTCCGGCAGTGGCAGGGATTCGTAGAAGTAGGGCTCCAGCACGTTGCGGTAGCCCAGCGCCTTGCCCAACAGCCGCGGTGAGTAGTCACCCGCCAGGGCGCCGCTGGAGCGCGGCACCATCAGCGTGCCGACGCGGTGGCGCAGGCGCAGCAGCGTTTCGATGTCCAGGTGATCCGGGTGGCTGTGGGTGATGAGCACGTAGTCGATGCGGCGGGGCAGGTCCGCGAAGGACATGCGCTCCAGCGGCCCCATCTTCTCCGGCCGCACCGGCACCACCGCGTCGACGAGGATGGACGTGCCCTTCCACTCCACCAGCACGCACGCGTGGCCCACGTAGCGGATGCGCGGCCCCGGCCCGTTCCAGGTGTCGGAAACGGTCTGCGGCGCCTCCGTGAGCAGGGGCATCAGGTCCGCGTCGGACTTCACCGCGTCGCCCAGCACGTCGCGGATCCACTCCAGCGGCCGGGGCTCCAGGTCCAGGCTGAACAGCTTGTCCAGGCGCTCGTCGTGGAACGGCACCTTCCAGTCCAGCTGCCCCGGCTCGCGCAGGCGCGGCGTGGTGAGCAGCGAGTCCCGCTCCGAGTCCGCCTTCAGCCGGCGGATCCGCATCGACTGGAGGTCCGTCTTGTGGAGCCGCCCGCGGTACAGCAGGCCTTCGTGCACGCGCATCGACGGGCGGTTCACGTAGTCGTACACCAGCTCCACCACGCCCTTGAGCGGCTCCGGCAGCCGCGCGTACAGCGGCTCCAGGGACTGGCCCTTCGCCTCCGCCAGCAGCTGCGTCTGGAACTCGTCGAACGCCTCCGCCAGCTTGATGCGGTCGTCCTGCTCGGCGGTGATCCGCTGCATGAGCGCCCGCACCTCGTCCGCGCGCTCGGGCGCGATGCCCACGAACGAGCTGCCGCTGAGCGCGGGATCCTTCGCCGCCTTCGCGTGGAAGTCCGGCGTCTGCAGGTAGGCCTTCAGCAGCGGCAGCAGATAGGCCTGCAGATGCAGGCTCGCGGGCATGGGCGCCACCGTCATCCACCAGGCCTGGAAGTCCTGGACCAGCGGTTCAACGAGGGTGGCGTCCGCGAGGCGATACAGAGGAGCGGTCATGGCGGGTACGTGCAATCGGGGAGGCACCCCAACCCGGACAGAACCCCAAGCGGTCCCGAGAATGGAACTCGCGGAGTCAAGGCAGGACGGGGCGCGTGCTGAAGACCAGGAAGCAGAGCTGACAGGCGAATTTGAGCGATTCGAGCAATTTGTTCAAGTTCGGTAGAACCCATTCGTAGTGGTATTCTCGTATCGAGTTCCGCTCCCCCCGGATGCATTGCAAGGGCGCCTGTGTCACCTACACGGAGTACCCGTGTGGGGCACGGCAAGTCGGCCCACTGAAACCCTTGCGGTGCGCTCCGGCTTTCCTGATGGGTTCTTCCTTGTCGCGTTCCCGTTCCGTTGAGCTGACGCCTTCGCATTCCACCCTCGTCGAAATTCTGCGGAACCGGGCCGATGTCCTGTCCGAACAGCCGCTGTACACCTTCCTGGATGATGCGGGGCAGGACGACGGGACGCTGAGTTACGCGGGGCTGGACGCAAGGGCGCGGCGGATCGCGGTGGCGCTGCGCGCGGTGGCGAAGCCGGGCGAGCGCGTGATGCTGCTGTACCCGCCCGGCCTGGAGTACGTGGCGGGGTTCTTCGGGTGCCTCTACGCGGGGCTCGTCGCGGTGCCGGCGTACCCGCCGGATCCGATGCGGCTGGAGCGGACGCTGCCGCGCCTGCGGGCGATCATCCAGGACGCGAACGCGACGGTGGTGCTCACCACGTCCGGCATCCTGAGCATGACGGAGTTCGTCTTCGAGCAGGCGCCGGATCTGCGCTCGCTGCACTGGGTGGCGACGGACGAGATCGCCGCGGGTTTGGAAGCGGACTGGACGCCGCCGGACGTGAACGCGTCCACGCTGGCGTTCCTCCAGTACACGTCGGGGTCCACGGGCTCGCCCAAGGGCGTGATGCTGAGCCACGGCAACCTGACGCACAACCTGGCGCTGATCTCGGACGCCTTCGAGTTCGGCCCGGGCGACTCGACCGTGATCTGGCTGCCGCCGTACCACGACATGGGCTTGATTGGCGGCATCCTCACGCCGCTGTACGTGGCGTCTCCCGTGGCGTTGATGTCGCCGCTCACCATGCTCAAGCAGCCCCGGGTGTGGCTGGAGACCATCAGCCGCCTCAAGGCCACCGTCAGCGGCGGGCCCAACTTCGCGTTCGACCTGTGCGTGCGCCGCATCTCCGAGGAGGAGCGGCAGTCGCTGGACCTGAGCTCGTGGCGGTTGGCCTTCAGCGGCGCGGAGCCCATCCGCCCGGCGACGCTGGACCGGTTCGTGGCCACGTTCAAGCCGCACGGCTTCCGGCGCGAGTCCTTCTATCCCTGCTACGGGCTGGCGGAAGCGACGCTGCTCGTCTCGGGAGGAAAGGCGGCGGCGGCGCCGGTCATGCTGGCGGTGGATGTGCCGTCGCTGGAGCAGCGTCAGGCCGTGGAGGTGGAGGCGGCGAAGCCGGACGCGCGCCTGCTGGTGGGCTGCGGCGTGGAGCGGCCGGGGCATCGCGTGGTCATCGTGGATCCCCAGACGCGCGAGGAGTGCGCGCCCTCCCGGGTGGGGGAGATCTGGGTGGACGGTCCCAGCGTGGCGCTGGGGTACTGGAACAAGGCGGAGGCGACGCAGGATGCCTTCCAGGCGCGGCTCGCGGGCAGTGACGCGGGGCCGTTCCTGCGCACCGGGGATCTGGGTTTCCTGCGGGACGGGGAGCTGTTCGTCACCGGCCGGTCCAAGGACCTGATTATCATCCGCGGCCGCAACCACTATCCGCACGACATCGAGCTGACGGTGGAGGAGAGCCACCCGGCGCTGCGGGCCGGTTGTGTCGCGGCGGTGTCGTTGGAGGTGGCGGGCGAGGAGCGCCTGGTGCTGGTGCAGGAGATCGACCTGCGCAAGGCGGGCAACCTCCGCAAGCAGGTGGACATGGCGGAGGCGGCGGTCAAGGAGATCCGCCAGCGCGTGGCCGAGCGGCACGAGGTGCAGGTGCACGCCGTGGCGCTGATCGAGCCGGGCAGCATCCCGAAGACCTCCAGTGGGAAGATCCAGCGGCACGCGTGCAAGGCGGGGTTCCTCGCGGACGAGCTGCGCACGGTGCTGGTGTGGCGCGAGCCGGGATTCGACGGCCCGGAGCCTGATCCGGAGCCGGGGAAGTCCACCACCTCGCCTTCTCCCACCGAAGCCCCCGCCGGGTCCGCGGGTGGCGAAGTGTCGGCGCCCGTGCGGTCCACGCTGGCGTGGCTGGTGGAGCGCGTGGCGGAGCAGCTGCGGATGCCCGCGAAGACGGTGGACGTGCGTGAGCCCATCACGCGGTACGGCCTGGATTCGCTGAGCGCGGTGGAGCTGGCGCACGCCGTGGAGAAGGGGCTGGGCGTGGCGCTGCCCATGGAGCTGCTGCTCCAGGGGCCGAGCCTGGTGGATCTAGCCCAGCGCATCACGGCCTCGAAGCAGGAGGCGCCGAAGGCGGCGGTGCTCGCGCCCCGGCCGCGTGGTGCCACGCAACCGCTGTCGTTCGCGCAGCAGCGCCTGTGGTTCCTGGACCGGCTGGAGCAGGGCAGCGCGCTCTACAGCATCCCGGGCGCGGTGCGGCTGGACGGCGCGCTGGACGCGGAGGCGATGCGGCGGAGCCTGGAGGAGATCGTCCGCCGGCACGAGTCGCTGCGCACGACGTTCCGAGAGGAGAACGGCGAGGCGGTGCAGCTCATCCATCCGGCGAAGGCCTTCGAGCTTCCGGTGGTGGACCTGACGGGCTTCGCGGAGGCGTCGCGCGAGGCCGAGGCGCGGCGGTGCGTGGACGAAGAGGCCGTGCGTCCCTTCGACCTGGGCGCGGGTCCGCTGGTGCGCGCGCGATTGCTGAAGCTGGGTGAGGCGAAGCACGTGCTGCTGGTGACGATGCACCACATCGTCTCCGACGGCTGGTCCATGGGCGTGCTCGTGCGTGAGGTCGCCGCGCTCTACGACGCGTTCCGTGCGGGCCGGGGCTCTCCGCTGCCGGAGCTGCGGGTGCAGTACGCGGACTTCGCGCAGTGGCAGCGGGAGTGGCTGCTGGGCGGGGTGCTGGAGAAGCAGGTCGGCTACTGGAAGCAGCGGCTGGCCGGGGCCCCTGCGGTGCTGGAGCTGCCGACGGACTTCGCGCGCCCAGCGGCGCAGACGTACCGGGGCGCCACGGTGCCGGTGAAGCTGGGCGCGGACCTGAGCCGCACGCTGGGCGCGTTGGCGAAGCAGGAAGGCGTCACGCCGTACATGCTGCTGCTGGCCGCGTTCCAGGTGCTGCTGGGGCGTTACTCCGGGCAGGAGGACATCTCCGTCGGTTCGCCCATCACGGGCCGGACGCGCGCGGAGACGGAGGGCCTGATTGGCTTCTTCGTCAACACGCTGGTGCTGCGCACGAAGCTGGAAGGCAACCCGAGCTTTCGTGCGCTGCTGGCCCAGGTGAAGGAGACGACGCTGGGTGCGTACGCGCACCAGGACGTGCCGTTCGAGAAGCTGGTGGAGGAGCTGCAGCCGCAGCGCAGCCTGAGCCATGCGCCGTTGTTCCAGGTGTTGTTCGTGTTGCAGCAGGACGTGCTGCCGCACTTCCGCCTGCCGGGCGTGGAGCTGTCGCCGTACGAGGTCGATTCGAAGACGGCGAAGTTCGACCTCTCGCTCTACCTGACGGAGACGGCGGGCGGGCTGGAAGGGACGCTGGAGTACAACACCGACCTGTTCGCCGCGGCGACGGCGCGGCGGATGATGGAGCACCTGCGGGTGCTGCTGGAGTCGCTGGTCGCGAGTCCGGGCGCGAAGCTGTCCGACCTCGCGCTGATGGGAGCGCAGGAGCAGCAGTCGCTGCTGAAGGACGTGTCGGGGACGGACCTGTCGGACCCGGTGAGCGGGACGATGCAGGCGCTCTTCGAGGCGCAGGTGGCGCGCACGCCGGACGCGCCCGCGGTGCACTTCGACGGGCAGGTGCTGACGTACTCGCAGCTGGAGGCGCAGGCGAACCAGCTGGCGCACCACCTGCGCGGCTTGGGCGTGGGCCCGGACACGCTGGTGGGCGTGAGCCTGGAGCGTTCGGCGCGGATGGTGGTGGCGCTGCTGGGCGTGCTGAAGGCGGGCGGCGCATACGTGCCGTTGGATCCGGCGTACCCGCGTGAGCGCCTGGGCTGGATGCTGGAGGACGCGAAGGCGTCGGTGCTGCTGACGCAGCAGAAGCTGCTGGGCGTACTGCCCGAGCATTCCGCGCAGACCGTTTGCGTGGACACGGACCAGGCGCTGATCGCGCGTCAGCCGACGACGCCTGTCGCGACGCGCACGGGCGTGGGGAACCTGGCGTACGTGCTGTACACGTCGGGCTCGACGGGCCGTCCGAAGGGTGTGGCCATTGAGCAGCGCAGCGCGGTGGCGTTCCTGCACTGGGCGACGGCGGCCTTCACGTCGCAGCAGCTGGCCGGCGTGCTGGCGGCGACGTCGCTGAACTTCGACCTGTCCGTCTTCGAAGTCTTCGCGCCGCTGAGCAGCGGCGGTGCCGTCATCGTCGCGGAGAACGCGCTGGCGCTGCCGACGTTGAAGGACGCGGGCCGGGTGACGCTGGTGAACACGGTGCCCTCCGCGATGGCGGAGCTGGTGCGCAGCCAGAGCGTGCCGGAGTCGGTGCGCACGGTGAACCTCGCGGGCGAGCCGCTGCTGAACCGGCTGGCGCAGGCGCTGTACGGGCTGAAGAGCGTGGAGGGCGTCTACAACCTCTACGGCCCGACGGAAGACACGACGTATTCGACGTACACGCGCGTGGAGAAGGACGCGGGGCGTGAGCCGACGATTGGCCGTCCGCTGACGGGCTCGCGGGCGTACGTGCTGGACGCGTGGCTGCGCCCGGTGCCGCAGGGCGTGCCGGGCGAGCTGTACCTTTCGGGCGCGGGCCTCGCGCGCGGCTACCTGGCCAAGCCGTCGCTGACGGCGGAGCGCTTCGTGCCGAACCCGTACTCGGTGCAGCCGGGCGCGCGGATGTACCGCACCGGTGACCGCGTGCGGTGGCTGGCGACGGGAGAGTTGGAGTACCTGGGCCGCATCGACTTCCAGGTGAAGGTGCGTGGCTTCCGCATCGAGCTGGGCGAAGTGGAATCGGCGCTGGCCTCGCAGGCGGGCGTGCGCGAGTCGGTGGTGGTGGTGCGTGAGGACGTGCCCGGCGACAAGCGGCTGGTGGCGTACGTGGCGGGCGCGTCTCTGGACGCGGCGGAGCTGCGCAAGGGGCTGAAGCAGCGGCTGCCGGAGTACATGGTGCCGTCGGCCTTCGTGGTGCTGGACGCACTGCCGCTGACGCCGAACGGGAAGGTGGACCGCAAGGCACTGCCGGTGCCGGAAGGCCAGTCCGCGCAGGGCCAGTACGTGGCGCCGCGCACGGCGACGGAAGAGCAGGTAGCCACGCTCTTCGCGCAGCTGCTGCGCATGGAGCGGGTGGGGGCGGAGGATTCGTTCTTCGAGCTGGGCGGTCACTCGCTGCTGGCGATGCAGCTGGTCTCCCGGTTGCGCGCCGCCGTCGGCGTCGAGGTCCCGCTGCGTTCGCTCTTCGAGCTGAGCACGGTGGCGTCGCTCGCGGCGTTCATCGACGGGAAGCAGACGGCAGCCGCGAACCTGCCGCCGCTGAAGCGGGTTTCGCGTGAAGGCGTGCTGCCGCTGTCGTTCGCGCAGCAGCGCCTGTGGTTCCTGGACCGGCTGGAGCAGGGCAGCGCGCTCTACAACGTGCCGGGTGCGGTGCAACTGGAGGGCGCGCTGCACGTGGAAGCCCTGCGGCTGACGCTCCAGGAGATCGTCGCGCGGCACGAGTCGCTGCGCACGACGTTCCGTGAGGACAACGGTCAGGCGGCGCAGATCATCCACGCCGCGAGCCGGATGGACCTGCCCGTGGTGGACCTGTCCACCTTGGCCGAAGCGGCACGCGAGGCGGAGGCGCGGCGGTGCGTGGATGAAGAGGCCGTGCGTCCGTTCGATCTGGGTGCGGGTCCGCTCTTCCGCACGAAGCTGCTGAAGCTGGGTGAAGCGAAGCACGTGCTGCTGGTGACGATGCACCACATCGTCTCCGACGGCTGGTCCATGGGCGTGCTCGTGCGCGAGATGGCCGCGCTCTATGAGGCGCACTCGCAGGGCCGCACCGTGCCGCTGCCGGAGCTGGCGGTGCAGTACGCGGACTTCGCGCAGTGGCAGCGGGAGTGGCTGCTGGGCGGGGTGCTGGAGAAGCAGGTCGGTTACTGGAAGCAGCAGTTGGCCGGAGCCCCCGCGGTGCTGGAGCTGCCGACGGACTTCGCGCGTCCGGCGGTGCAGACGTACCGGGGCGCGACGGTGCCGGTGAAGCTGGGTGCGGAGTTGAGCCGCACGTTGAACGCGCTGGCGAAGCAGGAAGGCGTGACGCCGTACCAGTTGCTCCTGACTGCGTTCCAGGTGCTGCTGGCGCGCTACAGCGGCCAGGACGACATCTCGGTGGGCTCGCCCATCGCGGGCCGGACGCAGGCGGAGACGGAGGGCCTCATCGGCTTCTTCGTCAACACGCTGGTGCTGCGCACGAAGCTTTCGGGCAACCCGAGCTTCCAGCAGGTCCTCAAGCAGGTGCGCGAGACGACGCTGGGCGCGTACGCACACCAGGACGTGCCGTTCGAGAAGCTGGTGGAGGAACTCCAGCCTCAGCGCAGTCTGAGCCATGCGCCGCTGTTCCAGGTGATGTTCGCGCTGCAGCAGGACGTGCTGCCTCACCTGCAGCTGTCGGGTGTGGAGCTGTCGCCGTACGAGGTGGAGTCCAAGACGGCGAAGTTCGACCTGACGCTCTTCCTCACGGAGACCGCGGGCGGGCTGGAAGGAACGCTGGAGTACAACACCGACCTGTTCACGGCGGCGACGGCGCGGCGGATGACGGAGCACCTGCGCGTGCTGCTGGAGTCCGTGGCGGTGCGGCCCATGGCGAAGGTGTTCGACCTGTCGCTGATGGGAGCGCAGGAGAAGCAGACGCTGCTGAAGGACGTGTCGGGGACGGACCTGGCGAGCCCGGTGCGCGGGACGATGCAGGCGCTCTTCGAGGCGCAGGCGGCGCGCACGCCGGATGCCCCCGCAGTGTACTTCGATGGGCAGGTGCTGACGTACGCGCAGCTGGAGGCGCAGGCGAATCAGCTGGCGCATCACCTGCGTGGAATGGGCGTGGGCCCGGACACGCTGGTGGGCGTGAGCCTGGAGCGTTCCGCGCGCATGGTGGTGGCGCTGCTGGGTGTGCTGAAGGCGGGTGGCGCCTACGTGCCGCTGGACCCGGCGTACCCGCGTGACCGTCTGGGCTGGATGCTGGAGGACGCGCAGGCGCCGGTGGTGCTGACGCAGCAGAAGCTGCTGGGCGTGCTGCCCGAGCACTCGGCGCGCAACGTGTTCCTGGATACGGATTGGGAGACCATCGCCAGGCATCCTGCTTCGCGCGTCGATCCGCGCACGGGCGTAAGGAACCTGGCGTACGTGCTGTACACGTCGGGTTCGACGGGCCGTCCGAAGGGCGTGGCCATCGAGCAGCGCAGCGTGGTGGCATTCCTGCACTGGGCGACGGCGTTTTTCACGCCGCAGCAGCTGTCGGGCATGCTGGCGTCGACGTCGCTGAACTTCGACATCTCGGTGTTTGAAGTCTTCGCGCCGCTGAGCGTCGGTGGTGCCGTCATCGTCGCGGAGAACGCGCTGGCGTTGCCGGCGCTGAAGGACGCGAGGCGGGTGACGCTGGTGAACACGGTGCCCTCCGCGATGGCGGAGTTGCTGCGCAGCCAGGGCGTGCCGGAGACGGTGCGTACGGTGAACCTCGCCGGTGAGCCGTTGCTGAACCGGCTGGCGCAGGCGGTGTACGGACTGAAGAACGTGGAGGCCGTCTACAACTTCTACGGCCCGACGGAAGACACGACGTATTCGACGTACTTGCGAGTGGAGAAAGGCGCGGCGCGGGAGCCGACGGTGGGCCGTCTCCTGACGGGCTCGCGCGGGTACGTGCTGGATGCATGGCTGCGTCCGGTGCCGCAGGGCGTGCCGGGCGAACTGTACATCGCGGGTGCGGGCCTCTCTCGAGGTTACCTGGCCAAGCCGTCGCTGACGGCGGAGAAGTTCATCCCCAATCCCTTCAGCCAGGATCCCGGCGAGCGGATGTATCGCACGGGCGACCGCGTGCGCTGGTTGGCGAATGGCGAGCTGGAGTACTTCGGCCGCATCGACTTCCAGGTGAAGGTGCGCGGCTTCCGCATCGAGCTGGGTGAAGTGGAGTCGGTGCTGTCCTCGCAGGCCGGTGTGCGCGAGTCCGTGGTGGTGGTGCGTGAGGACGTGCCCGGCGACAGGCGCTTGGTGGCGTACGTGGCGGGCGCGTCTCTGGACGTGGCGGAGCTGCGCAAGGGCCTGAAGTCGCGGCTGCCGGAGTACATGGTTCCGTCGGCGTTCGTGGTGCTGAACGCACTGCCTCTGAATCCGAACGGGAAGGTGGACCGCAAGGCGCTGCCGGTTCCGGAAGCCCAGTCGTCGCAGAACCAGTACGTGGCACCGCGCACGGCGACGGAAGAGCAGGTCGCGACGCTCTTCGCGCAGCTGCTGCGCATGGAGCGGGTGGGCGCGGAGGATTCGTTCTTCGAGCTGGGCGGTCACTCGCTGCTGGCGATGCAGTTGGTCACCCGGCTTCGCACGGCCTTCGGCGTCGAGGTCCCGCTGCGGTCGCTCTTCGAGTCACCCTCGGTGGCGACGCTGGCCGCGTCCGTGGACTCGGCCATTTCGGGCCGTGATGCGTCCAAGGCTCCGGCGATCACGCCGAGGCCCCGGAATGCCACGCAGTCGCTGTCGTTCGCGCAGCAGCGTCTGTGGTTCCTCGATCAGCTGGAGCAGGGCAGCGCCTTCTACAACGTGGCGGGCGGCGTGAAGCTGGAGGGCGCGCTGCATGTGGAAGCCATGCGGCGAGCCCTGGAAGAGATCGTCCGCCGGCATGAAGCGCTGCGCACGACCTTCCGCGATGAGAACGGTCAGGCAGTGCAGGTCATCCACCCGGCGAAGGCCTTCGAGTTGCCGGTGGTGGAACTCTCCGGTGCACAGGAGCTGGAAGCGCGGCGGTTGGCGGATGAAGAAGCCGCGCGCCCGTTCGATCTGAGCACCGGCCCGTTGATGCGCGCCCGGCTGCTGAAGCTGGGTGAGACGAAGCACGTGCTGCTGGTGACGATGCACCACATCGTCTCCGACGGCTGGTCCATGGGCGTCCTCGTGCGGGAAGTCGCCGCGCTCTACGAGGCCCAGGTCCGCAATCAGCAGTCCCCGTTGCCGGAGTTGGCGGTGCAGTACGCGGACTTCGCGCAGTGGCAGCGGGAGTGGCTGCTGGGCGGAGTGCTGGAGAAGCAGGTCGGCTACTGGAAGCAGCAGCTGGCGGGTGCCCCCGCGGTGCTGGAGCTGCCGACGGACTTCGCGCGTCCGGCGGTGCAGACGTACCGGGGCGCGACGGTGCCGGTGAAGCTGGGCGCGGACCTGAGCCGCACGCTGAATGCGTTGGCGAAGCAGGAAGGCGTCACGCCGTACATGCTCTTGCTGGCGTCGTTCCAGGTGCTGCTGGCGCGCTACTCGGGGCAGGAGGACGTGACGGTGGGCTCGCCCATCGCGGGCCGGACGCAGGCGGAGACGGAGGGCCTGATCGGCTTCTTCGTCAACACGCTGGTGCTGCGCACGAAGCTTTCGGGCAACCCGAGCTTCCAGCAGGTCCTCAAGCAGGTGCGCGAGACGACGCTGGGCGCGTACGCGCACCAGGATGTGCCGTTCGAGAAGCTGGTGGAGGAACTCCAGCCGCAGCGCAGCCTGAGCCATGCGCCGCTGTTCCAGGTGATGTTCGCGTTGCAGCAGGACGTGCTGCCGCACCTGAAGCTGTCGGGCGTGGAGCTGTCGCCGTACGAGGTGGAGTCGAAGACGGCGAAGTTCGACCTCACGCTGTCGCTGACGGAGACGGCGGGCGGGCTGGAAGGGACGCTGGAGTACAACACCGACCTGTTCGCCGCGGCGACGGCGCGGCGGATGATGGAGCACCTGCGGGTGCTGCTGGAGTCCGTGGCGGCGCGCCCCTCGGCGAAGCTGTCCGACCTCGCGCTGATGGGTGCCCAGGAGCGTCACCAGGTGCTGGTGGCGTGGAACGACACGCGCGGTGAGGTCGCGGGCGACGTGACGTTCCCGGCGCTCTTCGAGGCCCAGGTGCGTCGCGCGCCGGGCGCGGAAGCGCTGGTGTTCGAGGACTCCTCGCTGACGTACGCGCAGCTGGATGCACGCGCGAACCAGCTGGCGCACCACCTGCGCACGCTGGGCGTCGGGCCCGAGGTGCGCGTGGCGCTCTGCGTGGAGCGTTCGCTGGACCTGGCGGTGGCGATGCTCGGCATCCAGAAGGCCGGTGGCGCCTTCGTGCCGTTGGATCCGTCCTACCCGCGTGAGCGCCTGTCCTTCATGCTGGAGGACAGCGGCGCGCCCGTGCTGGTGACGCAGGACTCGCTGAGCAAGCAGCTGCCCTCCGAGGGCCTGCGCGTGGTGCGCATGGACCTGGAGGCGGCGCACCTCCAGACGCTGCCGGACACCGCTCCGGCTTCCGGCGCCAACGCCGACACCCTGGCGTACGTCATCTACACGTCGGGCAGCACGGGCCGCCCCAAGGGCACGCTCCTGCCGCACCGCGGCCTCAACAACACCGCCCGGCAGGCCGCCGCGGCGAAGGGCCTGGGAACGGGCCGCCGCGTGTTGCAGTACGCGGCGTCCAGCTTCGACGCCAGCGTGTGGGAGGTGTTCAGCACGCTCGTGTCCGGGGCCACGCTGGTGCTTTCGTCGCGCGACCGGCTGCTGCCGGATGAGCCGCTGCGCACGCTGCTGAAGTCGCAGCGCATCACCACCGTGACGCTGACGCCGTCGGTGCTCGCGCAGCTGGGCACCGAAGGGCTGGACGGCCTGTCCACCATCGTCTCCGCGGGCGAGGCGCTGCCAGTGGAGATGGCGCGCAAGTGGGGGCAGGGGAGGACGCTGATCAACGCGTACGGCCCCACCGAGACCACGGTCTGCGCGACGCTCACGCACGGCGGGGTCCGGGCGGAGCGCCTGACCATCGGCAAGCCGCTGGCGAACGTGCGCGTGTACGTGCTGGATGCCTTGCACCAGCCGGTGCCCGTGGGCGTGGCCGGTGAGCTGTACGTCGCGGGTGAAGGCCTCGCGCGCGGCTACCAGGGCCGGCCGGACATGACGGCGGAGAAGTTCGTCCCCAACCCGTTCAGCCAGGAGCCCGGCGCGCGGCTGTACCGCACCGGCGACCGCGTGCGCTGGCTGGCGGACGGCGAGCTGGAGTACCTGGGCCGCATCGACCACCAGGTGAAGGTGCGTGGCTTCCGCATCGAGTTGGGGGAGATCGAGGCCGTGCTGCTGCACCACGCGGACGTGCGTGAGGCGGCGGTCGTGGTGCGCGAGGACGTGCCGGGCGACAAGCGCCTCGTTGGCTACGTCGTGCCGCACCCGGAGCGGACGGTGGACGCGGCCTCGCTGCGCAAGCACCTGAAGGACGGCGTGCCGGAGTACATGGTGCCGTCGGCCTTCGTGGTGCTGGGCGCACTGCCGATGACGCCCGCCGGCAAGGTGGACCGCAAGGCCCTGCCGGCTCCCACGGGCGCGCTCACGCGTCCCGACGCCTACGTGGCCCCGCGCACCCCGACGGAGGTCCGCGTGGCGGCCCTCTTCGCGCGCGTGCTCACCGTGGAGCGCGTGGGCGCGGAGGATTCGTTCTTCGAACTGGGCGGCCACTCGCTGATGGCCACCCAGCTCGTGTCGCGCCTGCGCGGCGAGTTCCAGGTGGAGCTGCCCCTGCGCGCGCTCTTCGAGTCCCCGACGGTGGCCGCCCTGGCCGCCCGCGTGGACGAGGCCACCGGCGCCGAGCGGAAGTTCAAGACCCCGCCGCTCAAGCCCGCGTCCCGCGACGGCGCGCTGCCGCTGTCGTTCGACCAGGAACGCCTCTGGCTCTTCGAGCAGCTCACGCCGGGCACGCCCATCTACAACGTGCCCAGCGCGGCCCGCTTGAGCGGCGACCTGGACGTCGAAGTGCTCCGCCGTGGCCTGGAGGAGATCGTCCGGCGCCACGAAGCGCTGCGCACCGTCTTCCGTCAGGACGCATCCGGCGCGCCCGTGCAGGTCGTCCTGCCGGTGCAGCCGTTCGTGCTGCCCCTGGTGGACCTGGCCGCGCTGCCCGCCGAACAGGCGGAGGCCGAGGCCCGGAAGCGTTTGAACGGAGAGGCCGCGCGGCCCTTCGATCTCGTGAATGGCCCGCTCCTGCGCGCCCAGCTCCTGCGGCTGAACGCGCGCGAGCACGTCCTGTGCCTCGTCCAGCACCACATCGTGGTGGATGGCTGGGCCGTGGGCGTCTTCATGCACGAGCTCCAGGCGCTCTACACCGCGTTCCTGAAGGGCGAGCCCTCGCCGCTGCCCGCGCTGCCCGTGCAGTACGCGGACTACACCCTCTGGCACCGCGACTGGCTGAGCGGTGACGTGCTGGAGCAGCAGATCGCCTGGTGGAAGCAGCAGCTGGCCGGCGCGCCTCGCATCTCGCTGCGCACGGATGCGCCGCGTCCCGCCGGGGATCGCTTCCACGGTGACAGCCGCCGCTTCCACCTGTCCCCGGACCTCACGTCCCGCATCGAAGCGCTGGGACGCGGGGAGGGCGCCACGCTGTTCATGGTGCTGCTCGCCGCCTTCGACGCGCTCCTGCACCGACGCACCGGCCAGGACGACATCGTCGTGGGCACGGACATCGCGAACCGCGCCCGCGAGGAGCTGGAGTCCCTGGTCGGCTTCTTCACCAACCAGCTCGTCCTGCGCACGCAGGTGACGGGCGACCTGTCGTTCCGCGCGCTGCTGGACCGCGTGCGCAAGGGGACGCTGGACGCCTACGAACACCAGGACCTGCCCTTTGGCACGCTGGTGCAGGCGCTCAAGCCGCCGCGCGAGCCGGGCGGGCAGCTCTTCAACGTGAAGTTCGTGCTGGAGAACGCGCCGCTGCCGGCGCTCCAGCTGCCGGGCCTGGAGCTGAGCCTGCTGGACGCGGAGACGAACGGGACCGCGAAGTGGGACCTGCTCGTCGTCGTCTTCCCGTGGCAGGGCGGGCTCACCGTCACGGTGGAGCACAACACGGACGTGCTCGACCGCACGTCGGTGGAGCGCCTGTTCGCCCACTTCGAGACGCTGCTGCGCGCCGTCGTGGACGACCCCGAGCGCCGCATCGGAACGCTGCCGCTGCTCACGCCAGATGAGCGCAACACGCTCGCCGCGTGGAACGACCGCGCCCGGACGTACCCGCACGGCCAGCCCGTGTCGCGCGTCTTCGAAGCGCAGGTGGCCCGCGCTCCGGACGCGGTGGCCGTGAGCTTCGAGGGTGAAACGCTCACCGCGAGCCAGCTCAACGCGCGCGCCAACCAGCTCGCGCACCACCTGCGTGCCCTGGGCGTCAGGCCCGGCAAGCGCGTGGGCGTGTCCCTGGAACGGTCGCTGGATCTCGTCGTGGCGGTGCTGGGCATCGTCAAGGCGGGCGGTGCGTACGTGCCGCTCGACCCCAGCTTCCCCACGGAGCGCCTCTCGCTGCTCATCGAGGACGCGGGCCTGTCCGCGCTCGTCAGCGTCTCCGCGCTCGCGGATGAGCTGCCCGCGCAGTGGCTCCAGGTGGTCTGCCTGGATGACGACGCGGCCGCGCTCGCGAAGCGCCCGGACGTGAACCTCGACACCGCCCCGGGCAGCGAGGATGAGCTGTACGTCCTCTACACCTCCGGCTCCACGGGCCGGCCCAAGGGCGTGTCCGTGCCCCATCGCGCCGTGGTGCGCCTGGTGTGCGGCCCGGAGTGGGTGAGCCTGACGCCGCGGGACGTGTTCCTCCAGCTGGCGCCGCTCGCGTTCGACGCGTCCACCTTCGAGCTGTGGGGCGCGATGCTCAACGGCGCGAAGCTCGCCGTATTCCCGCCGCGCGCACCCACCCTGGATGAACTGGGGGAGGTCATCACCCGCGAGGGCGTGAGCACCCTGTGGCTCACCGCGGGTCTGTTCCACCAGATGGTGGACGGGAACCTGGAGGGCCTGCGGCCCGTGCGCCAGCTGCTGGCGGGCGGTGACGTGCTGTCCCCCGCGCACGTGCTGCGCGTGCTGGAGCAGCTGCCGGGCTGCCGCGTCATCAACGGCTACGGCCCCACGGAGAACACGACGTTCACCGCGTGCTACCCGGTGGAGGGCGCTGGCGCGCTGGGCATCTCCGTGCCCATCGGCCGCCCCATCAACGGCACGCGCGTGCACGTGCTCAACGCGTCCCTGGAGCCCGTGCCCCTGGGCGCCCCCGGCGAGCTGTTCGCGGGCGGCGACGGCCTGGCGCACGGCTACCTGAACCAGCCGGAGCTCACGGCGGAGAAGTTCATCCCGGATCCGTTCAGCCAGGTCCCGGGCGCGCGGCTGTACCGCACCGGCGACCAGGTCCGCTTCCGCGCGGACGGCGCCCTGGAGTTCCTGGGCCGCATCGATCAGCAGGTGAAGGTGCGCGGCTTCCGCATTGAGCCGGGAGAGATTGAAACCGTGCTGCGCGGACACGCGTCCGTGCGGGACGTCACCGTGGCCGTGCAGGAGGTCGCGGGCGAGAAGGCCCTGGTGGCCTACGTCGTCACGGAAGAGGGCGCGGAGCCGCTGGGCGTGGACACGATGCGTGCATTCCTGCACGACAAGCTGCCCGCGTACATGGTGCCCACGGCGCTGATGGCGCTGGACGCGCTGCCGCTTACGCCCAACGGCAAGGTGGACCGCCGCGCGTTGCCCGTGCCCGGCAGCGAGCGTCCGCAGATGTCCACCGCGTACGCCGCGCCCCGCACCGCGGAGGAGACCGCGCTGTGCGAGGTGTGGGCGGACGTGCTGGGCGTGGAGCGCGTCGGCATCGACGACAGCTTCTACGACCTGGGCGGTGACTCCATCCGCAGCATCCAGCTCATCGCGAAGCTGCGCGAGCGCGGGTTGGATCTGCCCATGGTGGAGCTGCTGCGTCAGCCCACCATCCGCGCGCTCGGCAACCTGGTGCACGCGGCGCCGTCGAAGGCGGCGGCGCAGGCCGTCCCGGGCTCGGAGCCCTTCAGCCTGCTGTCCGACGCGGACCGCGCGCGCCTGCCCGCGGACGTGGAGGATGCGTACCCGGTGGCCGTGCTTCAGGCCGGCATGCTCTTCCAGAGCGAGCTGGACCAGGCGTCGGGCATGTACCACGACGCCACCAGTTACCACCTGGAGATGGCGCTGGATGAGGCGAAGATGCACCAGCTGCTGGCCGAGCTGGCACGCCGTCACTCCATCCTGCGCACCTCGTTCAACCTCACCGGTTACGAGCAGCCGTTGCAGCTGGTGCACCGCGAGGCCCAGGTGCCGCTCGTCATCCACGACGTGCGCCACGTGCCCGCCTCGGAGCAGGACGCGCTGCTGGCCCGGCTCGTGGAAGCGGACCGCTGCCGTCCGTTCGAGTGGAGCCGCGCGCCGCTGCTGCGCTTCGCGATCTACCGCCGCACGGAGAAGACGCTCCAGTTCTCGCTCATCTTCCACCACGCCATCCTGGATGGCTGGAGCCTCGCGACGCTGCTGTCGGAGCTGTTCCGCGGCTACGTCAACCTGCTGCGCGGCACGCCGGCCCCGGGGGCGGCGCCGCTGGCGGTCACCTACCGTCAGTTCGTCGCGCTGGAGCACCAGTCGCTCACCTCCGGCGAGGGCGAGCGGTTCTGGAAGTCGCGTCTGGCGGAAGTGGACCGTCCGGCGCCCCGCGCGCCGCTGCCCGCGGGCCAGGAGCCGGTGCTGAGCATGCGGCAGCAGGACGTGCCCGCCGCGCTCCAGCAAGGACTGCTGCGCGTGGCGCAGGCGGCCAACGTGCCGCTCAAGACCGTGTTGCTGGCGGCGCACCTGCGCGTGCGCGCGCTCATGGAAGGACAGCGCTCGGTGGTGACGGGCGTGGTCGCCAACGGCCGTCCGGAGACGGCCGACAGTGAGCGCATGGTGGGCCTGTTCCTCAACAGCATCCCGTTCCCGGTGACGCTGGAGGACGGCACGTGGCTGGACCTGGTGCGCCAGGTGGCGAAGGCGGATGGCGACATCTGGCCGCACCGCCGCTACCCCATGGGCCGGATGCAGCAGCAGCTGGGCGGCCAGCGGTTGTTCGAGACGATCTTCAACTTCGTCCACTTCCACGTGGCCGGAGGACTGTCGCAGCTCGAAGGCGTGCGCCTCCTGGAGGAGACGCCGTCCACCGCGTGGATGGAGCTGCCGCTGAGCACGCTGTTCCTCCAGCGGCCGGACACCGGCGCGCTGATGCTCGTGCTGCGCACCAACGGCACGCAGCGCGACGCGGATCAGACGGAGGCGCTGGCGGGCTACTACTTCCGCGCCCTCGAAGCGATCGCCGCCAACCCGCACGCGCGTCACGAGCACGCGCGGCTCTTGCCGGACGTGGAGCGCCAGAAGCTGCTGGTGGAGTGGAACGCCACGGACGCGGCGCCCGCGGGCGACACCTGCGTGCATGAGCACTTCGCCGTCCATGCGGCCCGCACGCCGGACGCGGTGGCGGTGGTCTGCGACGACGGCCAGCTCACCTACGGGGAGCTGAACCGCAGGGCCAACCAGCTCGCGCACTGGCTGCGCGCGCGCGGCGTGGGCCCGGACGTGCGCGTGGGCCTGCTCACCGAGCGCACCCCGGACGCCATCGTCGGCATGCTGGGCATCCTCAAGGCCAGCGGCGCGTACGTGCCGCTGGATCCGTCGCACCCGGCGGAGCGCCTGCGCACGGTGCTGGAGGACGCGCGGGCTTCACTCGTCGTCACCCAGGCCTCGCTCGCCGCGCACGTGGCGGACGCCTCCAGGGGACACGTGTGCCTGGACTCCGACGCCGCGCTGCTGTCGCGTGAGCGTGATGACAACCCGAAGCGCCTGGGCGACGCGGGCTCGCTGGCCTACGTCATCTTCACGTCTGGTTCCACGGGCCGGCCCAAGGGCGTGGCGGTGGAACACCGGCAGCTCAACCACTACGTGGAGGGCGTGACGCGCCGGCTGGAGCTACCCCCGGCGGCGAGCTTCGCGTCCGTATCCACGCTGGCCGCGGACCTGGGCCACACCGCCGTGTTCCCGACGCTGAGCGGCGGCGGGACGCTGCACCTCATCTCCAAGGAACGGGCCACGGATCCGGCCGCGCTCGGCGACTACTTCCAGCGCCACGCGGTGGACTGCCTGAAGATCGTTCCCTCGCACCTCACGGCGCTCCTGTCGTCGCAGTCGCCCGAGCGCGTGTTGCCGCGCAAGCGGCTGGTGCTGGGCGGCGAGGCGTCCGACCCCGCGCTCATCGCCCGCGTGCACGCGCTCGTGCCCGGCCTGGAGGTGTTCAACCACTACGGCCCCACCGAGACGACGGTGGGCGTGCTGACGTGGAAGGTGGAGCGGGGCACGCAGCTCTCCACCACGGCCTCCGTGCCGCTGGGCCGGCCGTTGCCCAACGCGCGCATGTACGTGCTGGACGCGGCGATGCAGCCGCTGCCCATCGGCACGCCGGGCGAGCTGTTCATTGGCGGCGCGGGCGTGGCCCGGGGCTACCTGGATCAGCCGGTCCTCACGGCGGAGCGCTTCCTGGAGGATCCGTTCAGCCCGGAGCCCGGCGCGCGCGTGTACCGCACGGGTGATCGCGTGCGCTACCTGGACGACGGAGCGCTGGAGTTCCTGGGCCGCGTCGACTTCCAGGTGAAGGTGCGCGGCTACCGCATCGAGCTGCCGGAGATCGAAGCGGCGCTGAGCGGACTGCCCGGCATGGCCGAGGCCGTCGTGCTGGCGCGCGAGGACGTGCCCGGCGACAAGCGTCTGGTGGCGTACGTCGTCGCGGTGCCCGGCCACACGCTGGAGGCGGGCGCGCTGCGCCAGGGCCTGAAGGCGCGGCTGCCGGACTACATGGTGCCGTCCGCCTTCGTGATGCTGGCGGCCCTGCCGCTGACGTCCAACGGCAAGGTGGATCGCCGCGCGCTGCCCGCGCCGGAGCAGGACGCCGCGGACGCGCGTCAGGCGTACGTGGAGCCGCGCACGCCGACGGAAGAGCTGCTGGCGGCCCTGTGGTCGCGGTTGCTCGGCGTGGATCGGGTGGGGGTGCACGACAACTTCTTCGAGTTGGGTGGTCACTCGCTGCTGGCCATGCAGGTGGCTTCGCGCATCCGCGAGGCCTTCAGCGTGGAGCTGCCGCTGCGCATGCTCTTCGAGGCGCCCAGCGTCGCGGAGCTCGCGCGGCGCGTGGACGTGCTGGTGGCGCAGGGGCGGGGCGTGCAGGCACCGCCGCTCGTGGCGCTGACCCGGGCGGAGCGGATGCCGCTGTCGTTCGCGCAGCAGCGCTTGTGGTTCCTCAACCAGCTGGAACCGGACAGCGCCTTCTACAACATGCCGTTGTCCGTCCGGCTGGACGGAACGCTGGACGTGGCGGCGTTGGAGCAGGCGTTCACGGAGCTGGTGCGCCGGCACGAATCGCTGCGCACCACCTTCTCCACGCGAGAGGGGCAGCCCGCGCAGGTCGTCCATCCCGCGGCGCCGTTCTCGCTGACGAAGGTGGACCTGTCCGGAGTGCCCGAGGCCCAGCGTGAGGCCGAGGCTTCGCGACAGGCCAATGAAGAAGCCCAGCGGCCGTTCCGGCTCGACACGGGTCCGCTGCTGCGCGTGAAGCTGTTCAAGCTGGCCGCGGAACAGCACGTGATGCTCGCGACGATGCACCACATCGTCTCGGACGGCTGGTCGCTGGGGGTGTTGGTGCGGGAGATGGCGGCCCTCTACGAGGCGTTCGCCACGGGCCGCACGCCGGCCCTGCCGGAGCTGCCGGTGCAGTACGCGGACTACGCGGGCTGGCAGCGGGATTGGTTGCAGGGCGACGTGCTCGCGCGTCAGCTCGCGTACTGGAAGCAGCAGCTGTCTGGCGCCCCCGCCGCGCTGGAGCTGCCCACGGACCGGCCGCGTCCGGCGGTGCAGACGTACCGGGGCGCCAGCATCCAGTTCCGGATGGGCAAGCACGCGACGGATGCGCTCAAGGCCCTGGCCTTGAAGGAGGGCGCGACGCCCTTCATGGTGCTGCTGACGGCCTGGCAGGTGCTGCTGGCGCGCTACTCCGGCCAGGACGACGTGAGCGTCGGCACGCCCATCGCGGGTCGTGGCCGGACGGAGACGGAGGGCCTCATCGGCTTCTTCGTCAACACGCTGGTGCTGCGCGCGAAGCTGGGTGGCAACCCCACGTTCCGCGAGCTGCTGGCGCAGGTGCGCGAGACGACGCTGGGCGCGTACGCGCACCAGGAAGTGCCGTTCGAGAAGCTGGTGGAGGAGCTGGCGCCCACGCGCGATACCAGCCGCACGCCGCTGTTCCAGGTGCTGCTGTCGCACCGCAACGCGCCGGTGCCGGAGCTGAAGGCGCCGGGGCTCACGCTGCGCGCCATGCCGCTGGAGCACCGTACCGCCCAGTTCGATCTGAACATGACGCACTCGGAAGTCGACGGCGAGCTGCGCGGAGCGATGGAGTACAACTCCGACCTGTTCGACGCGACCACCGCCGAGCGGATGCTCGCGCACCTGGGCGTGCTGTTGGAGGGCGTGGCGGCTTCACCGGACGCACCCATCCAGCGCCTGCCGCTGCTGCCGGCCGAAGAGCGTCAGCTGCTGCTGACGACATGGAATGACACGCGGGCCGACTTCCCGCGCGACGCGTGCATCCACCAGCGCTTCGAGGCGCAGGTGGCGCGCACGCCGGACGCGATTGCCGCGACCTTCGAGGGTGAGCAGCTGACGTACCGGCAGCTGGATGCCAAGGCGAACCAGCTGGCGCACCACCTGCGCCGGCTGGGCGTGGGGCCCGAGGTGAAGGTGGCCCTGTGCCTGGAGCGCTCGCTGGAGATGGTCATCGCCGTGATGGGTGTCCTCAAGGCCGGTGGCGCCTACGTGCCGCTCGACCCGAAGTACCCGCTGGACCGCCTGTCCTTCATGCTGGAGGACACGCAGGTGCCGGTGGTGCTGACCCAGGACTCGCTGGCGGATGAGCTGCCCGTCACCACCCAGCAGCTCATCAGCCTGGATGGCGACTGGAAGCGCAGCATCTCCCGCGAGCGTGAGGACGCGCCCGTGACGGCGGTGGGCGCGGGCAACCTGGCGTACGTCATCTACACGTCTGGCAGCACGGGCAAGCCCAAGGGCGTGGCGATTGAGCACCGGGGAGTGTCCAACTACCTGACGTGGTGCTTGTCGGCGTACGGGCTCGACTCGGGAGCGGGTGCGCCGGTGCACTCGTCGCTCGCGTTCGACCTGACCGTCACCAGCATGCTGGCGCCGCTGGTGGCCGGGCGTGGCGTGGTGATGGTGTCCGAGGCCCGGGGCGTGGAAGGCCTGGGCGACGTGCTGCGTGAGGGCACGGGCTTCAGCCTCGTGAAGCTGACGCCCAGCCACCTGCGGCTGCTGTCGGACCTGCTGGGAGCGGACGCGGCGGCGGGGCGCACGGGCGCCTTCGTCATCGGCGGCGAGGCGCTCTTCGCGGAGGAGCTGGCCTTCTGGCGCAAGCATGCGCCGGGCACGCGGCTCATCAACGAGTACGGCCCGACGGAGACGGTGGTGGGTTGCTCGGTGCACGTCGTGGCCCCGGAAGACTCGGGCGCGGGCGCGGTGCGCATCGGCAAGCCTTTGCCCAACACGCGGATGTACGTGCTGGATGCGCACCTGCAAGTGGTGCCGGTGGGCGTGCCGGGTGAGCTGTACATCGGCGGCGTGCAGGTGGGCCGCGGCTACCTGGGACGGCCGGAACTCACGGCGGAGAAGTTCATCCCGGACGGCTTCAGCACGGACGGTGGGGCACGGCTGTACCGCTCCGGAGACCTGGCACGCTGGCGCGCCGACGGCACGCTGGAGTACCTGGGCCGCGTCGACCACCAGGTGAAGGTGCGTGGCTACCGCATCGAGCTGGGGGAGATTGAGTCGGCCCTCATGGGCGCCTACGGCGTGCGCGAGGCCGTCGTCGTCGTGCGCGAGGACGTGGCGGGAGACAAGCGGCTGGTGGCGTACGTCGCGGGAGACGTGGAGTCGCTGGAGCGTCAGGGGCTGCGTGAGCACCTGGAGCGCACGCTGCCGGAGTACATGGTGCCGTCGGCCTTCGTGGTGCTGGAAGCGCTGCCGGTGACGTCCAACGGCAAGGTGGACCGCAAGGCGCTGCCCGTTCCCAGCGACGAGCGCGCGGAAGCCGATGCGTTCATCGCGCCGCGCACGCCCACGGAGGAGCTGCTCGCGGGTGCATGGAGCGAGCTGCTGCGCGTGGAGCGCGTGGGGGCGACGGACGACTTCTTCGAGCTGGGTGGCCACTCGCTCTTGGCCACGCAGGTGCTGTCGCGCGTCCGGAGCCTCTTCAACGTCGACCTCCAGCTGCGTGACGTCTTCAACGCTCCGACGGTGGAGAAGCTGGCCGTCCTCGTCGACGACGCCCTCCGCGCCGGAGCGGGCGTCAGCACGTCTCCCATCGTGCCGCTGCCGCGTGACGGCCAGCTGCCGCTGGGGCTGGCCCAGCAGCGCCTGTGGTTCCTGCACCAGATGGAACCGGACAGCGCCCTCTACAACATCGTGCTGCCGGTCCGGCTGGACGGCGCGCTCGACATCGAGGTGCTGGAGCAGGCGTTCACGGAGCTGGTGCGCCGGCATGAATCGCTGCGCACCACCTTCCACGCCGAAGGTGGCCAGGCGGTGCAGCGCATCCACGCGCCCGCGCCCGCGTCGCTCCAGGTCGTGGACCTGCGCGGCCTGTCCGACGCCGACCGCGAGGCCGAGGCGAAGCGCCTCACCGACCTGGAGATGAACCGCGGCTTCCGCCTGGACACCGGGCCGCTGATGCGCGCCCTGGTCCTCCGGATGTCGGACACGGAGCACGTGCTCCTGCTGTCGCTGCACCACATCATCACCGACGGCTGGTCCATGGGCCTGCTGGTGCGGGAGATCGCCACGCTCTACGCGGCCTACCGCGAGGGCAGGGCGTCGCCGTTGCCGGAGCTGACCGTGCAGTACGCGGACTACGCCGGCTGGCAGCGCGACTGGCTGCGCAGCGACGTCATGGGCAAGCACGTGGACTACTGGCGGCAGCAGCTCTCCGGCGCGCCCGCCGCGCTGGAGCTGCCCACGGACTTCCCGCGCCCCGCGGTGATGACGTACTCGGGCGGCGGCGTGACGGTGAAGATCCCCGACTCCCTGTCCCGTTCGCTCAAGGACCTCTGCCGTGAAGAGGGCGTGACGCCGTTCATGCTGCTGCTGGCGGCATGGCAGGTGCTGCTGTCTCGCCACGCGGGCCAGGACGACCTCACCGTCGGCTCTCCCGTGTCGGGCCGTGGCCGGGCGGAGACGGAAGCCCTCATCGGCTTCTTCATCAACACCATGGTGCTGCGCGCGAAGCTGCCCGCGGACGCCACCTTCCGCGACGTGCTGACGCAGGCGCGGGAGACGGTGCTTGGCGCGCATTCGCACCAGGACGTGCCGTTCGAGAAGCTGGTGGAGGAGCTGCAGCCGGTGCGCGACACCAGCCGCTCTCCGCTCTTCCAGGTGTGGTTCGTGCTGGAGGCGGAGGAGCTGTCCGCGCAGGTGTCGCTGCCGGGCCTGACGCTCCGGACCTACGAGGTGGAGTCGCGCACGGCGAAGTTCGACCTGGCCCTGTCGCTGGTGGACGCGGCCGAAGGCTTCCTGGGCCGGCTCGCGTACAACTCCGACCTGTTCTCGCACGCGACGGCCGAACGCATGGTGCAGCGCTTCGTGATGCTGCTGGAAGGCATCGTCGCGAACGTGGGCCAGCCGGTGCGGGCCCTGCCCATGATGTCCGAGCAGGAACGGCACCAGGTGCTGGTGGCGTGGAACGACACGCGGGCCGACTTCCCGCGCGACGCCTGCATCCAGCAGCTCGTCGCGGCGCACGCCGAGCAGACCCCGGACGCGGTCGCGGTGGTGTACGAGGACCAGTCGCTGACGTACGCGGAGCTGGACGCGAAGGCGAACCAGCTGGCGCATCACCTGCGCCGCCGCTACGTCGGGCCCGAGGTGCGCGTGGCGCTCTGCGTGGAGCGCTCGCTGGAGCTCGTGGTGGGCATGCTCGGCATCCTCAAGGCCGGGGGCGCCTTCGTGCCGTTGGATCCGGCGTACCCCATCGACCGCCTGGACTACATGCTCGCGGACTCGGGCGCGCCGGTGCTCGTCACCCAGGAGTCGCTGGTGGACACGCTGCCCACCGGGGGCCGGCTGCTCATCCAGATCGACGCGGACTGGGACAGCATCGAACGGATGCCGGAGGAGGCACCGGCCACGAGCGTGGCCGCCGGCAACCTGGCCTACGTCATCTACACGTCGGGCAGCACGGGCCGTCCCAAGGGCACGCTGTTGCAGCACCAGGGTCTCGTGAACACGGCGCTCCAAGCGGGCCAGGTGCACCGCTACGCGCCGGGCTCCCGCGTGTTGCAGTACGCGGCGTCCAGCTTCGACGCGTGCGTCGCGGAGGTGTTCGGCACGCTGGTGGCGGGCGCGACGCTGGTGCTCGCGCCGCGCGACCGGCTGCTGCCGGACGAACCGCTGCGCACGCTGCTCCAGGAGCAGCGCATCACGGCCGTGACGTTGACGCCGTCCGTGCTGTCGCGCCTGGGCACCGAAGGGCTGGACGGGCTGCGCAGCGTGGTGTCCGCGGGCGAGGCGCTGAGCGTGGAGCTGGCGCGCAAGTGGGGCGAGGGGCGCTTGATGCTCAACGCCTACGGCCCCACGGAAGCGACGGTGTGCGCGACGCTCACGCACGAGGGCGTGGATCCGGAGCGGCTGACGATTGGCCGCCCCTGGGCGAACGTGCGCGTGTACGTGCTGGACGACACGCTCGGCCCGGTGCCGCCCGGCGTCGCGGGGGAGCTGTACGTGGCGGGCGTGGGCCTGGCACGGGGCTACCAGGGCCGGCCGGAGCTGACGGCGGAGCGGTTCCTGCCGAACCCGTTCAGCGCGGAGCCGGGAGCGCGGCTGTACCGCACGGGAGACCGCGTGCGCTGGCTGGCCACGGGCGAGCTGGAGTACCTGGGCCGCATCGATCACCAGGTGAAGGTGCGCGGCTTCCGCATCGAACTGGGTGAGGTGGAGTCGGTGCTGCTGCACCACGCGGAGGTGCGTGAGGCGGCGGTGGTGGTGCGCGAGGACGTGCCGGGCGACAAGCGCCTGGTGGCCTACGTGGTGGCGGCGGAGGAGGGCTCGCTGGATGCAAGCGAGCTGCGGCAACACCTGAAGGGCGAGGTGCCGGAGTACATGGTGCCGTCGGCCTTCGTGGTGCTGGACGCGCTGCCGATGACGCCCGCGGGCAAGGTGGACCGCAAGGCGCTGCCCGCGCCGACCGAGTCCCGCGCGGAGCGCAGCGAAGTGGAGATCGTGGCCCCGAGCACTCCGACGGAGGAGCTGCTGGTCACGGTCTGGACGGAGGTCCTGGGCGTGGAGCGGGTGGGGGTGCGCGACAACTTCTTCGAGTTGGGCGGGCACTCACTGCTGGCCACGCAGGTGGCTTCGCGCATCCGCGAGACGTTCGGCGTGGAGTTGCCGGTGCGCATGCTCTTCGAGGCGCCCAGCGTCGCGGAGCTCGCGCGGCGCGTGGACGCGCTGGTGGCGGAAGGGATGGGCGTGCAGGCGCCGCCGCTCGTGGCGCTGGCCCGCGAGGAGCGGATGCCGCTGTCGTTCGCGCAGCAGCGCTTGTGGTTCCTCAACCAGCTGGAACCGGACAGCGCCTTCTACAACATCCCGCTCTCCATCCGGCTGGAGGGAGCGCTGGATGTGGCGGCGTTGGAGCAGGCGTTCACGGAGCTGGTGCGCCGGCACGAATCGCTGCGCACCACCTTCCCGACGAAGGAAGGCCAGCCGGCCCAGGTCGTCCATCCCGCGGCGCCGTTCCTGCTGGGCATGATGGACCTGTCCGGTCTGCCCGAGGCCCAGCGCGAGGCCGAGGCTTCGCGGCAGGCCAATGAAGAGGCCCAGCGGCCGTTCCGGCTCGACACGGGTCCGCTGTTGCGCGTGAAGGTGCTCAAGCTGGAAGCGGAGCAGCACGTGCTGCTCGCGACGATGCATCACATCGTCTCGGACGGTTGGTCCATGGGCGTGCTGGTGCGGGAGATGGCGGCCTTCTACGAGGCGTTCGCCACGGGCCGCACGCCGTCGCTGCCGGAGCTGCCTGTGCAGTACGCGGACTACGCGAGCTGGCAGCGCGGCTGGCTGCGGGGTGATGTGCTGGCCCAGCAGATGACGTACTGGAAGCAGCAGCTGTCTGGCGCGTCCGCCGCGTTGGAGCTGCCCACGGACCGGCCGCGTCCAGCGGTGCAGACCTACCGGGGCTCCAGCGTGCCGGTGAAGCTGGGCCAGGAGCTGACGGAGTCGTTGAAGGCCCTGGCGCGGAAGGAGGGCGCGACGCCCTTCATGGTGCTGCTGGCGGCCTGGCAGGTGCTGCTGGCGCGCTACTCCGGGCAGGACGACGTGAGCGTGGGCACGCCGATCGCAGGCCGTGGCCAGACGGAGACGGAGGGCCTCATCGGCTTCTTCGTCAACACGCTGGTGCTGCGCGCGAAGCTGGGTGGCAACCCGAGCTTCCGCGAGCTGCTGGCGCGGGTGCGCGAGACGACGCTGGGCGCGTACGCGCACCAGGAGGTCCCGTTCGAGAAGCTGGTGGAGGAGCTGGCGCCCACGCGCGACACCAGCCGTTCGCCGCTGTTCCAGGTGATGCTGTCGTTCCAGAACGCGCCAGTGTCGGAGCTGAAGGCGCCGGGGCTCACGCTGCGCGCCGTGCCGCTGGAGCACCGCACGGCCCAGTTCGAGCTCAAGATGACGTTGACCGAGGACGGCGGCGAGCTGCGTGGAGCAATGGAGTACAACACCGACCTGTTCGACGCGACCACCGCCGAGCGGATGGTTTCGCACCTGAAGGTGCTGTTGGAGGGCGCGGCGGCTTCGCCGGACGCCCCCATCCAGCGCCTGCCGCTGCTCCCGGCCGATGAGCGCCAGCTGTTGTTGAACACGTGGAACGACACGCAGGCCGACTTCCCGCGCGATGCCTGCATCCACCAGCGCTTCGAGGCGCAGGTGGCACGCACTCCGGACGCGATTGCCGCGACCTTCGAGGGTGAGCAACTGACGTACCGGCAGCTGGACGCGAAGGCCAACCAACTGGCGCACCACCTGCGCCGGTTGGGCGTGGGGCCCGAGGTGAAGGTCGCCCTGTGCCTGGAGCGCTCGCTGGAGATGGTCATCGCCGTGATGGGCGTGCTCAAGGCCGGCGGCGCGTACGTGCCGCTCGACCCGAAGTACCCGCTGGACCGCCTGTCCTTCATGCTGGAGGACACGCAGGTGCCGGTGGTGCTTACCCAGGACTCGCTGGCGGATGAGTTGCCCGTCACCACCCAGCAGCTCATCAGCCTGGATGGCGACTGGAAGCGCAGCATCTCCCGCGAGCGCGAAGACGCGCCCGTGACGGCGGTGGGCGCGGGCAACCTGGCCTACGTCATCTACACGTCGGGCAGCACGGGCAAGCCCAAGGGCGTGGCGATTGAGCACCGGGGCGTGTCCAACTACCTGACGTGGTGCTTGTCGGCGTACGGGCTCGACTCGGGAGCGGGTGCGCCGGTGCACTCGTCGCTCGCGTTCGACCTGACCGTCACCAGCATGCTGGCGCCGCTGGTGGCCGGGCGTGGCGTGGTGATGGTGTCCGAGGCGCGAGGAGTGGAAGGCCTGGGCGACGTGCTGCGTGAGGGCACGGGCTTCAGCCTCGTGAAGCTGACGCCCAGCCACTTGCGGCTGCTGTCAGACCTGCTGGGCGCGGACGCGGCGGCGGGGCGCACGGGCGCCTTCGTCATCGGCGGCGAAGCGCTCTTCTCGGAGGAGCTGGCCTTCTGGCGCAAGCATGCGCCGGGCACGCGGCTCATCAACGAGTACGGCCCGACGGAGACGGTGGTGGGTTGCTCGGTGCACGTCGTGGCCCCGGAGGATTCGGGCGCGGGCGCGGTGCGCATCGGCAAGCCTTTGCCCAACACGCGGATGTACGTGCTGGATGCGCACCTGCAAGTGGTGCCGGTGGGCGTGCCGGGTGAGCTGTACATCGGCGGCGTGCAGGTGGGCCGCGGCTACCTGGGACGGCCGGAACTCACGGCGGAGAAGTTCATCCCGGACGGCTTCAGCACGGACGGTGGGGCACGGCTGTACCGCTCCGGAGACCTGGCACGCTGGCGCGCCGACGGCACGCTGGAGTACCTGGGCCGCGTCGACCACCAGGTGAAGGTGCGTGGCTACCGCATCGAGCTGGGGGAGATTGAGTCGGCCCTCATGGGCGCCTACGGCGTGCGCGAGGCCGTCGTCGTCGTGCGCGAGGACGTGGCGGGAGACAAGCGGCTGGTGGCGTACGTCGCGGGAGACGTGGAGTCGCTGGAGCGTCAGGGGCTGCGTGAGCACCTGGAGCGCACGCTGCCGGAGTACATGGTGCCGTCGGCCTTCGTGGTGCTGGAAGCGCTGCCGGTGACGTCCAACGGCAAGGTGGACCGCAAGGCGCTGCCCGTCCCCAGTGACGAGCGCTCGGAAGCCGATGCGTTCATCGCGCCGCGCACGCCCACGGAGGAGCTGCTCGCCGGAGCCTGGAGCGAGCTGTTGCGCGTGGAGCGCGTGGGGGCGACGGACGACTTCTTCGAACTGGGTGGCCACTCGCTCTTGGCCACGCAGGTGCTGTCGCGCGTCCGGAGCATCTTCCGGATCGACCTCCAGCTGCGGGACGTCTTCAACGCTCCGACGGTGCAGAAGCTGTCGGTGATCATCGACCAGGCGCTCCAGGCCGGCGCGGGCACCCAGGCGCCCGCCATCGTGCCGCTGCCTCGCGAGGGCCGCCTGCCGCTGTCGTTCGCGCAGCAGCGTCTGTGGTTCCTGCACCAGTTGGATGAGTCCAGCCCGGCCTACAACGTGCCCATGGTCCTTCGCCTGAAGGGCTCGCTGGACGTGACGGCGCTGGAGCAGAGCTTCACGGAGCTGGTGCGGCGGCACGAATCGCTGCGCACGTCGTTCCACCTGGAGAACGGACAGGCCGCGCAGGTCATCCACCCGGCGGTGTCGCTGCCGCTCCCGGTGGTGGACCTCTCCGACATCGCGGAGCCGGAGCGCCATGACGAGGCCCGCCGGCTCGCGGACGAAGAAGCGGGGCACCCGTTCCAGCTGGCCACCGGCCCGCTCTTGCGCGTGAAGCTGCTCAAGCTGGACGAGGAGGAGCACATCCTCCTGCTCGTCATGCACCACATCGTCTCCGACGGCTGGTCCATGGGCGTGCTGGTGCGCGAGATGATCGCGTCCTACAAGGCCTTCGCCTCCGGCGGCGCGCCGTCGTTGCCGGAGCTACCGGTGCAGTACGCGGACTACGCGGGCTGGCAGCGCGGCTGGCTCCAGGGTGAGGTGCTGGAGAAGCAGATCGGTTACTGGAAGCAGCAGCTGTCCGGTGCGCCTGCCGCGCTGGAGCTGCCCACGGACCGTCCGCGTCCTGCGGTGCAGACGTCGCACGGCGCCAGCGTCCCGGTGAAGCTGGGCGCGGCGTTGACGGAAGCGCTGAAGACCCTGGCGCTCAAGGAGGGCACCACGCCCTTCATGGTCCTCCTGGCCGCGTGGCAGACGCTGCTGTCGCGCTACTCCGGACAGGACGACGTGAGCGTGGGCACGCCCATCGCGGGCCGGCAGCGCGCGGAGACGGAGGGCCTCATCGGCTTCTTCGTCAACACGCTGGTGCTGCGCACGAAGCTGGACGGCGACCCCACGTTCCGCGAGCTGCTGGGCCGCGTGAGGGAGACGACACTGGGCGCGTACGCGCACCAGGAGCTGCCGTTCGAGAAGCTGGTGGAGGAGCTGGCGCCCACGCGCGACACCAGCCGTACGCCGCTGTTCCAGGTGTCCATGACGCTGCAGAACGCGCCGGAGGGGGCGGTCACGCTGCCCGGCCTCACCCTGGAAGGCGTGGAGGTGGAGCACCGCACCGCGAAGTTCGACCTGGCGCTCGGCCTTGGGGAGACGGCGAACGGCCTGGAGGGCGGGATCGAGTACAACACCGACCTGTTCGACGCGAGCACCGCCGAGCGGATCGCCCGGCACCTGGGCGTGTTGCTGGAGGGCATCGCGGCCAACCCGGATGCGCGCCTGCACCAACTGCCGCTGCTCACGCCGGAGGATCGCAAGCAGGTGGTGGCGGGCTGGAACGACGCCAACGCCCGCTTCCCGGTGGAGGCGTGCCTGCACACGCTGTTCGAGGCGCAGGCCGCACGCACCCCGGACGCCGTCGCGGTCACCTACGACGGACTGCGCCTCACGTACCGCGAGCTGGACACGCGGGCGAACCAGCTGGCGCACCACCTGCGCTCGCTGGGCGTGGGACCGGAGGTCCTGGTGGGGCTCGCGGTGGAGCGCTCGCTGGAGCTGATGGTGGGCCTGCTGGCCATCCTCAAGGCCGGCGGCGCGTACCTGCCCATGGATCCGGCGTACCCGCGTGAGCGCCTGGAGTTCATGGTGGAGGACGCGCGCGTGCCGGTGGTGCTCACCCAGCAGCACCTGCTGGACGTGGTGCCGTCGGGCGCGGCGAAGCGCCTGTGCCTGGACTCGGATGCCTCCGCGTGGGCCTCCGCGCCCACCACGACGCCGGACAGCGGCGTGGCGCCGCATCACCTGGCGTACGTCATCTACACGTCCGGATCCACGGGCCGGCCCAAGGGCGCGCAGATCGAACACGCCCAGGTGGTGCGCCTCTTCGACGGCACGAAGCACTGGTTCGACTTCGGCGCGAAGGACGTGTGGACGCTGTTCCACTCGTACGCGTTCGACTTCTCCGTCTGGGAGATGTGGGGCGCGCTCTTGTACGGCGGCAAGCTGGTGGTGGTGCCCTACGAGGTCAGCCGCACGCCCGCGGACTTCCACGCGCTGCTCAAGCGCGAGGGCGTCACCGTGCTCAACCAGACGCCGTCCGCCTTCCGTCAGCTCATCCAGCACGAGGAGCGCACGGGCGACCACGAGGGCCTGTCCCTGCGCACGGTGGTGTTCGGCGGCGAGGCCCTGGAGTTCGGCAGCCTGCGGCCTTGGTACGCGCGGCACGCCGACAATGCGCCGGTGCTCGTCAACATGTACGGCATCACTGAGACGACCGTGCACGTGACCTACCGCGCGCTCAAGGCGGCGGACGCGGAAGCCGGGCGCGGCAGCGAAGTGGGCGTGCCGATCCCGGACCTCCAGGTGTACGTGCTGGATGCGCACGGCCAGCCGGTACCTCCGGGCGTCACGGGGGAGATGTACGTGGGCGGCGAGGGCCTGGGCCGCGGCTACCTGGGCCGGCCGGAGCTCACCGCGCAGCGCTTCCTCCCGGATCCGTTCAGCACGCGGCCCGGGGCGCGGCTCTACCGCTCCGGAGACCTGGCGCGGTGGCGTCCCAACGGCACGCTGGAGTACCTGGGCCGTGCGGACTTCCAGGTGAAGGTGCGCGGCTTCCGCATCGAGCTGGGCGAAATCGAAGCGGGCCTGCTCTCGCATCCGAGCGTGCGCGAGGCCGTGGTGCTGGTGCGCGAGGACGTGCCAGGCGACAAGCGCCTGGTGGCGTACCTGGTGGGCGCGCCGGGCCAGACCGTGGCGGGAGCCCAGGAGCTGCGCGAGCAACTGCGGCGCACGCTGCCGGAGTACATGGTGCCGTCCGCGTTCGTGCCGCTGGAGTCGCTGCCGCTCACGTCCAACGGCAAGGTGGACCGCCGCGCGCTGCCCGCGCCGGACACCACGCGCGCGGAGGCCGCCGCGCTGGTGGTGGCGCGTACGCCGCTGCAATTGCAACTGGTCCGCATCTGGGAGGAGACGCTGGGGGTGTCGCCCATTGGCATCCGCGACGACTTCTTCGACCTGGGCGGCCACTCCATGCTGGCGGTGCAGTTGATGGGCCGCATCCAGCAGCTCACCGGCCGCAGCCTGCCCCTGGCGTCGCTGTTCCAGGCGTCGACGGTGGAGCAGCTGTCCGCGCTCCTGGATCAGGAGGCGCGCGCGTGGTCGCCGCTGGTGGCGCTGAAGCCGGAGGGCACGAAGCCGCCGCTGTTCTGCATCCACCCGGCGGGCGGTGGCGTCCTCTGCTACGTGGACCTGGCGCGCGAGCTGGACGCGGATCAGCCGTGCTACGGCCTGCAGGCCCGGGGCACCGAGGGCGAGGAGCCCCTGGGCACCGTGGCGGAGATGGCCGCGCTGTACCTGGCGGCCATGCGCGAGGTGCAGCCGCACGGGCCCTACCACATGGCGGGCTGGTCGCTGGGCGGCATCATCGGCTTCGAGATGGCGCGGCAGCTGCGCGCGCAGGGCGAAGAGGTGGCGCTGCTGGCGAGCATCGACGCGTACACCGTGCAGCACATGGTGCCGGACAAGGCGCCGGCACGCGTGCTGGAGGAGATGCTCACGTCCGAGCTCACCATGATGCTGGCGGCCACCACCGGAGGCGATCCCATGGAGCTGCGCGAGCGCATCTCCGGCATGACGCAGCCGGAGCGCGTGGACTACTTCTACGAACTGGGCAGCCAGGCGGACACGCAGATCGCCGAAGTGGGCGTGGATCGCGTGCGCAACCTGTACCGGGTGTTCGAGGCCACCTCGCGCGCCTTCACGCAGTACGAAGCGAAGCCGCACGACGGGAAGCTCGTGTTGCTGCGCGCCAGCCAGCGGCCGGACACGCGTGAGAGCCACGGCTGGGAGGAGCTGGTCACCGGCGGCGTGGAGGTCGTGGACATGCCGGGCACGCACATGACGATGATGCGCAAGCCGCTCATCACGAACGTGGCGCGGGAGCTCCAGTCCCGCATCGCGTCCTGGACGGCGCCGGTGGACGACCAGAAGAAGAAGATCGGGTAGCGGCGGGGCAGGGGCGCGGGCACGGCGCGGGCTTCGGGGTTATCCTCGGGGCCCGTGCTCCTGCCCGTCCTCACCGGTGTCTGGTTGTCGCTGTCCGGCGCGCTCGGAACGGAGCTGCGGCGGGATGGCTACAGCTTCCGTCCGCCGGACGCGTTCCGGATGACGCGTTGGGAGCGCTACACCGGCTCGCACGTGGGCGCGGTGTCGGAGGACTCCATGCGCACGCGCGGCCTGTCCGCGGCGCTGGCGGACGGGGAGGGGGCCGACGCGGCCACGTTCCTCATCGCCGTGGTGGACGGGGGCTTCTCCGCCAGCCCATCCGAGCGCGACGCGTTCTCCACCGCCGTGGTCCAGCACTTCCAGCGGGAGCTGGGCGTGGCGCTCACACCGGAGCGGGTGGACCGGGTGGGCGGGCCGGTGCCCCGGGTGGAGGTGCTGGGCACGCTGCGTGAGGCAGGGCAGGTGCGCACGGTGCTGGTGACGGGGCTGGCCTCCGAAGGCCGCCACGCCGTGGTGACGGTCAGCGCGCCCGCCGCCCGCTGGGATGCCCTGGCCCCCGGGGTGCGCGCCTCGCTGGAGACCTTCCGCATGGAGGCCCCGGTGACGGGCGTCCTGTCCCGGCGGCTCGCGGGGGCGCTGGCGGGCACCCTGGCCGGAGCCCTGCTGGTGTCCTACGCGGCCTGGCGCCGCCGCAGGCAGGGGGAGGGGCCGGCCGCTTCGTAGTCCCTCTCAACAGAGGGCGACAGCGTCCCCCGGTGGAGCTCGCGGTGGGATACGTTGCCGCCGCCCATGTTCTCCCTCCTCCTTGTCGCCGTGCTCGCGCAGGGGCCCGTGGTCCCTCCGGAGCCTTCGGCGTCCCCAGCCCCGCCGGTCGTCCTTCCGGCGCCGGACGCTGGCGTCGCGGACGCGGTGGTGCCGCCCCTGCCGGTGGCCTCGCTGCCCCCGGCCACGCATGAACTGTTCCGCCGCATCCAGGGCCGCGTCGCGCAGGTGCGCATCATCGAGCGCCGCTCCGGAACGAAGTCCTCCATCGGCTCCGCGTTCTTCGTGAGCGCGAAGGGCCATGCCCTCACGAACTACCACGTCGTCTCCGACCTGGTGCTCCACCCGGAGGACTACACTGCGGAGCTGGACCGGGGCGACGCGACGGTGCCGGTGCGCCTGCTCGCGGTGGACGTGGCGAGCGACCTGGCCGTCATCCAGATGGATGCGCCCGTCAGCGACTACTTCAAGCTGGAGGAGCACGAACCCCCGCAGGGCACGCGCCTGTTCGCCATGGGCAACCCGCGCGACCTGGGCACCACCATCGTGGAGGGCACCTACAACGGCCTGGTGCGCGATGCCCTCTACGAGCGCGTGCACTTCACCGGCGCCATCAACCCCGGCATGAGCGGTGGGCCCACGCTCAGCGGCGAGGGTGGCGTGGTGGGCGTCAACGTGGCCACCATGGGCAACCAGGTGGGCTTCCTCGTGCCGGTGGCCCGCGCGCGGACGTTGCTGGACCGGGCGCTGCAACAGGAAGCGCCGCCGGACCCGGCCGCGCTGATGACGTCCGTGCAGGAGCAGTTGCTGGCCAACCAGCAGCGCATCACCGACCGGCTGATGGCCACGGACCTGCCGAAGCAGGCGCTGGGCGAGTACCGCGTCCCCGGCCGCTGGAGCCCGTTCCTCAAGTGCTGGGGCGACACGCCGCATGATCCGGAGACGCCCTACACGGTGACGAGCTACCAGTGCTCCTCCGAGGAGGACATCTTCCTGTCCTCCAGCCACCGCACGGGTGTGGTGGCCTACCTGCACCAGCACGTCGAAAGCCAGAAGCTGGGCGCGATGCGCTTCTCCGCGCTCTACAGCACGCTCTTCTCGCAGGATCCGGACGCGGTGGCCGCCACGCGCGAGGACGTCACCAACTTCCGCTGCAAGTCGGAGTTCGTGAACGTGAATGGCCTCACGGTGCGCGCCGCGCTCTGCCTGCGCGCCTACCGCCGCTTCCCGGGCCTCTATGACCTGGTGCTGCGCGCGGCCACGCTGAACGCTTCCACGCACGGCGTGGACACCAGCCTCACGCTGGGCGGCTTCTCCGCGGACAACGCACGCAAGCTGGCGCGCCGCTACCTGGAGGGTCTGTCGTGGACGAAGTGATCTTCCTGGAGGTGCTGGAAGGGGACGCCGTCCAGTCACGCCACCGGCTGGACACGCTGCCGGTGACGGTGGGGCGCGGCTACGCCAACGACATCATCCTGGACGACCCGAAGGTCTCCGCCGAACACCTGCGCCTGGAGCGGCGCGAGGACGGCGCGGTGGTGCTGCGCGACGTGGGCAGCGTGAACGGCACGTTCAGCGTGGAGCCCTGGGTGGCGGTGAAGGAGCTGGTGCTCACCCCGGACACGCGCGTGTCGGTGGGGGACACGGTGCTGCGCTTCCGGCCGCGCTCCTTCGTGGTGGAGGACACCGTCGTCAACGAAGCGGCCGCCTCGCCGCGCGAGCGCTTCTTCGAGCGCCCCCGGGCCTTCGCGCTGGCCATGCAGGCGTTGGTCGCCATGTCCTTCATCTCCGAGCGGGTGACCCAGTTCCAGAAGACGGACTGGGGCGACCTGTTGTTGTCCAGCGTGCTGCCTCTGGGACTGGCGCTCCTGTGGGCGGGGGGCTGGTCGCTGGCGAGCCGCATCGCGCGGCGCAGCTTCTACTTCCGCGTGCACGCCACCATTGGCGCGCTGCTGCTGCTGGGCTTCGCGGTGGCGCCGCCGCTGTTCTCGCTCCTGAGCTTCAGCTTCTCGCTGGGCGCGGGGTTGGGCTTCGTGCGCATGCTGGCCGTGCTGGGGCTGGTGGGGTGGGGCATCTACTGGCACCTGCGCTACGTGACGCGTTGGAGCGCGAAGCGCGTGGTGCGCGGGCTCGTCATCGCGTCGGTGGGTGTGCTGGTGCTGACGAACGTGTCGGAGCTTCTGGGCAACGAGCCCTTCAGCGAGTCGCTGGAGTTCCCCCGGTCGCTGCTGCCGCCGGTGCTGCGCGTGGCCCCGGCGCACTCAGTGGATTCGTTCTTCGAGGACGTGAAGCCCCTGGAGAAGAAGGTGGACGCGCTCGTGAAGGAGCCCTGAGGCGCGTCCACCGCTTCAGGGCCTACAGGCCGCGCACCGCGTGCGGCTTGTAGGGGGCCTCCAGCGCCTTCACCTCTTCCGGCGTGAGCTTGAGGTTCACGGCCTTCACCGCGTCCTCCAGGTGCTCGGGCTTCGTCGCGCCGATGATGGGCGCGGTGACCACGGGCTTGGACAGCAGCCACGCCAGGGACACCTGCGCGGGCGGGGCCTTGCGCGCTTCCGCCACCTGCTTCACCGCCTCCACCACGTCCCAGTCCCCGGGCTGGTTGTAGAGCACCGGCGACAGCGTGTCGGAGCCCGCGCGCGTCGTGGACTCCTTGTCGTCCAGCGACTTGCGCGAGCCCGCGAGCAGTCCCCGCGCCAGCGGCGACCAGGGGATGACGCCCACTCCCTCCGCCTCGCAGAGGGGCAGCATCTCCCGCTCCTCCTCGCGATAGACGAGGTTGTAGTGGTTCTGCATGGACACGAAGCGCGCCCAGCCGTTGCGCTCGGACACGCTCAGCGCGCGCATGAACTGCCATGCGTACGCGGAGCTCGCGCCCAGGTAGCGCACCTTGCCCTGGCGCACGAGCTGATCCAACGCGGACAGCGTCTCCTCGATGGGCGTGTTCGGGTCCATCCGGTGGATCTGGTACAGGTCGATGGTGTCCACGCCCAGCCGCTTGAGGCTCGCCTCGCACGCTTGCGTGATGGCCTTGCGCGACAGGCCGCGCTCGTTCTGGCCGCTGCCCGTGGGGAAGTAGACCTTCGTCGCCAGCACCACCTCGTCCAGCTTCGCGTACTTGCGCAGCGCGCGGCCCGTCACCTCCTCGCTGACCCCGTCCGAGTACATGTTCGCGGTGTCGAAGAAGGTGACGCCCAGCTCCACCGCGCGGCGGAAGAAGGGCTGCGCGGCTTCTTCATCCAGCACCCACGGGCGCCACTTCGGAGTGCCGTAGCTCATGCAGCCCAGGCAGATGCGGGAGACCCGCAGGCCCGTGTGACCCAGGTTGGCGTACTTCATTGGTCCGCTCCTTCGCGTGGCAGGCACCTCAAGGTGCCGGGGCGTCTGGTGGTGCCAGCTTCGTTCGCAGCTTGCGTATGCCCAGCATGCGCGAGCGCTTCAACCTCCTGTCGCCGGAAGTGAAGGCCAACCCCTATCCCACCTACGCCCGCATGCGCCGCGAGGCCCCCGTGTGTCAGGTGGAGCCCGGTGGCATGTGGGCCGTGTCGCGCCATGAAGACGTGCTGCGCGTCCTCAAGGACCCCCAGCGCTTCTCCTCGCAGGGCTTCCGCGTGGCCACCAACCCGCCGTGGCTGGGCGGCAATCCCTTCTCCGAATCCATGCTCACCCTGGACCCGCCCCAGCATGGCCGCCTGCGGGTGCTGGTGCAGAAGGCGTTCGGCGCGGCGGCCATGGCCCGCCTGGAGCCCCGCGTGCGCGACATCTGCCGGCAGGCGGTGGCGGAGCTGCCCCGGGGCGTCCCGGTGGACCTGATGCCCCCGTACGCCCTGCGCATCCCCGCCGCCGTCATCAGCGACCTGCTGGGCCTGGACCCCTCGCGCACCACGCGGCTGAAGCAGTGGGCGGACCTCATCACCGGCGGCGTCACCACCGTCCGGCCGGAGGAGGAGGACCGCAAGCAGAGGGCCCGCGACGCGGTGGCGGAGCTGCGCCAGTACTTCGGCGAGGTGCTGGACGCCCGAGCCCGCACGCCCGGCACGGACCTGGTCAGCGAGCTTCAACAAGCCCGCGTGGACGGCGAGGCCCTGTCGAAGGACGAGCTCATCGCCTTCATGGCCCTGCTGCTGGTGGGCGGCATCGAGACGGTGGTGCACCTGTTGGGCGCGTCGCTCGTCGTGCTCAGGGAGCATCCGGAGATCTGGGCCCAGCTGCGCGCGGACCGCTCGCGCATCCCCGCCTTCATCGAGGAGGTGCTGCGCTACGAGCCGCCCGCCCAGGCCGCGCCGCGCCTCACCACGGAGGCGGTGGAGGTGGGCGGGGTGAGCCTGCCCAAGGGCGCTCCCGTGCTGGTGCTGCTGGGCTCCGCCGCGCATGACGACGCGCACTTTCCGGATGGCGACCGCTTCAACCTGTCCCGCCCCGTCCCGCAGAACCTGCCCTTCGGCCACGGCGTCCACTTCTGCCTGGGCGCGCAGCTGGCGCGCATGGAGGGACGGCTGGCCCTGGAGGCGCTGCTGGACACCTTCCGCCACCTGCAGGCCGGCCCGGAGCCCATGACGTGGCACCGCACGCTGGTGGTGCGCGGGCCCGCCACGCTGCCGCTCGTGCTGCACCCGCACTGAACGAAAAGCAGGGCAGGGGACCCGCCCCCGCAAAGACAACGGGCAGGTCCCCGTGAAGGAACCTGCCCGCGTCACTGCTTCACATCAGGAGCTGAAGCCGAGCCTTACGCCCGGACTTCCGCCGGGGGCGTGTCCGTGGTGGTGGCCGGAATCGCGGCCCCCTCCTTGAACGGAGACGTCTCCAGCGCGGCCTTGAGGACCTCGTCCATGTGCGTGGCGAAGATGAACTCCAGCTCGTTCTTCGCCTGATCCGGCACGTCGATGAGGTCCTTGCGGCAACGCTCCGGCAGGATGACGCGCTTGATGCCCGCGCGGTGCGCCGCCAGGACCTTCTCCTTGATGCCGCCCACCGGCAGCACCAGGCCACGCAGCGTGGCCTCGCCCGTCATCGCCGTGTCGTGCCGCACCCGGATGCCCGTCAGCAGGCTGGTGAGCGCGGTGAGGATGGTGACGCCGGCCGAAGGACCATCCTTGGGGATGGAGCCCGCGGGGAAGTGCAGGTGCAGGTCCGTCTTCTCCAGGAAGTTGGACGGGATGCCGAGCGCCTCCGCCTTGCTGCGCAGGTAGCTCAGCGCCGCCGTGGCGGACTCCTTCATCACGTCGCCCAACTGGCCGGTCAGGGTCATGCCACCCTTGCCCGCCATCTTGGTCGCTTCGATGAAGAGCAGGTCGCCACCCGCCGCGGTCCACGCGAGGCCCGTCGCCACACCGGGAACCTCCGTGCGCTCCGCGACCTCCGAGTAGAACATCTCGGGCCCGAGGATCTCCTTCACGCGCTCGGAGTTGATGGTCTGCTTGTCCAGCTTGCCACCGGCCACTTCCACCGCCACCGCGCGGCAGATGTCCGCGATGCGGCGCTCCAGGTTACGCACGCCCGCCTCGCGGGTGTACGACGTGGTCAGGATGAGCAGCGCGTCGTCCTGCACCTCGATGTGGTCCCCGTTGAGGCCGTGCTCCTTGAGCTGCTTCGGCACGAGGTGGATGCGGGCGATGGCCTGCTTCTCCTCGAACGTGTAGCCCGTCAGCTCGATGATCTCCATGCGGTCGCGGAGCGGCCCGGGGATGGGATCCAGCTGGTTCGCCGTGGCGACGAACATGACTTTCGACAGGTCGAACGCCACGTCCAGGTAGTGGTCGCTGAACGTGCTGTTCTGCTCCGGGTCCAGCACCTCCAGCAGCGCCGCGCTCGGGTCGCCGCGGAAGTCCGCGCCCAGCTTGTCGATTTCGTCCAGCATCATGACCGGGTTCTTCGTCCCGGCCTTCTTCATGCTCTGGATGAAGCGGCCCGGCAGCGCGCCCACGTAGGTGCGGCGGTGGCCACGGATCTCGGCCTCGTCACGCACGCCGCCCAAGCTGAGGCGCACGAACTTGCGGCCGGTGGCCTTCGCCACGCTCTGGCCCAGCGACGTCTTGCCGACGCCCGGGGGACCGACGAGGCACAGGATGGGCCCGCGCATGTCGTTCTTCAGCTTGCGGACGGCCAGGTACTCCAGGATGCGCTTCTTCACCTTCTTGATGCCGAAGTGATCCTTGTCCAGCTGCTGGCGCGCGTTCTCGATGTCGAGGTTGTCCTCGCTGATCTTCGACCACGGCAGGTCCGCGATCCAATCCAGGTAGGTGCGCGCGACGGTGTACTCGCTGGAGGCCGCCGGAATCGTCTTCAGGCGGTTGAGCTCCTTCTGGGCGACCTTCTCCACCTCAGGAGGCAGGGCGGCCTTCTTCAGGCGCTCCTGGAGCTCGTCGAGCTCTTCCTCTTCCTCGCCCATCTCGCCGAGCTCTTCCTTGATCGCCTTGAGCTGCTGGCGCAGGTAGTACTCGCGCTGGGTCTTCGACATCTCGCCCTTCACGGCGGAGTCGATCTTGTTGGAGAGCTTGAGGATCTCGCGCTTGCGGTTGAGCAGCTCCAGGACGAGCTTCATGCGCGCCTTGAGGTCGACCGTCTCCAGCACGGCCTGCTTCTCCTCGATGGGCACGTCCACGTTGGCGGCGATGAGGTCCGCCAGGTGGCCCGGGTGCGTGATGCTCTCCACCAGCTCCGTGGCGGCGGCCGGCAGCTCGGGCATCAGCTCGATGACCTCGCGCGCCAGCTTCTTCAGGTTGATGCCCAGGGCCTCCACCTCGACGTTTTCGGAGGAGGTCTTGTCCTCCACCGCGTCGACGCGGGCCTTGAGGTAGGGGGCTTCCTGCACCAGCTCCATCACGCGGAAGCGCGCGAGGCCCTGGACCACCAGCGAGTAGTTGTCCTCGCCCATCTTCAGCAGCTTCACGATGCGGGCGACGGTGCCCATCGTGTACAGGTCGGACGCGCCCGGATCCTCTTCCTCGGCGCGGCGCTGCGTCACGACACCGATGACCTGGTCGTCGCGGACGGCGTCCTTGATCAGCGCGATCGTCTTCTGGCGGCCGACGGCCAGGGGCAGCACACCACCGGGGAAGAAGACACTGTTGCGCAGCGGCAGGATGGGCAGCACCTGCGGGATGTCTTCCTTGTTGATGAGCCCCGGAGGGGCCATCGCGGTGGGCATGGCGCTGGCCGCGGTGCCCTTCTTCTTCTCGTCAGACATGGGAGTTCGGCCTCTTCCTTGCTTGAACCCGGTCAGCAAGCGGCCGGGCCGGTGAACCATCCGGTTGTTTTCTGCGACGGATGAACCAACGTAACAACCAAACCGGACATGGCAAACGCGATGTGCGTTATTTCCGTGCCTCGTCGGCTGTACGACGCTCCTCCTTGTAACGGCCTAGAAGTCTCGCGTCCGGCGAAGGGGTGGGGCATGCTTGCCCCCTCTCACGCTTGATGCGGTGCGCGAGCGCGCGCCCCCGCACTGGAGGCCGATGTGAAGCTCCACACCTGCGCCCACCTGATGTCGCTGTCCGCGCTCCTGGCGCTCGGCTGCCACTCTCCCGTGGACGACGAAGGCTCCACCGTTCCCGAGGCCTGCCAGGCGACGCCGCCGGTGGTGGCCCCCCAGAAGACGGACATCCTCTTCGTCATCGACAACTCCGGATCCATGCGGGAGGAGCAGCTGGGCATCGCGACGGAGCTGCCCGCCTTCCTGACCGCGCTGAAGGCGGGCAGCGGCGTGATCCAGGACTTCCGCGTGGGGGTCATCACCACCTCCGTGTACCAGCGCCAGCGCTTCCCGGACGGAGGGGAGGTGCTCCGCTCCTTCCCGGATCAAGAGGGGAAGCTGCAACCGGTGCGGGACGAGTCAAACCAGCCCACCGCCGAGCGCTTCATCGAGAGCTCGGATCCGCAGCTGCTGCCCAAGTTCCAGCGCCTGGTGGATCAGGGGACGTCCGGCAGCGGCCAGGAGGCGCCCTTCGAGGCGGTGCGGCTGGCGGTCGCCTCCCCCCTGGCCACGCAGCCGCTGGCGGAAGGGGGCAACGGAGGCTTCCTGCGGGACGACGCCCGCCTGCTGGTGGTGGTGGTGTCGGACGAGGAGGACTGCAGCTCCGAGCAGCGCCCGCCCCCGGTGGCGCTGGGGCAGGACACGTCCGTGGATTCGTGCACCGCCCAGGGGGATCAGCTGACCCCGGTGTCGGAGTACTACCAGGCGTTCCAGTCCTTGCGGGATGGCCGGGGGGCGTCGCGCGAGGTGCTGTGGGCGACCATCGGGCCGGTGGCGCTGACGGACAAGCGGGCGGAGCTGACGACGGAGACGGTGGGCAGCACCACCTACGTGCGCAACGTCGACTGCCCGACGTCCTACGGGCCCGGCTACCGGCAGAGCGCCATGGCGCAGGCGTTCGACGTGACCAAGGCGAACCTGGATTCCATCTGCAAGCCGAGCTACCAGCAGACGCTGCTGGACATCGCGGAGCTGGCCACGGTGGCGCAGAGCGTGGCGGTGGTGAACCTGCCGGATCCGCGGCTCGCGGTGGTGAACGTCACGCGCTCGGACGGATCCGTGCAGACGTGCACGGCGGCCAACGGCGACTTCCGCTACGAGCCCCCCAGCGGCGACCGCCCCGCGCGCATCTTCTTCCTGGGCACGTGCCTGCGGCGCGTGGGCGACACGAAGGTCGAAGTAAAGGTGCTGTGCGCCGGGTAGCCCGGAGCTGATCCGCGCGCCTCACCCGAAGGGCCCCGCGAAGCACGCGGGGCCCTTTTTCGTGGGCCGGCACGTGACCTGTCATGTCCGGTGCCAAGAAAAGTGAAGCGCGCGGATCCGACCCCTCCCGTCGAGCGGAGCACCCGACGCGACAGGTTCCACCCGCTCGGAATACCGCCTGCCGGGGTGTCAGACGGCTTCGGATACTGGCCCCATGCGCGCGGTGCGCACGCGAGGAGGCGACATGGGCGCGGCGGTGGAGCGGTCGGGGTTGGGCGTGGTGGAGGAGCTGCGCGAACGGATCCGCCAACTGCAGGCGGCGCCCCGTCGCGCGCTGTCGGTGCTGCGCACGGGCGTGGACGCGGTGGACGCGCTGCTGCCCCAGGGCGGCCTTCCGCTGGGGCACTCCGTGGAGCTGTGCGGCGAGGCGGCGTCGGGGCGCACCAGCCTGGCGCTGCGCGCGGTGGCGTCCGCGCACCGGGAGCTGCGCCTGTGCGCGTGGGTGGATGGTCCGAAGGAGCTCTATCCCCCCGCCGCGGCGGCGCTGGGCGTGGACCTGGAGCGGCTGCTCGTCGTGCGGCCCCGGGCCTTCGCGCAGCGGGTGTGGTCCACCGTGCAGCTCGCGCGCAGCGGTGCCTTCACGGCGGTGGTGTTGGATCTGACGCTCGGCGTGGGCGCCCCGGGGCGTCCGGAGCGGCTGTCCCTGTCGGAGGCGCGCAAGCTCGCGGACGCGGCGGCGCGGGGCGGGACGCTGGTGCTGCTCCTGACGTCGCCGGAGGCTCCCGCGGACGGGCTCGCGCGGCTGCGGCTGGAGGCCCGCGGCGTCCAGGGCTGGTCCGTGGAGTTGGAGCGCAGCCGGGGCGGTGGCGTGGGGACGCGCATCGTGTGTCCCTGGCGGGAGCTCTACCCGGAGGTGGGGCTGGATGCCGGGGCGCGGATGCTGGACGCGGACGTGGCGGAGCCGGGGGACGCGGGGCCGGGCTTCTACCGCGACCCGGGAGACCGCGTGCGCAACGGCCTGGGCATCCTGGGCCAGCGTCCCGGCCGCGACGCGCCCATGCCTGCCTTGGGTGATGCGCTCGCCGGGCCGTCGCCGGGCGGCCGCTGAGGACGGTGGGCCATGCGGAAGGGCTACCTGCACGTCACGCGCTTCCCGGTGCAGCGCAAGGTCATTGAGTCGCCCGCGCTCGCGGGACAGCCGTTGGCGCTGGTGGAGGAGGTGCGCGGACAGCGCCGGGTGGCCTTCGCCTCCACGCGCGCGCTGAAGGCCGGCGTGCGGCCGGGGATGACGCTGACGGCGGCCACGGCGCTGGAGCCCACGCTGCGGCACTTCCCGTACCGGCCCAAGGACGAGGCCCAGGCGCTGAGCGCCCTGGGGGAGTCGCTGCTCGGTTTGTGTCCGGGCTTCCAGCGCGACGCGCCGGAGGGGCTGTGGTTCGACGCGAGCGCGGCGCACCTGGTGGGCGGCGAGCTGGAGCTGGGCGCGCGCGTGCTGGAGGTCTGCGGCGAGCAGGGCTACCGGGCGCACGTGACGGTGGCGTCGGAGGCGTTCACCTCGCGGGTGCTGGCGCGGCATGGCTCCCGGCGGGTGGAGGTGGTCGCGGAGGGGCAGGGTGCGCGGGCGCTGGCGCCCCTGCCACTGAGCGCGCTGGAGGACACCGCGGCGCGGGCCTTCTCCGTCCTGGGGTTGTCCACGTTGGGGGAGGTGGCGGCGCTGCCTGCCGGGGCGGTGACGGCGCGCGGAGGCGCGGGCGCGGCCCGGGCCCATGCGCGGTGCCGGGGTGTGGACGACACGCCCTTCACTCCGGAGGCGCTGGAGGAGGCGCTGGAGGACCGGGTGGTGCTGGACGCGCCCGCGGACACCTTCGAACCCGTGCAGTTCGCGCTCAAGACGCTGTTGGACCGGCTGGGCGCGCGGCTCTCCGGGCGGCAACGGGCGGCGGTGCGGCTCACCTTCGTGCTGCGCCTGGATCCCACTGGCGAAGCCCAGGTGCCGCTCCTGCTGGCGCGGCCCACGGCGCGCGCGAAGCTGCTGCTGGACCTGGCGCGGCACCAGCTGGGGGAGCTGCGGCTGGAGCGGCCGGTGGCGGAGGTCGCCGTGCGGGTGGACGCGCACGACGAGGACCTGGGCCAGCAGCTCGCGCTGGGGGACGCGCCGGAAGGGGACGCGGCCCTGGAGGGCGTGCTGTCGCGGTTGGCGACGACGTTGGGGGAAGAGGCGCTATTCGCCGCGTCCCTGGAGGCCGTGCACCGGCCGGAGTCCGCGCACACGCCCCGGGCCTTCCACCCGCCGGAGACGCGGCGCGGCCTGCTGTCCACGCAAGCGCCAGCGGCGCAGGCTCTGGAGCCCGCGCCGCCCATCACCGTCTGGCGCGAGGCGGGCGCTGCCCGGGAGCGGCCGTCGCGGCTGTTGGCCCAGCCGGCCCGGCTGGAGGCGGAGGTGGCGCCGTCCGGGGAACTGCTGGCGGCGCGGCTCGCGGGACGGCGGCACCGGGTGACGGCGATGGCGGGGCCGGAGCGGCTGGGTGGTGAGTGGTGGACGGACACCCCGTACCAGCGGGACTACTACCGCGTGCACTTCGAGGGGCTGGGGCCCGCCTGGGTGTACCGGGACGGGCGGGACGGGGGCTTCTAC
>NZ_RAWE01000199.1 GCF_003611695.1 Corallococcus carmarthensis | reverse complement strand
GGTACGCCCCCCGCCCCGGCAGCCTCCGCCGCCTGTCCGCCACCACGCCGCCCTGGGGACCTACCACGAACCGGGTGAGTTCCGCCTGTGACTTGCGCGAACCGCACCCGACGCAGGTCCTGACCGGACCTGACGCCGTGATTTCCATGGGATGTGTCCCCAGCCGTTTCGTTGCGCGGCCCATCCGCCTACCCCCGTCGTTACGGTGCCTTGGCCGCTTCCGCGCCCTCCGAGCCGCCGGCCGACGCCAGCAGCCCCCGCTCCGCGTTCAGCTCCGCGCGCAGCTTGGCCTCTTCCACCAGGTAGTTCTCCGCCGCGCTCTTCAGCTGGCGCGCCTTCTTGATGCCCACCCCTGGCACATCCCCCAGGCGGGTGAGGTCCTTCTCGTTCGCGATGTCCTCCACCGTGCGGTAACCGGCGAGGATGAGCTGTTCGATGGTCTTCTCGCCGACGCCGCGCACGCGCGCCATGCGCTCCGGCTGGGACAGCTCGTCCGGGTGGCGGCGGGCCTCGGCCAGGCGGGCCTGCTCGCGCTCGTAGTCCATGCGCGACAGCTCCTGCTGGTCCTCCACCATGCGCTTGCGGGCCTCTTCCTGCATGGCGTTGATGCGGGTGGGGTCGATGCCGGGGATCTGCGCCAGCACCTCCGCGTTCGCGTCCGCCACGTCGCGCGCCTGACGGAAGCCGTGCGCGTAGAGCGTCTCCACCAGCATCTCGTTGACACCCGGCAGGGCGCCCAGCGAGCGGCTGGCGAACTCGCGCATCTCCCGCACGCGGCTCTCGCTGTTGATGTCCAGCTTCCAGCCGGTCAGCTGGGCGGCGAGGCGCACGTTCTGCCCGCGACGTCCGATGGCCAGCGACAGCTGGTCGTCCGGGACGATGAGCTCCATGGCGTGGTTGGCCTCGTCGATGATGACGCGGCTGACCTCCGCGGGGGCCAGGGCCGAGCACACGAAGCGCGCCGGGTCCTCGTCGTAGGGGACGATGTCGATCTTCTCCCCGCGCAGCTCCTGCACCACCGCCTGCACGCGGCTGCCCTTCATGCCCACGCACGCGCCCACCGGATCCACGTCCGAGTCGCGGCTGGACACGGCGATCTTCGCGCGGCCACCGGGCTCACGCGCCGCCGCCTCGATGACGACGATGCCTTCGGCGATTTCCGGCACCTCCATCTCGAAGAGCTTGGTGAGCAGGTTCACGGACGCGCGCGACAACACAATCTGCGGGCCCTTGGACTCGCGCAGCACGTCCAGCACGTAGGCCTGGACGCGGTCGCCGGGGCGGTAGGTCTCACGGGGGACCTGCTCGCGCACGGGAAGGACGGCTTCCGCGCGGCCCAGGTCCACCACGATGTTGCCGCGCTCGAACCGGCGGGCGATGCCGGTGACGATCTCGTTCTTGCGGTCCTTGTACTCGTTGAAGACGTTCTCGCGCTCGGCGTCGCGGGTGCGCTGCAGGATGACCTGCTTGGCCGTCTGCGCCGCGATGCGGCCGAAGCCGCGGCGGAAGGTCTTCAGGCGGAGGATGTCGCCGTACTGGTCGTCCTGGGCCTTGGCCTCGGCGGCGTCCTCGTCCCGGTAGAAGATCTGGAAGACGAGCTCGTCACCGGGCTCCACTTCCATGCCCTTCTTGTGGGCCTCGTCCATGGTGATCTGGTTCACGGCCTGGACGGGGTCGGTGATCTCCGCGACCACGGTGATGGCCTGGAAGAGCTCCACCACGCCCTTGTCCGGGTCGTACTTGGCCTCCAGGTTGCGGTCCTGGCCAAAGTGCTTCTTGGCCGCGGTGTTCATCGCGTCCTCGAGGGTGGCAATGAGCACGGCCCGTTCGATGCCCTTGTCCTTGGCGACCTGGTCCAGGACGAGGTTGAGGTTGACGGCCGGGTTGGCGGGCGTGGGCATGGCGTTGTCTTCTCCGAAAATGGGTCCACGGGCGGCCCTGGCGCGAACAGGGTCCCCTGTATGTCGACGTCTAGAACTCGAACTCCAGATGGGCCTTGGCGATGTCCTTGAAGGGGATGATGAAGGCACCGCCCCCTTCCACGTCCACGGAGATGGCGTCGGCCGCCACTCCGATGAGCGTGCCGCTGAAGTTCTTCCGCGGCGGGTCACCCAGCGGGCCGAAGGTCTTCACCTTGACCTTCTGCCCCTTCACCCGTTCGAAGTGCGCCGGCTTCTTCAAGGGCCGGTTCACCCCGGGGCTGGAGACCTCCAGGTTGTATTCCTGGGGGATGAAGTCCTCCACGTCGAGCGACGGGTCCACCGCGCGCGACACCTGGGAGCACTCGTCCAGTCCCACCCGGCCACCGGGCTTGTCGATGAACAGCCGCAACACCCAGCCCTCGCGCTCGCGGACGTACTCCACGTCCAGGAGCTCCAGGCCTTCGTTCGCCACGATGGGATCCAGCAGCGCCGCTGCCTTCTCCTCCACCGTCTGTTTGATGTTCTTCGACTCCATGGCCAGGAAACAGGTCTCCAAAAACGCGAAAAGCGGGCACGGCGGCCCACTTTTCGAATGTGATGCGTCGAAAAATGTCGGGGCGTCCCGTAACACACGCCCCCTCGGGGTGTAAAGGAAGGACACACCCCGAGGCGCCGGGTCAACGCCCCCCGGGACTGAAGGATTCCCAGGGGTTCCGGTGACGCCGGTGACGTTATAACGCGCCCATGCACCTCATCGCCGCCGCCCAGATGGTGTCCACCGCGGACAAGGCCCACAACCTGGATGTGGCCACGCGCCTCGTGCGCCAGGCCGCCTCCCTGGGAGCCCACCTGGTGGGCCTGCCGGAGAACTTCTCCTGGATGGGCCCGGAGCCCGAGCGCCCCTCCGCCGCGGAAGGCCTGGACGGCCCCACCCTGAGCCGGATGGCGGAGCTGGCCCGGGGCACGAAGATGACCCTCCTGGCCGGCTCCATCCTGGAGGAGGGAGCGCCCGGCGGACGGCTCTACAACACCAGCGTCCTGTTCGGCCCGGACGGCGCCCGGCTGGCCGTGTACCGGAAGATGCACCTGTTCGACGTGGACGTCGGGGACGGGGCCACCTACCAGGAGTCCGCGGCGGTGGCGCCGGGGACGGAGGTGGTGGCGGCGGACACGGCGGTGGGCCGGCTGGGCATGAGCGTCTGCTACGACCTGCGCTTCCCGGAGCTGTACCGGCGGCTGTCGAAGGACGGGGCGACGCTGCTCGCGGTGCCGGCGGCGTTCACGATGATGACCGGCAAGGACCACTGGGAGGTGCTGCTGCGCGCCCGGGCCATCGAGAACCAGGCGTACGTGCTGGCGCCTGCCCAGGGCGGGCGGCACTCCGCGCAGCGGCTGACGTACGGCCACGCGATGGTGGTGGACCCGTGGGGGCTGGTGACGGCGCGGGCCTCCGAAGGCGAAGGCCTGGCGGTGGCGCCGGTGGATCCGGAGCTCCAGGCACGCATCCGGCGGAATTTGCCGTGCCTGGCGCACAGGCGGCTGGACTAGGCAGGCGCCCGTGAACAGAGGGGGCCGGGAGGCCCTTCCGCCGCGGCTTTTCCGGTTAGAGTGGGCGGCAGGAAGACCCCTCTGGTGAATGGACGACGCTGGCCTCCCCTGCTTTTCGCGGTCGCACTCATGGCCCTTCCTCCCGGCTGTACCGCCGACGAGAAGCCCCGTGGGCCCACCGAGGCGCCCCTGCCTCCGCCCGTCGCGCGCGCGCACCTGCGGGAGCTGACGGGGGACGTGCAGATCAAACGCGCGGTGGCGGACGAGTGGAGTCCCGCGCGCGACGAGCTGCCCCTCTACGAGAACGACAAGGTCCGCACCGAGGCCGGGGCCAGCGCCCAGGTGGTGTTCGCCAACGGAAGCACCCTGCATCTGGGGGGCGATTCCCTGGTGGGCATCGCGGAAAGCAAGCTCCGGACGGATGTCACCGTCCTCCGGGGACGGGTGGACGCCACCCTGGAGAAGCCGGCCACCCAGTCGCTGTCCGTCACCACCCCATCCGCCACGGTTCGTGCGGGCAGGAAGATTGAATTCCAATGAAGGCCGCCCTCTGGCTCAGCGCGTGGATGGGGCTGTCCGTGGTGCCGTCAACCGCGCCGGCGGTGGGGCGCGAGCCTCCGGAAGGCGCCGCGGCGCCAGGGCCGCGCAAGGCGCCCGGCACGGAGCCGCAGACGGCGCTCAAGGCGCTGGAGATGTCGCGCGCGGCGGTGAAGGCCGCGCCGGACGATGCGCGCCGCCGTGAAGCCGAGGTCCGGCTCAAGGACGCGGAGACGCACTTCCAGGCCGCGCGGTACGCGGACGCATTGCATAAGGCGGACGAGGCGTGGGCGCTGCTCAACCCGCCCCAGCCGTCCAACTTCACGGTGGAGGTGGACCACGACGCCGGCACCACCACCGTCACCCACCGCCAGGGCCCGCCCGTCACCGTGGAGGCGCAGCACGCCACCCGCGTGCTGGCGAAGGGCGAGTCCGTGCGCGTGCAGCAGGGCACTGTATTGCCGGAGCCGCCCGGAGCGCCGCAGCTGGCGCAGCCCGCGGACAAGGCCCGCTTCACGCTGAAGCCGACGACCGGGAGCCTGCTGGCGCCGGTGACGCTGGCGTGGGCCTCCGTCACGGGCGCCACGCGGTACGAGGTGGAGGTCGTCGCGGAAGGCGTGGAAGCTGGAGCGGCGCCCGCGCCGGTGCGCTCCGTGCAGGCCGCGCGGCAATGGACGTTGCCGCCGCTGCCCGCGGGCCGTTATCGCTGGACGGTGACGGCGGTGAGTCCGGAGCAGGGGCGGTCCCTGCCTTCCCAGACACGGCGCTTCGAGCTGGCCGCGGAATCGCTCGAACTCAACGTCAAGGTGAAGGACGGCTGGCAGAAGTAGCCGCCGTTGCCGCGAGGAGCCACCGCCGTGCGACTGTTCAAAGCCATCCTCCTGCTGATGCTGGTGGTCAGCATCATCCCCACGGTGATGGTGGGCTGGTTGTCGGTGTCCCATACGCGCGAGCTGCTCATCCGCGACGCGCAGGAGCTGGCGCAGGAGCGCGTGAAGCAGCTGCGGCTCAAGGCGGAGAGCTTCCTGGAGGACCCCACGGAGATGGTGGTGGGGCTGTCCAGCGTGCCGGGTGGCTTCTTCACCCTGTCGCGCGACACGCAGCGGCTGCACATCGCGTCGGTGCTCAACCAGCGCCCGGAGGTGCTGGCGCTCACCGTGTTCGGCGCGGACCGGCAGCGGCTGCCGGGCCTGCAGGCCTTCGCGGTGCACGACATGGCGCCCAGCGCGGTGGCGGAGCACGAGGAGCGCGCGCGGGCCCTGCTCGATGAAGGGCTCACCGGGGTGCGCTACTCGGATGTGGTGGCCTCCCAGGGCGGTGGAGGCGGCGGACCGGTGGTGACGCTGGCCTTCCCCGTGGGCGACCCGGTGCAGGGCTACATGGCCGCGGACCTGACGCTCGCGGGCCTCCGGCAGATGCTGGCGCAGGAGCGCGTGGGCAGCACGGGGTTCGCGTACCTGGCGGACCGGCACGGGCGCTTGATTACCGGCGGCGGAGACCTGGGCGCGGTGGGCGACGACGTGTCGAAGCGGCTGCCCCTGGCGCACCTGCTCAAGCAGCGCGAGGGCACGCCCGACACGGAGCTGTTCCACGTGGGCAACTTCGGCGAGGGGCGCGACGCGGTGGTGTCCGCATATTCGGTGCTGCCGGAGGCGGGCTGGGCCATCGTGTCCGAGCAGCCGGTGGAGCACGCCTACCGCCAGGTGGAGACCATGGAGCGGCGCATCCTCCTGGGCCTGGGCGGCGCCATCCTGGTGGCGCTGGTGCTGGCGGCCATCTTCTCCCGCAACCTCACGCAGCCCCTGAAGACGTTCATCGCGACGTCGCTGGAGCTGGCGCGCGGCAAGTTCGGCGTGGAGGTGCACCTCAAGCAGAAGAACGAGCTGGGAGAGCTGGCCCAGACGTTCAACTACATGAGCAAGCAGCTCATGGCGTACGACATGGAGACGCGAGGCCTCTACGAGAGCCTGGAGAAGGGCTACCTGGAGACCATCGTCGCGCTGGCCAACTCCATCGACTCCAAGGACGCGTACACGCGCGGCCACAGCCAGCGGGTGGGCGACGTGGCGGTGGAGATTGGCAGGGAGCTGAAGCTCACCGAGCGCGAGCTGCGGCAGCTGCAGTACGGCGGCATCCTCCACGACATCGGGAAGATTGGCATCGCGGAGAACATCCTCTGCAAGCAGTCGCGGCTCACCGACCAGGAGATGGCCCTGATGCGTGAGCACCCGGCCATTGGCGACGCCATCATCGGGCCCGTCACCTTCCTGGGCCCGGTGCGCGCGTGCGTGCGCCACCACCACGAGCGCTGGGACGGCACGGGCTACCCGGACAAGCTGAAGGGCGAGTCCATCCCGCTGCTCGCGCGCATCGTGGCGTGCGCGGACACCTTCGATGCGTGCACCTCCACGCGCCCCTACCAGAAGGCCATGCCGCTGGAGAAGGCGATGGAGATTTTGGACAACCTGAGCGGCGCGCAGCTGGACCCCAAGGTGGTGCTGGCCCTGCGCGCGGTGCTGGCCCAGCGGGGCGTGCGGCTGGAAGGCCACCGGCAGCCGGTCAAGCTGGCTTCCTGAAGCTTCGCCTCCGGGCCCTTTCGCTTTCGCGGCACGTCCCCCACCCCGCCGGAAGGATGGTAGGGAGGGGGCTGCTGCCCCAAGCTTCGGAAGGTGGACCGGTGAGCAATTTCTGGGATCGCATCAAGCCCGCGCCCAAGCCCGTCAGCGCGACGGATGCGAAGCTGTCCGCGGACGGCGAGTCGCTGACGCTGACGTGGGACGACGGCGCGACGACGACCGCCACCGCGCAGGTGCTGCGCCAGCAGTGCCCGTGCGCCGCGTGCGTGGACGAGTGGACGGCGAAGCGCACGCTGGACCCCTCGCAGGTGCCCGCGAACCTGCGCGTGCTCCAGATGCAGCCCGTGGGCAACTACGCGCTCGCGTTCCTCTTCAGCGACCAGCACAACACGGGCATCTACCCGTGGAAGCACCTGCGCGAGATCACCCAGTCGCAGGGGTGAGCCTCACCACCGCGTCTTTCCGGAGGTCCTCGTGACGTCGCGCTATCGGCTGCTGCAACCGCTGGCCACGGGAGGCATGGCGGAGCTGTTCCTGGGAGTGGCGAAGGGCGCGGAGGGCTTCGAGCGCACCGTGGCCATCAAGCGCGTGCTGCCGCACCTGGCGCGCGAGCCGGACATCTCGAGCATGTTCGTCTCCGAGGCGCGGCTGGCCATGCTGCTGCAGCACCAGAACATCGTCACCGTGCACGACGTGGGGGAGAGCTCCGAGGGGCTCTTCCTGGTGATGGAGCTGGTGGACGGCTGGGACCTGGGCGCACTGATGCGGGCGGTGACGCGCCAGGGGCTGCGGATTCCACCGCACCTGGCGGTGTTCATCGCGAGCCAGGCCCAGGCGGGATTGCAGCACGCGTACCGGCGCCAGCTCGGCGGACAGGTGTTGATGACGGCGCACCGGGACGTGTCACCGTCCAACCTGCTGGTGTCGCGCGAAGGCGAGGTGAAGGTCTCGGACTTCGGCATCGCGCGGCTGACGGGCCTGTCACGCACGGAGCCTGGGGCCTTCAAGGGCAAGGTGCCCTACGCGGCGCCGGAGGTCCTCCGCGGTGAGCCGGCCACGGCGCTGAGCGACCAGTTCTCGCTGGGCACCCTGTTGGCGGAGATGCTCGCGGGGCAGCACCCGTTCGGTGGATCCGCGGATCCGATGGCGGTGGCGTACTCCATCCTCAACCGCGCGCCCGCGTCGCTGCCGGACGTTCCTGCGTCGCTGGCCACGCTGGTGCTGCGCATGCTGTCGCGCGACCCCGCGGCCCGCTTCCCGGAGCCGGAGGACGTGTCGGAGGCGCTCACGCGCTGGCTCGCGCAGACGGGAGAGCCCGCGTCGTCGCACGCACTGGCGACCTTCCTGCGCGGCGTCCAGCTGCCCCTGTCCGTGGGGGAAGTGGCCCGGGCCGCCCTGGCGGAGGCCCCGGCCTCGACGTCCACGTCGTTCGTGATGTCCGCCGCGCCGCGGGAGGGCGTGGACCCGGGACGGATTCCGTCCGCGTCCGGTGCCGCCTCGGTCACCATGGCCTATGGCGGTAGGGCGGGTGCGTCCCCGGGTGCGATGGCGTCCGCGCGTGGCGAGCCCGCCGCATGGAAGGCGCCTCCGGCGGCCGTTCCCGTGGGAGCGGAGGAAGAGGAGCCGTGGAGCCCTCCTGTGGGAGGCGTCTCGCTCTCCACCTCCGGCGAGGTGGTCCACACCTGTGCCCTGTGCGGCTCCGCGCTGGAGTCCCCTGAGTCGCCCTGCGAGTCCTGCACGCGTGGGCCCTCCGCGAGTGCGGCACCAGTGGATGCAGCGACGGCCTCCGAGGCTCCAGGGCAGAGGAGCGCGACGGGACGCAATGCCGCCAGTGCCCCTTCGGGCGCTCCTGCCAGGCCCGGCGGCGCCGAGCCCATGGCCGCGCGAGCCGCGTCCACGCGGCCTCAGACGAATGCGCCCGTGTCAGCGCCAGCCTCCACCGCGAGAGTCCAGGGGAGTGCGCCCGCGTCAGCGACAGCCTCCACCGCGCGAGCCCAGGAGCGTGCGCCCGCGTCGGCAGCGTCCTCCGCTTCCTCGCGGCCTCAGGCGAATGCGCCGGCAGCGTCCTCCGCTTCCTCGCGGCCTCATGCGAATGAGCCCGCGATGGCCACGCAGTCCATCTCGGACGTGGACGAGTCGGAGCGGATGAACCGGCCCAACATCCGGCAGGCGGCCCAGGGAGACCTGGAGTTGGAGGAGCGCGCGCCGCGTCCGGAGGGCACGACGTATGAGTTCGAGCCCGTGGCGGCTCCCCGCCCCCGCAGGCGCTGGGGACTGGCGGTGGCGCTGTTCGGCATCGCGGCGGTGCTGGCGGCGGGCGCGCTGTACCTGTGGCCCCGCTACGAGGCCCAGGTGCTGCACGCGCTGGGGGCTCCGACGGCGCTCCTGTCCATCCGCAGCGAGCCCTCCGGCGCCACCGTCCTGGTGGACGGCGTGGAGGTGGGCGTGACGCCGCTGGCGATGGACAACACCTATCCCTCGCGCTCCGTCACCGTGCAGCTCAAGCTCCGGGGCTACCGCGCCTGGACGGGCTCGTTCATGGGTGGCCGCAAGGCGGACGTGGAGGCGGAACTCCGGCGCTGAAGCAGCACCGGAGCTGAGGGCGGCCGGACTACTTCACCAGCCGCAGATGGCCACGGCGCGGCGGCTGCGGCTCTTCCGGGGGCCCACCCTCGGGCGGCGGCGGCGAGGCCACCTCCGGACGCGACTCCGGCTCGTCGGTGCGCTCGGCCTGCACTTCACGCAGGAAGGCGCGGGGCCTTTCGGCGGCGACGGGCATGGGCACGGGCGTGGGCGGCGGCGGACGCGCGACGGAGGCCGACGCCACGGGGGGCTGCTGGAGCAGCTCCGGCGGCATCTCCTCCGGGTACATCCAGAACTCCTTCGTCACGTGGCTGGCGATGGCGAACAGCGCCGACCAGGGCACCGCCACCGTGAAGCGCGAACCGGAGAAGCTCAGCGTGGAGCGCACGCCCCACTCGCCCACCGTGAGGTCGGGTGGCTCGAAACGGTAGGAGAGGTTGAGGCGCAGGTGTGCTTCGCCTCGGAGGCTGGCGGGGACGAGCACGCCGGGGCGGCGCGCGTCCAGGTGGATCATCACCATCCCCTGATCCAGCGCGGCCAGCAGCCGCTCCTTCTTCTCGGAAACCTTCTTGTCCATTCCAGCCTGTCCGGCGGGGAATTGCGGGCGCGCCCTCAACGACGGCGCACTTCCCGGTCCATCTCCCGCTTCGTCTCCCGTTCCTTGATGTCGTGGCGGCGATCTTCGTGCGTCTTGCCGCGGCACAGGCCCAGCTCCACCTTGGCCCGCCCCTTCCTGAAGTACAGCACGAGCGGGATGATGGAGTAACCGCGCTCGCGAACCTTCGCCGTCCAGCGGTCGATCTCCGCCCGATGCATCAGCAGCTTCCGGCCCCGGGTGGGCAGGTGGTCGAAGACACTGGCCGCTTTGTAGGAGCCGATGTGGGCGTTGAGCAGGAACAGCTCCGTGCCCTTCTGGAGCGCGTAGGCGTCCGACAGGTTGGCCGTTCCTTCCCGCAACGACTTCACCTCGCTCCCCGTGAGCTCCAGCCCGGCCTCTATCTTCTCATCCACCGTGTAGTCGAAGCGCGCACGCCGGTTCTCGGCAATGAGCTTCACCCCCGGCTCCGCACCCACACCCTTCGACTTTCCAGCGGCCATAACGTGTCCCGGGTCTCTAACCGGCCAGCGGCATGTTGTCGATGAGCCGCGTGGTGCCCGAGAAGGCCGCCACCAGCATGCGTGCCGTCTGTCCGGGCGCCACTGCCGCCAGGGGTGAAAGCGTCCCGGCGTCCCGTACCTCCACGTAGTCCTCCCGGAGGTCCGCTGCCTGCAATTCACGGCGGGCGGCTTCTACCAGCGCTCCTGTGTCCCGGGTGCCGGAGGCAAGCAGGGCCTGGGCCGCCCGCATGCCCTTCGACAGGGCGAGTGCCCGGCGGCGTTCATCCGCGGACAGATATGCGTTCCGGCTGCTCATGGCCAGCCCGTCCGCCTCACGGATGGTGGGCATGCCCACGATGTCCGCGCCCAGGTGCAGGTCGCGGTTGAGCGTCTTGATGACCTGGAGCTGCTGGTAGTCCTTCTCCCCGAACAGCGCCACGGCCGGGCGGAACAGCGCCAACAGCTGCGTGACGATGGTGGCGACGCCCCGGAAGTGGCCGGGACGCCGCTCGCCGCACAGCCCCTGGCTGACCTCCGTGACCTCCACGTAGGTCTGGTAGCCGGCGGGGTACATCGCCGCGGGCTCGGGCGCGAACACGGCCGTGACGCCCGCGCTCGCGCACTTGGCCAGGTCCCCCTCGAAGTCGCGCGGGTAGCGCGCCAGGTCCTCGCGGGGACCGAACTGCGTGGGGTTCACGAAGATGGAGGTGGCCACCACGTCCGCGCGCCGGCCGCCCTCCTTCATGAGAGAGACATGGCCCTCATGGAGGAAGCCCATGGTGGGCACGAGCGCCAGCGTCTTTCCCTCCTTCTGGAGGGACGCGACCCAGGCCTTCACTTCCGGAACGGTGCGCAGGACGTGGGGGGCCATGGCTAGACCGGAGCCCCGTAGATGCCGCCGACCTTCTCCGCGCCCTCGGCGGCGACGTCCGCGTCGGGGGCGACAGGCGTGGGCGTCACCAGACGGATGCCCTTGGTGGCCTTGAAGCTGTGGTCTTCATCCGGGAAGGTGCCCGCGCGCACTTCGGAGAAGTACGTGTTCGCGGCCTCCGTGATGTTCCCGTGCAGGTTGGCGAAGCGCTTCACGAACTTCGGCTTGAAGTCCGGGTTCATGCCCAGCAGGTCGTAGCAGACCAGCACCTGTCCATCACAGTGCTTGCCCGCGCCAATGCCGATGGTCGGGATCTTCAGGCTCTGGGTGATGGTGCGCGCCAGTTCCAGCGGCACGCCCTCCAGCACCAGCGCATAGGCGCCGGCGGCCTCCAGCGCGAGCGCGTCCTCCAGCATGCGGCGCGCGGCGTCCTCGTCGCGGCCCTGCACCACGTAGCCGCCCATCTTGTGCACCGATTGCGGCGTCAGCCCCAGGTGGCCCATGACGGGGATGCTGGCGCGGACGATGGCACGCACGGTGTCGGCGAACTCGGCGCCGCCCTCCAGCTTCACGCTGCCCACGTTGCCTTCAGCCACGAGCCGCCCGGCGTTGCGCACCGCCTCTTGCGGCGACACCTGGTAGCTCATGAACGGCAGGTCGCCCACCACGTGCGCCCGCTTCGCGCCGCGGCTCACGGCCGCCGAGTGGTAGACCATCTGGTCCATGGTGACGGGCAGCGTGGAGTCCTGGCCCTGGATGACCATGCCCAGCGAGTCACCGACCAGGAGCACGTCCGCGCCGCCCTCGTCGAGGATGCGCGCGAACGTCGCGTCGTACGCGGTGACCATGCAGATCTTCTGACCGGACTGCTTCAGGCGCTTCAGCGTGTGGATGGTGACCTTGTCCTTCACGGTTCACCTCCTGTGGCAAGACGGGTGGGACAGCCGCGTGGAACGGAAGGCCCCTCGCCGTCCCCAAGGGGATCGCCGGAGGCCGGGGTTCCACGCGGATGCACTCTAACGCCCTCGAAGGCCGCGTGGGGGGATCACCGCACGCCAGGCAGCCAGCCGGGCGGCGGCCGTCAGCCCCGGCGGGACTTGGGGGTGTAGTGCTGCACGCCGGACTTCGCGTTCTGGATGGCCAGCAGCAGGTCCTCGCGGTCCGCCTCGTTGTGCACGAAGTCGATGTCCGACGTGTTCACCACCAGCAACGGCGTGTCCGTGTAGTGCGCGAAGAAGTCGTTGTAGGCGTGCGTGAGCGACTCCAGGTAGCCCGCGTCGAACTTGCGCTCGAATTCACGGCCGCGCTTCTTGATGCGATGCAGCAGCACGTCCAGCTGGGCCTGGAGGTAGATGACCAGGTCGGGCTGCGGGACGCGGGGCCCCAGCGCCTCGAAGACGCGGTCGTAGAGGGCCAGCTCGTCCGAGGCCAACGTGAGGTTCGCGAAGATGCGGTCCTTCGCGAACAGGTAGTCGCTCACGGTGACGGCGCGGAACAGGTCCTGCTGGAAGAGCTCCTGCTGCTGGCGGAAGCGCGACAGCAGGAAGAACACCTGCGTCTGGAACGCGAACTTCTGCCGGTCCGCGTAGAAGCTGGAGAGGAAGGGGTTCTCCTCCACCACTTCGAGGATGCGGCGGCTGCCCAGGCGCTCCGTGAGGAGGTTGGTGAGGCTCGTCTTGCCCACGCCGATGGGGCCTTCGACGACGATGTAGCGGTGGTCCATCGGCCCGAGGCCTCCGCCCCCGGAATCAACGCATGCGAGACATGCGCGCGCGGGGGGCGGATAACACAACCATGCCCCCGTGCATCCGGCAATTTTCGCCGGGCCACCCGACCCTTGCGCCATCCGGGGTCATCCCCTACGGTGCCCGCGAACACGGACAGCGGAGCGACGGGCCACAGATGCGCGGCAGGCAGCGGGTGAAGACGGTGGTGGACCTGGTGGAGCCCACGGAAGTGGCGCCCGCCGCCCGTACGGCCACGGCCCCTCCCGCACCTCCGGTGGACGTGGATCCACTCTATGGCGTGGCCCTGCTCAAGACGGCCTTCGAACTGAAGCGCCGGCCGGACGGCACCGTGGACGAGGTGCTCAGCGGCGTGCTCGCGCGCCTGCGCATCGACGAGGACGAGTTCCGCGCGTTCCTCGCTCAGCAGGGTGGGCTCCTGGCCGCGCTGGGCCAGAAGCGCTGACCGTCGTCCCCTACTCCTCCGCGTCGTGGCCTACGGCTTCTTCCGGCGCGTCCGGGGGCGGCGGCGCCATGGCGGTGACGGGGCCCAGGGCGCGCTCGATGGCGGCGAACTCCTCCGGGGCGAGCGTCTCCGCGCGGCGGCCCGGGTCGATGCCCGCCGTCTTGAGCGCGGCCAGCATCACCTCCGGCGTCGCCAGGCCCTTGTCGGACTTGAGCGAGTTGATCAGCGTCTTGCGGCGCTGCGCGAAGCCGGCCTTCACCAGCCGCGTGAAGCGGGCCTCGTCCACCAGCGGCGCGCGGGGCTTCTTGAGCCGCGTGAGGCGCAGCACGGCGGAGTCCACCTTCGGGGGTGGATGGAAGCGCCACGCCTCCAGCGTGAGCACCTGCTCCACGTCGAAGTGCAGGCCGAGCAGCACCGTGAGCAGCCCGTAGTCGCGGTTGCCGGGCTCCGCGGCCAGCCGCACCACGACCTCCTTCTGGAGCGTGAAGACGGCGCGAGAGATGTGGGCGCGCTGCGCGAGCACCTGGAAGAGGATGGGGCTGGTGAGGTGGTACGGCAGGTTGCCCACGAGCGCGATGTCCGGCGCGCCTGCCACCTGGGCGAAGTCCACCGTGGCGGCGTTGCCGGGCACCACGCGCACGCCGGGGATGGCCTCCTTCTCCAGCACGGCCACCATGTCGCGGTCGCGCTCCACGGCTGTGACCTGCGCGCCGGTGGCGGCGAGGAAGCGCGTGAGGTGGCCCAGGCCCGGGCCCAGCTCCACCACGGGTTCGCCCTCGCGCAACACGAGCGCGTCCGCGATGGCCTGGAGCGCGTCCGGGTCTCCGAGGAAGTTCTGTCCCCAGCTGTGCTTGGCCCGCAGGCCGTGTCGCTTGAGGATTTCGCGCGGAGAATCCACTTGAGGCCCCTACTCCATGCGCCAGGCGGGGTCGGCCGCGAGGCGGAAATCACCGCGCAAGCCGCGGCGCCACGCTTCATACCCCGCGACGGCGATCATCGCGCCATTGTCCGTGCACAGTCGCACCGGCGGTAGGAACATGCGCAGGCCGCGCTCCTCCGCGCGCTGCTTGCACAGGGCCCGGAGCCGTGAATTCGCCGCCACGCCGCCGCACAGCACCAGCTGGTTGTGGCCCAGCTTCTTCGCCGCGGCGACGAGCTTCTTTGACAGCACGTCCGCCACCGCCTCCTGGAACGACGCGCACAGGTCGTGGAGGGCCTGGCCTTCCGGCACGCCGTGCTTCTGGACGTGGTGGAGCACCGACGTCTTCAGCCCGGAGAAGGACACGTCCAGGTTGTCGCCCGGCAGCGCGCGCGGGAAGCGGATGGCCTCCGGGTCACCCTTCTGCGCCAGCTCGTCGATGGGCTGCCCGCCCGGGTACGGCAGGCCGAGGATGCGCGCCGTCTTGTCGTAGGCCTCGCCCGCGGCGTCGTCGCGCGTGCGGCCGACGAGGCGGTAGTTCCCGTAGTCGCGCACCTCGTAGAGGCTGGTGTGGCCACCGGAGACGACGAGCCCCAGGAACGGCGGCGCGGGCGCGTCCTCCAGCAGCCGGATGGCCAGCAGGTGCCCTTCCAGGTGGTTGGCGCCCACGAAGGGCTTGCCCGTGGCGAGGCTCAGGCCCTTGGCCACCTGGAGCCCCACCAGCAGCGCGCCGATGAGGCCGGGGCCGGACGTGACGGCCAAGAGGTCGATGTCGTCGAGCGTCTTGTCCGCGCGGGTGAGGGCCTCGTGGACGACGGGCATCACCTGGACGATGTGGTTGCGGCTGGCCAGCTCCGGCACGACGCCGCCCCAGCGGCGGTGGATGTCCACCTGCGTGGAGACGACGTCCGACAGGACGCGCCGCCCGTCCTCCACGACGGCGGCGGCGGTTTCATCGCACGAGGTTTCGAGTCCCAGGACGAGCACGACGACTCCAGCAAGGACGGGGAGGCTGAAGCGGACAGGCCGCCTAGCTGCCCATCCCCTTGAGCAGTGCGCGCACCTCTTCCGCCGAACTTCCCGTCGGTTCGAGGAACAGATACCGCTTGTAGGCCTCGGCCGCTCGGGTTTGCTCACCGGAGAACTGGAGCGAGCTGCCCAGCCAGAACCAGGCCTTCGCGTTCTTCGGCTCCGCCTTGACGACGTCCTGGAGCAGCTTGGCCGCTTCGCGGTAGCCGGATTCGCTGGTGCTGCTGTTGTTGGCCAGCGAGATGCCCAGGCCCGTCTTCGCCTCGATGGAGGCGCTGTCGAGCGCGAGCGCCTTGCGGTAGGCGCCGACGGCGGACTTGAAGCTCTTGCGGGCCATCGCCGCGCGGCCGTCCTTGATGAAGTCCGCGAAGGTGGCCTTCGCCTGCACCACGGGCGGCGTCGCGTCCGGGGGCGTCGTGGGCGTCGGTACGGCCGCGAGGCCCGCGTCGGGGACGGCGGCGGGCTCGGGCGTGGCCATCTTCACCGGCGGCGCGCCCGCGTCCTCCGGAGTGGTGGTGGCGGTCTTCGGCGGAGGGGCCCCCGCGTCGGTCTGCGCGTCCACGGTCTTCACGGGCGGCGGCGTGACCTCCGGCGGAGGCGTCGTCTCCGGCGGCTTGGGCGCCTCCACGGGCGGCGCGGGCTGCGTCACCTTCGGTTCGGGAGGCTTGGGCGTTTCGGAGCTGCCCGAGCCCTTGGAGATCACCAGCGCGGCCACGGCCGCGACCAGCACCAGACCACCCGCGACGTAGAGGCCCGTGCGCTTGGGCTTCATCGCGGCGATCATCGCCGCGTCGTCCTCGTCGTGCGCGGGCTTCGCGCTGGCGGGCTTCGCGGGAGGCGTGCTGGCCGGAGCGGTCGCGCTGTTCGTGGGCGCGGCGCTGGCCGGGGCCGTCGCGGTGCCGCTGGCGGCGTTCGCGGCCTGCGTGGAGGGCGCCGGGGCGCTCGCCGCGGGCTCGGAGGGCTCGGGCTCCGTGAAGTACGCCTCGGACGCGGGCACGTCGTGCGCGGGGGTGTCCACCGGCTCGATGGGGGCCGGCTGCGCATCGAAGGGCGTCGTCGCGGGGTACTCGACGTTGAGCGCCACGGGAGCGACCTGCGGCGGCACGATGCCGTGGCCCGGATACGGAGGCAGCGCGAGCTGCTGCGGCGGGGCCTCCTCCACCGGCACTTCGTCCTGGAGGGGCTCCCGCCCGCTGACCAGCGTCACCTCGGACGACGGAGGGGCCGGCGTGGGAGGCGGCACGTGCGCCAGCGGGCTGGGCGCGATGGCGGCGCCACCGAAGATGGGCGGACGCGAGGGCTGCGGATCCACGGGCGCCTGCGCGGGCGCGGCGGCGAACGGGCTGTGCGCGGCGGGGGCCGGCGCGCGGGACGAGGACGACCACGGTGAACCGGGGCCCCACGTGCTGGAGGCGCTCAGGCCCTCCGTGTCCACCCGGCTCCAGTCGAGCAGCAGGCTGCGCCGCGCATGATCCACCGCGCGGTGCGCCGGGGGCGGCTCCACGAGGAACGCCGACCCCTCCTGCGACAGCGGAGGAACCACGGGCTCCACGCCCTCCTGACCGAACGGCGGAGGACCGCCCTCGCCGGGACGGAGGCGCGGCGGGAAGATGATCACCTGCGCGGGCTGCGCGGAGACCGGCGCGGGCGCCACCTCCGCCACCGGCGTGACCTCCTCCATGGGCTCCGGCTGCGCGGGCGGGGCCTCGGGCTCCTCGTAGGGCGGGGCTTCCGCCACGGGCGCCACTTCCACCGGGGGCGCCGGCTCCTCGACGGGGGCCGGCACTTCCGCGGGCGCGGCCTCCTGCGCGGGCGCGACCTCCACGGGGATGGGCGGCGCGGCGTTCAGCCACTGCTCGATGCCCGGCTTGCTGCTCTGCACGGGCTCCAGCGGCGCGTTGCCCAGCTCGCGGATCAGCCCTTCGAAGTACAGCTTGCTGATGATGCCCAGCGCGGCCAGGTCCTCGAAGTCCGAGTCCTCCACCACGCGCGACAGCGCACGCTTGCCGTCGAACAGGCGCAACAGGCCGTTCACCTCATCGGGGATCTCCGACAGGCGGTCCGCCAGCTGGTGGTAGTCGATCTCGAAGACCGTCTCCAGCGGCGGGAGCTGCTCGAGCATCCGGCCCCACTCGTCCAGCCGGCGCATGCCCTCCATGAGGAGGCCCTGCGTGGAGACCTCGATGCGCTCGGTGCGGTCCAACGTGGTGAACTGCACGTCGAACTGGCCTTCGAACGTGTTGAGCAGGCGGTAGAAGGCGTTCTCGCCCTTGAGCCGGCCCAGCTCCGCGTCGATGACGCGGCCTTCCTTGAAGTAGACGACGCCGGTGCGCTCGCCCTGGATGGAGATGACGCCCGTCTTGCGGCCGATTTCAAAGGTCTGGACCAGGTCCACGACGCCCATGTCGGCGAGGCTTCCCGCGAAGCCACCCTTGGTCGTCTCGCGCTTCTCGATGCGTTCCTTCTCGGCCTTCTGAAGGATCATCTTCACGCGGGTGACGATCTCTTTGATGTAGATCGGCTTCGTCAGGTAGTCGTCACCCCCGAGTTCCAGGCCGCGCACCTTGAACTCGACCGACTTCTGGTTCGTCAGGAAGACGAAGGGGATGAACTTGAAGCGCTCGTCGGACTTGAGCGCCTTGCAGAGCTCGAAGCCGTCCATCTCCGGCATCTTGGTGTCCGCGAGCACGAGGTCCGGCGGACTGATCTGGACCTTCTCCAGCGCATCCTTGCCGTGGATCGCAGTCGTGACGGAGAAGCCCGCCTTCTTCAGGCTGACCTCCATCACGCGCAGACTCTTCGCGTCACCGTCGACGAGGAGCAGGTGCTGCTTGGCCACGTGGCATGCCTTTCAAAACGGGCGGGACGGCGGATCCAACGGACGCGCCCCGTGGGGGCAAGCATCGGGTCCGGTTTCCAGGTGTGTCAATGGGCGGGACTGTCCGGAAAACCGGCCGATTCCCTCCCTGGGGGACAGGCGAGTCAGCGGAAGAGACCCTTCTTGGGCGGGTTCTTCTTGCGCATGTCGATGAGCCGCAGCTCCTGGTTCGCCTCCAGGTGCTTGGGGTTCGAACGCACCGCGTCCCGGAAGTGCCGCTCCGCGCGGTCCATGTCCCCTTCCACGCGGGCGATGACGCCCAACTGGTAGTGGGCGCGATCACAGTTCGGGTCGGTGCGCACCGCATCCGCCATCCACTGTTTCGCGCGGGGCATGTCGGCCTTGCGGCTGGGGTCCATGTAGACGGCCCAGGCGCGCGCCGCGAGGTACAGGGGCTTGGGGTCCAGGGCGTGGGCGCGCTCGTAGTGTTCGCTGGCGGCGATGAAGTCGCGCTTGCGGAAGAAGACCTCGCCCATGCGGAAGAGGTCGTCCGCGTTGGTGTCCGCGCGGGCGGCGCCGGGGCTGCCGGGGCGGGCGCCGGGGCCCGCGATCGGGGCCTTGGGAGCGGCCTGCGCGCCCTGCTGGGCCAACTGGTAGTTCTTGCGGCGGGTGTCGTCGTGGAGGACTTCGTAGGCCTCGCGGATGGACTCGAAGACGGCGGTGATCTTCGGCGCCAGGTGGGGCAGCGACGGGGGCAGCCGGTCCGGGTGGAAGAGCTTGGCGAGGCTCAGGAAGGCGGCCTTCACCTGGTCGCGGGAGGCATCCTGCGGGACGCCCAGCGTGAAGAAGTGGTCCTTCTTCGTCTGGATGTCGGCGTAGCGCTGTTCAATCTGCTGCGCGAGCCGGCCCTCGTCGGGCTTGGGGCTGTCTCTTAT
>NZ_RAWE01000198.1 GCF_003611695.1 Corallococcus carmarthensis | reverse complement strand
CACCCGCACCGGGAGGGTGGACCGCTGCGACAGATGAGAGGTTTTTGACCCCTTTTCGAACGCTTTGTTAACGTCGAGGCCCGATTTTCACGCCTCTCCCCGGAAGAGTCCCTTCGCATGCGTATCGAGGTCGCCGGCAGCACCCACGTCGGGATGAAGCGGAACCACAACGAGGACAACTACCTCGTGCTCACCGAGGAGAACCTCGTGGTCGTGGCGGACGGCATGGGCGGTCACTCGTCCGGGGAGATCGCCAGCCGCATCGCCGTGGACGAACTGGGTGAGTTCTTCCGCCTCACGTCCAAGGACCAGGACGCCACCTGGCCCTTCAAGATGGACAAGCAGCGCAACTACGACGAGAACCGCTTGGCCACCGGCATCAAGCTGGCCAACGCGCGCATCTTCGAGCGCGCCACGGCGGACACCAAGTACAAGGGCATGGGCACCACCATCGTGTCCGTGCACTTCGCCGACAGCGCGGCCTACGTGGGCCACGTGGGCGACAGCCGCGTGTACTTCTTCCGCGGCGGCCTGCTCCAGCAGGTGACGGAGGACCACTCGCTGCTCAACGACTACCTCAAGGCGAAGAAGCTCACGCCGGAGGAGATCGAAAACTTCCCCCACAAGAACGTGATTGTCCGCGCGCTGGGGATGAAGGAGCAGGTGCAGGTGGACGTCACCCGCGTGGATCCGCTGGAGAACGACGTCTTCCTGCTGTGCTCGGACGGCCTGAGCGGCATGATCAGCGACGCGCAGATGCAGGACATCCTGTCGCGCACGCCGGAGCTGGAGAAGGCCTGCGGCCAGCTCATCGACCTGGCCAACGCGGCGGGCGGCAACGACAACGTCACCTGCATCCTGGCGCGCTGGCACAACGCCTGAGCCACCCACGCCCGCCGAACGTCTGAAGGCCCGTGCCCCGACAAGGAGCGCGGGCCTTCGTCATGAGGAGTCCCCATGTCCTGGCCCCTGCTGACCGGCCTGCTGCTGACGGCCGCCGCCCCAGACTTCTCCGCCCCGCTGACCGCCTCCGGCGAGAAGACCTCCCCTTCCGTCGCGACGCTGACGTCGGACGGGCAGCGGCTGGTGCTGGACGTGGACGTGGTGGACACGACGCCGTCGGCCGCGACGGACGACATCCACTCGGACCACGTGGAGGTGTGGCTGGGACTGGAGGACCCGGAGTCGCTGATGCCCGCGCGGCTCGTCACCACCGCGCCTCGCGGTGGCTTCTTCACGGTGCGAGGGAAGGACGACCCGAAGGCGCTGGACGCCATCATCCAGGGACAGGACCCGGGCATGTCCGAACCGCCGGAGCCCGGGGACTGCGAGGACGACATCCAGTCCGCGCGCGGGACGCTGGGCAGTGCGCCCGCGAAGCGGACCCGGATGCTGGTGGGGCTGGCCCACCTGGGCTTCTTCCCGGATGGCCGCGCGCCCGTGCTCTATGACCTGGACCGCTACGCGGGCCTGTCCCCCGCCCTGGCCCCGGGCGACGCGACGTACGAGGCCCGGAAGACGCCCACGGGCTACCACGTGCGCGCGGTGCTCCAGCCCGGCGCGCTGCTGTTCGTCCCCAGGGACGGCGTGCGCAAGCTGCGCGTCCGGGTGGACGCCATCGACGCGGGCCCGGCGGGCACGAAGGAACGGCTGCGCTCCACGCACCCGGCCCCGAAGTGGGCGGACGCGGAGACCCTGAAGGTCATCACGCTCGCGACGCCGCTCACGGCGAAGCTGGTGGAGGGGCTGCCGGAGCTGGGCCAGCCCGCCCCCCGGGGCCCGGGCGTGAAGCAGGCCATCGAGGACCTGCCGCCGTACTTCCTGCGCACCGGCAACAGCTGGGTGGGACTGCGGGTGCTGCGCGAGTCCCCCGAAAGCTTCGGGCTGCGCGCCTGCTCCGTGCAGTTGGACGCCGTCACCGGATACCGCCCCGTGACCTCCTCCTTCGGTCCTCCCGCCGCGTTCCTGGGCGAGGGCACCACCCGCGTGCCGGTGAAGACCCTGGATGGGACGGCGACGCTGTTCCTCTCCCGCGCCCCTGGCGACCTGCGCGGCACCCTGTCCGAAGGGCCCGTGGAGACGTTCCGGTTCAAGGACGGCACGCCCGGGTTCTTGGAGCTCCTCACGGAGCCCATGATGGGCCGCTACACCAGTGGAGCCTGCGGCGCCGCGGACGACATCCGGTTGCAATGGGTGCGGCTGGGGAAGCAGGGCCCCACGCGCACGATCCTCCTGACCTGGACCACGTGCGACAGCGCCATCCAGGACAGCGAGGAGCACGTCCTGGCGCGGCAACCCGACGAAGCTGTCGGACTGGAGCCGAAGCTCAAGTGGACCACGCCGGGCCAGAAGCTGCGCGTCACCTTCGGCCCCAAGCAGGTGCTGGAAGTGGGCTGGAGGCCGGACGGCTCCGGCGTGAAGGCCACCGCGGCCCCCACGCCCTGAGACAACCGGTCAGCGCCCCGTCAGCGGCGCGGGCACCCGGTGCGGACCCCACGCGAGCACCTCGGTGAGGAACTCACCGGGGGACACCTGCGTCTCCTCGAACACGGCGCAGCGCTCCAGCCGCGCGCCCTGCCCCACCCGCGCGCCCGGGCCCACCGACACGCCCGGGCCCACTGTGGCGCCCGCGTCCACCATGCTGCCGCTGCCCACGTACGCAGGCCCGCGCACCGTGCCCTCGACGCGGGCCTCCGGGTGCACCCAGGCACCGTCTGCTCCGGCCTTCAGGCCAGCGAGCGGCGAATCCTTCCCCAGCGCCTGCAACGGCACGCGCCCTTCGAGCACGTCCCGCACCGTGGCCAGGTAGCGCGACGGCATGCCCAGGTCGGACCAGTACGCATCCACCGCGTGCCCGCGAACCTGGAGCCCCGCCTGCATCACCCGCACGTAGACCTCGCGGTTGATGTCCTCGGGACCTTCCGCCGTCATGAAGTCGAACACGCTGGGGGACATCACGTGCACGCCGGTGAAGTGCCACGGCTTCAGGCCTTCACCGCCCGGGCCGTACCCCGCGATGCGGCGCACCTGCCCGCCCGCGTCCGCCTCCACCGCCGCGTACTTCTCCCCTTCCGGCATGGGCAGGAGCACCATCGTCGCCACCGCGCCGGACTCCCGGTGCGCCGCGACCACGGGCTTCAGGTCCACCGGGAACAGGATGTCCCCGTTGAACACGAGGAAGTCCTCGCCGGACAGGAAGTCGCGCAGGCCGCGGATGCCGCCGCCCGTGCCCTGGATGACGGGCTCGTGCACCACGTGCAGCGGCAGCCCCGCGCGCTCGCACTCCGCGCGGGCCACCGCCGCCATCGTGTCCGGCAGGTGGTGCGTGTTGATGCCCACCTCCGTCACGCCCGCGGCCTTCAGCACCGCCAGGTGATACCTGAGCAGCGGCTGGCCAAGGAACGGCATCGCCGGCTTGGGCCAGCGCTCGGTGAGCGGGCGCAGGCGCGTGCCCAGGCCCGCGCAGAGGACCATCGCCTTCATGGCTTCAGGCCGCCAGCTCGGGCACGTACTTCGCCACCAGCTTCTGCAACGGCGCCAGCTCCGGCCGGCGCGCGAACGCGGCCTTCACGTAGCGCAGCGACGCGGGGATGGAGACGAGGAAGCCCGGGTTGCCCTTCACGCGGTTGATGAACTCGAAGCGGCCCGCGTCCTTCAGCTTGCGCTGGATGGTGAGCAGGTCGAAGAACGCCTTGAACTCCTTGGCGTCGATCTTCTCCCCGCTCTCCTGCTCGAACGTGGCGATGTAGCGGTCCAGCATCGTGTCCACGAAGTCGCGGTCCAGCTCCACGTAGCTGTCGCGCAACAGCGCCACCAGGTCGTACTGGCGCGGGCCCTGGAGCGCGTCCTGGAAGTCGATGACGACCAGCTCGCCCTCCTTCACCATGATGTTGCGGCTCTGGTAGTCGCGGTGCGTGAAGCCGCGCGGCGCGGCGGCCAACTGCTTCGCGATGTCCCGGAACGTGGCGTCCAGCTGGGCGCGCTCCGCGTCGGTGGGCAGCTTGCCGCTCCAGGCCTCCAGGCCCCACTCGCGGAAGTGGTGCAGCTCCCAGTCGTACAGGTCCTCGTCGAAGGCGCGCGTGAAGGCCAGGCACTCCGGGTCGCGCTGCTTCTCCGCCTGCACGCGCAGCTTCGCCAGCAGGTCCACCGCGCGCGTGTAGAGCGCCTGGTTGTGGCGGCCCCCCTCCAGCGCGGACTCGAAGGTGATGTCGCTCAGGTCCTCCAGCACCATGACGCCGGCGGGCTCGTCGTAGCGGAGGATGCGCGGCACCCGCACACCCAGACGCTCCAGGTAGCGGTGCACGTTGATGAAGGGCAGCTCCTTCGGGGGCTCGCCCTTGGTGGCCTCTTCGCTCTTCTTCGTCGCGTCCGGGGGCATCACCATCAGCACCCAGCTTTCGGGGGCGGAGCCGACGCGGTAGTAGGAGCGGTTGCTCGCGTCGCCCTTCAACTTCTTGATGGGGGCATCGGGGACGGGACGGCCAATGGCCTGTCCCACCTGGTCGCGAAGGGCGGCCTCAAGTTCCATGGGGGGCGGGTGCTCCAGAGGGGGAAGGAAAGACGCCCGCGAGTATCGGAGGCACGGCGCGGCGGGTCAAAGCCCGCGTGGGCCACACGCCCGGCGGACGCCTGCCCTGTCGCCTACGTGACGAGGAGCCCCAAGGCCCTACGTCCAGGGGGACATGCCCCCGGGAGGGCGACGAAGCCCGGGGGGAAACGCCCACCCGTTCGCGGCATCCTGCGTCAGGAAGGGCCGTGCTTCCGGGCATGTTCCCCCTGACGGGGCGGAGACATATAAGGCCCCGACCCTCACTTTTTTCGGGAAGCCACGCACGATGGACATCCAACAGAACATCCTCACCGCCATTGGCCACACGCCGCTGGTGAAGCTCAACAAGCTCGTCGGTCCGAACGACGCCACCGTGCTCGTGAAGTGCGAGTTCATGAACCCCGGCGCGTCCATCAAGGACCGCATGGCGCTCTACATCATCGAAAAGGCCGAACGGGAGGGGAAGCTCAAGCCCGGCGGCACCATCGTGGAGAACACGTCCGGCAACACCGGCATGGGCGTGGCGCTGGCCGCGGCGGTGAAGGGCTACAAGTGCATCTTCACCATGCCGGACAAGATGTCCCTGGAGAAGATCAACCGCCTGAAGGCCATGGGCGCCCAGGTCGTCGTCACGCCGACGAACGTGCCCGCCGAGGACCCGCGCAGCTACTACGAGACGTCCAAGCGGCTGGCCAAGGAGACGCCCGGCGCGTTCATGCTGAACCAGTACCACAACCCGGACAACATCGAGGCGCACTACCACACGACGGGTCCGGAGATCTTCGAGCAGACCGAAGGCAAGTTCGACTACTTCGTGTCCGGCCTGGGCACCGGCGGCACCATGAGCGGCGCCGGCAAGTACCTCAAGGAGAAGATCCCCGGCCTGAAGAACGTCGGCGTGGATCCGGAAGGCTCCGTCTACGAGGGCTACTTCAAGACGGGCAAGCTCACCGAGCCGCACGTCTACAAGGTCGAGGGCATTGGCGAGGACATGCTCTGCGGCGCCATGGACTTCAAGGTCGTGGACGACGTGCGCCAGGTGGATGACCGCATGTGCTTCAACGCCGCGCGCCGCCTCGCGCGCGAGGAAGGCATCTTCGCGGGCGGCTCGTCCGGCGCGGCGGTGCACGTGGCCGTGCAGCTGGCGAAGGAGGTCGGCAAGGGGAAGACCATCGTGGTCGTCCTGCCGGACTCCGGCAGCAGCTACATCAGCAAGTTCCACTCCGACGAGTGGATGCGCGACAACGGCTTCATGCAGGAGAAGGGCGCCGGCACCGTGCGCGACATCATCGGCGCGAAGCCCCGCGACCTGAAGACGGCCAAGCGCGGTGACCGCGTGGACCGCGTGGTGGAGACCATGCGCAGCCACGGCATCAGCCAGATGCCGGTGGTGTCCGACGACGGGCGCGCCGTGGGCATGGTCCACGAGTACGACCTGCTCAACGCCCTGGTCGCCAACAAGGTGAAGTTCCAGGACGCCATCGACCCCATCGTCGCCCCGCTCCAGGGCGCCGTGTCCGCCGAGGCCAGCATCGACCGGCTGCGTGAAATCTTCGCGCGCGACAACGTGGCCGTGGTGAAGGACGGAGAGACGGTCATCGCCATCGTCACGAAGATCGACCTCATCGACCACCTGCACCGCAACGCCGCTTAAAGCAGCGGCCGGACGCTTGGAAACACCGCGGGCCCGGAAGGAGGAGGACATCCTCCCTTCGGGCCCGTCGTGCTTCAGCGATGCGGTGTCTTCAGAGTCCCGCGGGGTCCGGCTTCGTCAGGTCCAGGGCCACCATGTGGTAGCCCGGTCCCACGTGGATGAAGCCGAAGCGTTCCGCGCGGTTCTTGATGGCGTCCAGCTGCGAGTAGCCCAGGAGCAGCTTGAAGCCCTGGCGCCGGGCCTCGTCGCGGACCGCGGCGACGATGGCGTTGACCGCCTCGTTGCGGTCCTCCTTGGTCAGCCCGGGCGCGGCGATGATGCCTTCAATCAGCGCCACCGAGCTGTCCGTGCGGTACAGGAAACCCGCCGCCTTGTCCGGCACCACGAACCCGAACTCCGGCAGTGCCTCCGGCGTCATCGTCTCATCCCAGGGCTTGCGCCACAGGTTGAGCAGTTCGTGGTGGACCTTGGGGTCGAAGCGGACAGGCTTCATGGACTAGGAGAGGAACGTCGACATCTTCTGGGCGGCCAGCTCGGTCGCGTTGCCCAGGCCGAGGTTGGTGAGCGGGTTGCTCTTGGTGGACTTGAACAGGTCGCCGACGATGTCGGTGACCTTGCTCTTGCCCTTGGCCAGGTTCAGCGCGCCGGACAGCAGGCTGTTGCCGCCCTTGCCGTCCAGCAGGCCGGAGTTGGCGAAGGTACTCAGCGCGTTCTTGAACACGCCGCCGCCCGGGATGAGGTCGGTGGCCGCGCCCAGCAGCGACTGGATGGGGTTCTTGCCCTGCATCAGGCCGCTGGCGAAGCCCATGGCCGCGCCGAGGAGCGGGTTCACCATCGTCACGAACGGCTTGACGATGTCCATCACCTTGCCGAGAGCCTTGCCGATGCCACCCATGGTCTGATCCTTTTCGTGGAGAGCCGCGCGGGCCCTCGAAGTGAGACTGACAGTGGGATTCTCGGCAAGACGCCGGAGAAGTTTCCGGTTCCTTGATTATCCGCTCCACCGCCAGAAAAGCCCCGGGGTTCCGGGGCTTTAGCGGGACGGCTCAACCCCGGATGGGGCCCTTCTTGGCTTCCGCCGGATCCACCGCGGCGCCCGCTTTGGGGGCCACGGTCTGCCCGGGCTTGCTGGCGGAGCCCAGGGCGGCGCTGTAGCGCTGCTCGTGGCTCTTGTCGCTGCTGAAGCCGTCGCGCTGCTGGGCGGGGCTGATGATGATCTCCCCGTCGATGATCTTCTGCAGGTGGGTGCCGATCTCCTCCACCGTGGCGATCTTCGGGTCGCGCGCCTTCAGCTCCTCGTCGGGGATGATCTCCAGCTGGGGCGGCTTGTCCGGGTGGATGGCGTAGTCGAGGATCTTCTCCACGTACTGCTCGACGGGGATCTTCAGCAGCTCCGCCTGCTGCTTCACGTCCTCGTCGGCCAGCAGCTCCGCGCGCACCACTTCCACGGGACGCTTCAGCCGGCTGGGCGCCGGGGGAGGAACCACCTCGTTGGGGTTGGACATGGGCTTCTCCTTTGGGCGTATTGGTAACCCAGGTCAGCCCTGGAACTCAAAGTATGGGCCCAGGGGAACCCAAAAAGGCACGCACCATGGCCGCCACCCTCCTCGAAGCCCGCTGTGTCGCACCCTTCGTGGTCCGCGTCCGCTTCAGCGACGGCATGGAGGGCGAGGCCAGCCTCGAGCCCTGCCTCTTCGACTGGGACTCCTCGCGAGTCCCCGACCTCACCCCGGAGCTGAGGGAGTGGCTGCGCTCGCCGGAGCACTTCGCGACGGTCCGCCTGGACGCGGACGCGGGCACGCTCGCCTGGGGGGACGCGCGCCCCTTCAACCCGTCGGTGGTGTACTGGCGCGTGGAGCGGTACCGGGTGCCCGTCACGGTCCGGACCCAGGAGGGAACGGTCCTCGAAAGCCTGCTGCTTGGCGGCAGGCGCGAGGTTTGGACCCCGGGGCTCACCGTGGGGAGCGCCCCCACCAGCACCGTCGTCGTGGACCGGCCCGGCGTGGCGCCCCACCACGTGCGGGTGAGGGTGGGCGGCGGCCACCACCCCTGCTACGTCGTGGAGGTGGTGGAAGGGACCACGACCGCCGGGGGCACCACGTCCTCGACGCCCGGTGAGACGTGGCGCGTCCCCGCGCGGCAGCCGCTGCTCTTGGAGCTGGCGGACTGCATCGTGGAGATTTGCTGAACGAACGTCAGGGGGCCGGGCGGCGGGCGAAGAGGGCGTTGGCCACCTCCGTCATCACGACGTCGCCCTGCTGGTTCACGACCTCCAGGCGCAGCTTGAGCGCGCCGCGGTCCGGCTTGCTCGTGGAGGGCTTCGCCTCCAGCGTCGTGATGCGCACGGTGAGCGAGTCGCCCGGGCGCACCGGCTTCTTCCAGCGCAGCTCGTCCAGGCCCGGCGAACCCATGCCGGCGGCCTGGCCCAGCAGGCCCTCCACCATGAGCTTGTGGCAGATGGCAGCGGTGTGCCAGCCGCTGGCGATGATGCCGCCGTAGATGCTCTTGCCGGCGGCGTCCTCGTCGATGTGGAAGGGCTGGGGGTCGAACTGGCGCGCGAACGCGATGATCTCCTCGCGCGTCACCACGTACGGCCCCCGCTCCATGACCTCGCCGATGGGGAAGTCCTCGAAGTAGCGCATGGTGTCCCTTCCGGTAGTGCCGGGTCCGCCGGCGGTTCAAGAAGCGTGGAACGCGGGGTTCCGCCCTTCCCTACCCTCCGGCGGGCCTCGCGGCTACTGGGGAAGCGGCTCTTCGGGGTCGGCCACGGACTCCGGAGTGTCCGCGGGCGGCACGGGGCCGCGCGGCCTCGGCTCGTGGCGGTCGTCCGTGGGACCCGGCGGCGTGCCCTGCGCCTCCTCCGCGCGGGCCTCGTCCGCCTCCAGGGCGCTGGCCTGGACCTGGGCGGCGGACTTGCTCAGCGTCTTCTTGAGCGTGAGCGTGTCGCGCACGGTGTTGCTGGAGGTGATCAACCGCGCGGTGAGCGTGCCGCCGTCCACCGTCACGTCCAGGAAGCCATAGGCCGCGGCGTCGCGCACGGCGGTCCACGCGGGCTGGCTGGTGGCGAAGGCGCGCAGCGTGGCGCCACCGCTGCCCACCACGAGGTACGGGATGCCGCGCTGGGTGCCGGAGGCCACGTTGTCGCCGAACATGGGCTTGCTGCGCTCGTAGTCGTGGTCATGCCCGGTGAGCACCAGGTCCACGCCGTACTTCTCGAACAGCGGGCCGAACTGGCGGCGCATGGTGAGCTGTGAGCCGTGCTCACCGCTGGACCACGACGGATGATGGAAGAAGGCCACCGTCCACGGACGCGTGTTCGCGGCCAGGTCCGCCTCCGCCCACGCCTTCTGCGCAGCGAGCGTGCACCGGTCCGCGGACGCCAGGCCCACCGCGCAGTTGGAGTCCAGGGAGAGGAAGTGCACCGGACCCCAGTCGAACGAGTAGTAGCGCTCGGAGCCCTGCGGGTTGTTGGCCGGCAGGTACATGTTGTCCAGGTAGGGCTGCCCCTGGTTCGTCACGTACTCGTGGTTGCCGGGCGTGGCGAACATGGGGACTTCGCGCAAGAGGCCGGCCATGGGCGTGAAGAGGTGCGCCTGGAACTCCGCGTCCGTGCCGTCCGGATAGGCGTTGTCACCCAGGGCCAGGAGCAGCTCCGAGCGCCACGCGGGCGTGGACATCACCGCCATCACCTTCGCCTGCATGCTGCCGCCGGTGCCGAAGTCGCCCATCGCGGTGAAGTGCGCCTTCGTGACCGTGGACGTCGTGGACGTCTGGAAGCCGCGCAGCCCCGTCTTGCTGCCGCACGCCTCCACCACGTAGCCGTAGGTGCGGCCCGAGGACAGGCCCTCCAGCTTCACCGCGTGGCGCGTGCCGGAGAGGCCCGCGCTGACGGATGACGTGAGGCTGGTGCCCTCGCCAAAGCGCACCGTGGGGTTGCAGCTGCTGGCGGTGCGGAAGGCCACGATGGCGGACGTCTGCTTCACGCTCTGCAGGTACGGCAGGCGCGGCAGCGTGGGGCCTGAGTCGGCGGTGGACGGCGGCGCGGCGGCCGCGCACGCACGGAGCTCCGCGATGGAGTTCCAGTCGTTCACCGTGTTGCCGTTGACGGTGACGCGCACGTAGCGAGCACTGCGCGAGGAGAACGTCACCGTCTGCGCGGACGCGTTGAGCGCACTGTCGCCCGCGTACGCCTGCGTGAAGGTGCTGCCGTCGGTGGACGTGGAGAGGACGAAGTGGTTCTGGCGCTCGTTGCCCCGGTGCCACGCGATGGTGGTGCCCGTGAGCGTCTGCGCCGAGCCCAGGTCCAGTTGCAGCCAGACGCCCGTCCCCTGCGCGCTCCAGCGAGTGGCGAGGTTGTCGTCCTGGGCGTTGGCGGGAACGTTGCCGTCGTCGCCGCTGGCCGTCACCGCCTTCGCGGTGAGCTGGTTGCAGTTGGACGCGGTGAGCGCCTCCGGCAGCACGGCCGGAGGGAAGTCGGAGTCAGTGGAAGCGGGCGGAGACTCGCAGCCAGTCACGAGCCACGCGCCCAGGAGGCAGGTGGAGACAAGCAGTCGGTTACGCATCGCGCCGGAAACGTTGTGTTCCAACCAACATTCCCCCTGCCCCGGAGGGCAGGCCGGCCACCTGGGGCGCGAGCGAGCGCCTGACTACTTCACGCGGTCGAACGCCTGCGCGAGGTCGTCGATGAGGTCCTGCGCGTCCTCGATGCCGACGGACAGGCGGATGAAGCCGTCCAGGATGCCCAGCTTCTCGCGCGTCTCCTTGGGGACGGAGGCGTGGGTCATGATGGCGGGGTGCTCGATGAGGGACTCGACGCCGCCCAGGGACTCGGCGCAGGCGAAGACCTTCACCGTCTTGAGGAAGGTGCGCGCCGCCTCCAGGCCGCCGTGGATGTCGATCGTCAGCATGCCGCCGAAGCCGGTCATCTGCTGGCGCGCCAGGGCGTGCTGCGGGTGCGTCTCCAGGCCCGGGTAGGTGACCTTCTTCACCTGCTTGTGCGTGGACAGGTACTGGGCCACCTTCATCGCGTTCTGCGCGTGGCGGTCCATGCGCACGTGCAGCGTCTTCACGCCGCGCAGCACGAGGAAGCTGTCGAAGGCGCCGGACACGCCGCCCACCGCGTTCTGCAGGAAGTACATCCGCTCCGCGATGTCGTCGCGGCTGGTGCAGACAAAGCCGCCCACCACGTCGCTGTGGCCGTTGAGGTACTTCGTCGTGGAGTGCACCACGACGTCGAAGCCCAGGCTCAGCGGCTTCTGGAAGTACGGCGTCATGAACGTGTTGTCCGCGACGGAGATGATGCCGCGCTTCTTGGCGACCTCGGCGATGCGCGCCAGGTCGATGAGCTTGAGCATCGGGTTCGTCGGCGTCTCCACCCAGACCATCTTCGTCTTGGGGGTGATGGCCGCTTCGAAGTTTTCCGGCTTGGACAGGTCCACGAAGGAGTAGTTCAGGCCCGAGCGCTTCCACACCTTGTCGAAGATGCGGAAGGTGCCGCCGTACACGTCGTCGGAGACGATGACGTGGTCACCGGACTCCAGCATGTGCATCAGCATGTCCGTGCCAGCGAGGCCGGACGCGAACGCGGCTCCGTACTTCGCGCCTTCCAGCGCGGCGAGGCAGTCCTGCAGCGCCTTGCGCGTGGGGTTCTGCGTGCGGCTGTACTCGTAGCCCTTGTGCTCCCCCGGTCCGTCCTGGACGTAGGTGGAGGTCAGGTAGACGGGCGTCATGATGGCGCCCGTGGTGGGATCCGGCTCCTGGCCGGCATGGATGGCGAGCGTGTCGAAGCGCATGGCCCGCGAACTAACACAGTCCCATCGGCCGCGCAGCGTCCCCGCCCCTGTTCCGGGTCCTACTCGAAGCGGCCGTGCCGGCCCGCGCCCTGGGCGAACCGCGTCGCCCCGGGGATGGACTCCGATTGGAGCACCTTCACCCCGCCCTGGAACTCCTGGCGCATCGCGTCTTCGAATGACAGGTCGGCCTGGGTGTAGGCGGAGGCCCGGTCCGCGTTCATGCAGGCCTGGGGGAAGGCGGCGATTTGCGCGGCCAGGGCCTCCGCGGCGCTCCGGGCCTCGCCCTTCGGCACCACGCGGTTGACCAGGCCCATGCCCAGCGCCTCGCCAGCGGACACGGGGCGGCCAGTGAGGATGAGGTCCAGGGCGCGCGACAGGCCAATCAGCCGGGGCAGGCGCACCGTGCCCCCGTCGATGAGCGGCACGCCCCAGCGGCGGCAGAAAACGCCCAGCACCGCGTCCTCCTCCGCCACGCGCAGGTCACACCACAGGGCCAGCTCCAGACCGCCCGCCACAGCGTGGCCACTGAGCGCGGCCACCACGGGCTTGGACAGCCGCATGCGCGAAGGCCCCATGGGCCCGTCCCCGTCCGGCTCCAGGCGCAGCAGGCGCCCTTCCGACACGGCCTTCAGGTCCGCGCCCGCGCAGAAGGTGCCCGCGTCACCGTACAGGACGCCCACGCGCGCGTCGGGGTCCGCGTCGAAGGCACGGAAGGCGTCCGCCAGCTCGCGGGCCGCGTCGGCGTCCACCGCGTTGCGGACCTCCGGCCGGTGGAGGATGACGGTGGTGACGGGGCCGTTCTTCTCGACGCGCACGCTCATGGCCCCGTGTTTTCCCCCGCCCCGCCGCCAGCCTGCAATAAGAGGGGAGCATGGCGGACGAAGGCAAAGAGGAGACACCGGGCGCGGGCATGTTCGAGAACCGCCTGCGCAAGAACGCGAAGCGCCTGCGCAAGTGGGCCCGCGCGCAGGGGCTCACCGCGTTCCGCGTCTACGACCGGGACATCCCCGAGTACTCCTACGCGGTGGACCTCTACGGCGACCACGCCCATGTCGTGGAGTTCCCGCGCCGCAAGGCCCACGCGAAGGGCGCGAACGCGGACGCCGACCGCGCGGAGGTGCTCGCCGCCGTCACCGCCGTGCTGGGCGTGCCGCCCGAGCGCACGTCCGTGAAGACGCATACGCCCCAGCCCTGGGGCCGCTCGCAGTACGGCCGCGTGGGTGAGGGCAGCGAGCGGCTGGTGGTGGAGGAGCAGGGCCTCAAGTTCTGGGTGAACCTGGGCGACTACCTGGACACCGGCCTCTTCATGGACCACCGCAACACCCGCGCGCGCGTGCGCAGCGAGGCGAAGGGGAAGCACTTCCTCAACCTCTTCGCGTACACCGGCGCGTTCACCGTGTACGCGGCGGCGGGCGGCGCGGCGGGCAGCGTGAGCGTGGACCTGTCCAACACGTACCTGGACTGGGCGGAGGAGAACCTGGTCCTCAACGGCCTGGCGGACCCGCGCCACGTGCTCATCCGCGCGGACGCGAAGGCGTGGCTGGAGGACCAGGCGAAGCACGGGGACGACAAGTACGAACTCATCGTCTGCGACCCGCCGTCGTTCTCCACGTCGAAGAAGATGTCGGGGACCTTCGACGTGCAGCGCGACCACGTGCGCATGCTGGAACACCTCCGGGCGCTCATGGCCCCCGGAGGCGTCCTCTACTTCTCCACCAACTTCCTGGGCTTCGAACTGAAGGACACCGCGACCCGGGGCATGGCGCAGGTGGAGGAGCTCACCCCCCGCTCCATCCCCGAGGACTTCCACCGCAAGGAGATCCACCGGTGCTGGCGCATGGTGGCCCCCTCGCGGTGAGCTTCAGCCGCTGACGGCTACAGCCAGCAGACGTTGTCCTGGCAGCGCTCGCCGGACGGGCACTCGCAGTTGGCCTGGCAGACCTTGCCAGAGCCGTGGTTCACCGGCTTGCACTGGCCGCTGGTGCAGGCCTGACCGGCCGGGCACTCGCAGTTGGCGCGGCACACGGTGCCGGACGTTCCCGCGTCGTTCGACGGCTGCGTCGGGGGAAGCTTGCACTTGCCGCTGGTGCAGACCTCACCGGACGGGCACTCGCAGTTCACCGTGCAGGACCAGTTGCTGCCCGAGCCCGCGTCCGGCACCGGCGCCTTGCAATAGCCGCTCGTGCACACCTGGCCGGAGGGGCAGTCGCAGTTGGCGAGGCACGCCTGGCCCGGGTCCGGCTGCGGCGACTTGCACTGGCCGCTGGTGCAGACCTGGCCCGCCGGGCACTCGCAGTTGGCCTTGCACTGGCCGCCGGACGGGATGGGCAGGCAGTAGCCAATCTCGCACTTGGTGTCCGCCGAGCACTCCGTCGTGGAGGAGCACGGCGCGCGGCACTGGCCGTTCACGCAGTCGCGGCCCGTGGGGCACTGGGCCTCCGTGGTGCAGGCGTTCGGGTCCGTCTGCTGCGTCTGGCACAGGCCCTGGATGCACACACCGCCGGGGCTGCACTTGTTGTCGTTGTCGCACTGCTTCCGGCAGGCGCCGTTGATGCAGTAGCTGTCCGCGCCGCAGTCAGTATTGACCCGGCAGACCGCGGTGCCGCCGTCCGAGCCCGCATCCGGCTTGGTGCCGCCGTCCGGCTTGGTGCCGCCGTCCGAGCCCGCGTCCGGCTTGGTGCCGCCATCCGTCTTGGTGCCGCCGTCCGTCCCGGCGTCGGGCTTGGTGGTGCCGGAGGAGGTACAGAAGTTGTCCTTGCAGCGGCCGCCCGCGCCACATTCCGAGTCGCGGTAGCAGGACTGGGCGCACCAGCCGTTGATGCACATCTGCGTGCCGGGACACTCGCTGGAGTACACACAGCCCTGGGAGTTGGAATCCAGGTCCCAGCAGCTACCGGAGTGACAGTACTGGTTGGAGCCACAGTCGGACGTGGTGGAGCAGCCGTAGCTGGAGTCGTAGTCGTCGTCGGGCCAGTACCCGCCGCCGCTCGTCTCGAGGATGCAACCCGACAACAGGCCTAACAGCGCAAGGAACGGCACGACCAATGTGCCGCGAAGCGTGGTGTTCCTCATGAGTGGGGGCTCCAAAGGAATGGGATGGGTCCGGACCGGCCACCGGGGGGGTCATCCGATTTCGAGAGCCTTCGACGCAAGTAGGGGCCGGATTGATCAAATAATTTTGATCTTTTTTCGTCTCTCCGGAGACCCAGGGGCACGGAGGCAGTGTGCTCGTCTGGACCACCGACACAGACTGGAGGGCGTTCCTGGAGGAAGGGGACGTCCGGCGTCGCCCTGAAGGAGAAGCCCTGGTGTTCAGCCGAGGAGCGCGCACGTGGGCGTCCGCGGTCCCGCCGGAGTCCGGCGTGGACGTGGCGGGCGCGCGCGGGCAGGTCTCCGCGGACGAGGCCCACCTGCGGCTTCTGGTCCGCCGGGTCCAGGAGGGGGACCTCGGCGCCTTCGAGCAGCTCTACGAGGCCACGAAGCTGGATGCGGCGCGCACGCTGCGCCACCTGGTGGGCAACCGCGTGGAGGTGGATGACCTGCTCCAGGAGACGTACCTGCGGCTGCTCACCGCGGTGAAGGGCTTCCGGGGCGAGTCGCGCTTCAGGACGTTCCTCTACCGGGTGTGCGCCAACGTGGCGCTCAGCCATCTGCGGTGGAAGCGGCGCCGGCCGGAGGACCCCTTCGCGGACCCGCCAGAGATGGTGGCGACGGGGGAGGACCCGGAGCGCGCCGCGGAGCGTCGTCAGGCCGCCCGGCTGGTGGAGGCGGCGCTGGAGAAGCTCAAGCCCAAGAAGCGCATCGTCTTCGTCTACCACGAGCTGTGCGGCATGAGCCCGGACGAGATTGCCCTCGCCGTGGGAAGCTCCGCCAACACCGTGCGCAGCCGACTGCATCACGCGAGATTGGAGTTCACCGAAGCCATGCAGCGTCTGGTCGTCGCCCGGCCGGTGGGAGGCTCCCATGGCCGGCCATGAGACGCAGGCCCTGTGGGCGCTGGCCGCGGGTGAGCTGGATGCGGCCGGCAAGGCCCGGGTGGAGTCGCACGTGGCGGAGTGCGCCGCGTGCGCGACGGAGTGGAAGCGCGTGGTGGAGGCCCGGGCGCTGCTGCACACGGCGCGCTCGGTGGAGCCTCCGGTGCGGTGGGAGGAGACGGGGGCGCGGCTGAAGGCGGCCGCGGCGAAGCGGATGGCCCGGCCGGAGCGGCGGTTCGCGTCGCCCTGGGCGCTGACGCTGGCGGCCTGCGCCGTCGCGCTCGTGCTGTGGCTGGGTGGAGCGCGCTGGAGGAAGGGCGGAGAGCTGACGCCCGTCGCGACGCGGGGGCCGGAGGTGGAGGCTCCGTCGGCTGTCGCGACCGGCACGGGCGATTCCAAGGAGCGGACCGCGCGGACGGCTTCGAATGCCGCCGGTCAGCCCGGGCCCGCGGAGGAAGCGGTCGCGGCTCGCCCGGAAGAAGTGCCCGGAAAGCAGGAGGCGGTCGCGGCTCGTCCGGAGGCGACGCCTGGAAAAGAAGCGGTCGTGCCCCGGCCGGAGGTGGCGCCCGGAGCGCAAGCGGTGGTCGCGGCCAGGCCGGAAGCGGCGCACACCACGGAAGCGGAGCGCGTGACCGGCGCGGTGCTGCGCGAGGCCACCGGTCTGGAGCATGCGCTGGCGACAGGGATGCGGCTGCGCTCGGGCATGGCGGTGCGGACGCCTCCGAAGGCATCCGCGGTGCTGCGGCTTCCGGATGAAAGCCGGGTGCGGCTGTCGGCGGGCTCGGACGTGGTGTTCGCCCGCGCGGAGTCGAACGCCGTGCACCTGACCGTCCAGCAGGGACGGCTCTCCGTGAACGCCTCGCATGCGAAGCGCGACGCGTTCCTCGTGGAGTCCGCGGGTCTGCGGGTCTCCGTCGTGGGGACGGTCTTCTCGGTGGAGCGCACGTCAGCCGGTGCCGCGGTGGCGGTGCTCGAAGGACGCGTGCGCGTGGACGCGGAGGGTCAGCCGCCTCGCTTCGTGGATGCGGGGGAGCGCGTGGAGCTCGCTGGCGCGGGTGAAGCGATGAAGCCTCGCGCGCTCTCCGCTGGCGACCGTCAGGCGTTCCGCGACCTGCGGGCCGCCGAACCGCGTCCCACGGTCGCGAGCCTCGGGCCCACGAAGAAGGAACCCTCGCGCACCTCTCCGCGCCAGTCCGTTGCCACCGGTGCCAATCCCCCGGGCGCGACCACGCCTGCGCCGTCCGGGGCGAACCCCGCCGCACCGTCGCAGGCCGTCGCCCAGCAGACGCCCGACGCCCCGGAAGCACCGCGCCAATCCGTTGCCACCGCCTCCAATCCCTTGGAGGGCACGCAACCTCACGCGTCCAACACGGAGATTCCCCAGGCCGTGGCCACGCTTCCGCGGGAAAACGTTCCGTCCGACGAGTTCGCGCCCTACCCCGGCTCGCCGGCGAATTCGCTCGCGTCCTCCGCGCCCCTGCCGGCGCCGGGCACCGTGCAGGCACCCTCCATGGCTCCGGCCACGCCCACGGAACCTCGCAAGCGCAAGACGCTGGGCGCGCTCGTTCCGGGCGGACTGCTGTCGGACGACTCCGATGAGCGCTTCCTCGGCTACGCCAAGGTGCAGACGGCCGCCACCACGTGCGGACAGTTCCTCGTGGGACTCGGGGAGATCGCCGTGGCCAGCCCGCGCACGGGCCACCGGGAACAGGCCCGCATCCTTCGCGGCCGCTGCTTCAACAAGCAGCACCAGCCCGCGGACGCGGAGGACGAGTTCCGCCAGTACCTCCGTGAGTTCCCCAACGGCCGCTACGCCACCGAGGCCCGCATCGCACTGGGCATGTCCGCCGAACCCGAGCCCGGCGCGCCCACCCAGGCCCCCGCGCCCGTGCCCGCTCCGGCGCCCGTCACACCGCGCTGGAACGGCTCGCCGCCCCAGCGCGTGCCCGTCAGCCCCGGGGTTCCTCGTCGCTGGTGAACTCCGCGTCCACCTCGCCGCCTTCGCTCCGGGGGCGGCGGAAGGTGGCGGGGCCCTCCGCGGGCTCCGTCGTCGCGGGCGTCTCCTGTGAGTCGAAGCGCCGGGCGTCCAGGAACGGATCCTCCTCCGGGACGGGCCCGACCTGCGTGAACCGCACGGTGCCCGACCGCAGCGTCTGCTCCAGCGAGCGCCGCACCCGCGCCGTCATCCAGCGGCGCACCGGCGGCACCATCAGCGCCAGCCCCATCACGTCCGACAGCAGCCCCGGCGCGATGAGCAGCGCGCCGCCCACCAGCACCAGCACGCCGTTGAGCAGGCCCTCTTCCGGCACACCGCCGCCGCCCATGGCCTCACGCCAGTTGCGGAACACCCGCTCGCCCTGCTTCCGGGCGATGAGGCTCCCCAGAACGGCGGAAGCGGCCAGCAGCCCGAGCGTGGACGCCAACCCGATGTGCTGCCCCAGCGTGATCAGCAGGTACAGCTCCGCCAGGGGCAACAGGATGCAGACGATGACGAGGGCCTTGAGCACGCTGGCACGTTAACGCCAGATTCACTCCGGCGCCCATTGTCATCCAGACAGCCCGTGTTCCCTCCCACCCGGGAGCGGCCGCCAGGGTCCTCGCCGCCCCTGCCGGACGGGCCCCTTCCCGGCTCACTCCCCGTTGAGCTGCGCCATCAGGAAGCGCATCACGAAGAAGAGGATGGCGAAGCCGCCCACCGCGAAGAACACCAGCCGCGACGACAGCGACATGCGCTCGGGCGGCAGGCCCATCCCGTCCACCCGCTGCGCCCGGGCCATCGCCTCCTCCAGGCCGGGGGTGATCTCCATGGGCTTCGCGGTGCGCCGGTAGTGCTCCGTGCGCAGGTACTGCTCGACCACCATCTCCGTGTCGGGCCCCGTGAGGACCCGCCCCAGCTGCGGGTCGAACAGGCGGACCTGGGCCTTGTGGGCCAGCCCGGCGGCTTCGGTCAGGGCCTCGCGGATGAGCTCCTCGTGGTCCACCAGCGGCACGCGCAGCTCCATGCCCATGACCTGCTTGCCGTCGCGCAGGGGCAGCACCTCCACGACCCCCACGCCCAGGTCCCACTCGCGCACGCCGTCCGGGCGGACGGTCCCCGGGCGCGCCGCCAGGAGGGCGTCCACCCGGGACATATCGAAGGGGGCGCCTGGGGCCCGCGCCTGAAGGACCAACTCGTAACTCACGCGGGTTGCGAGTATACGCCGCCCGTTCCTCCCCGCCTCTTTGCCTGACGAGAATGCCTCGATGAAGCCCTCCTCTCCCCCCCGCTC
>NZ_RAWE01000197.1 GCF_003611695.1 Corallococcus carmarthensis | reverse complement strand
GCCGCCAAGCCGCCCCCGGCGACGAAGTAGCCACCACCTCCCCTTCGCGGGAGGGGTGAGAACGAGGGCCGGACGTGGGGGACTTCCCTCGCGCCGGCCCTCTTCGCGTTCGTTCACCGCGCTGGCGCTGGCGCCCCCACCGCGCTACGCCCGAAAGGCACGCGAAGCGGTCCGGGACCCCCGGGCCCCGAAAGGACACGGACGATGAGGCCGGACATGAAGAGGCTCACGTGGGTGCTGGCGGCGGCGCTGATGCTGGGCGCCTGCGCGACGGGCAGTCCGGCGGAGGTGGCGCGCACGCCCTCCGCCACGGGCGCCGTCTCCGAAGAGGAGTTCAAGGCCATGCACACCCTGCGCACGGACGCCGCCCCTGAGCGCAAGGGCCAGGAGGTGCAGCTGTCCGACGGCTCCAAGGCCTACCTGAGCCTGCCCCCGAACGCGAAGGGCCCCCTGCCCGCCATCATCGTCATCCACGAGTGGTGGGGCCTCAACGAGCACGTGCAGGCCTGGTCGGACCGGCTGGCGGCGGAGGGGTACGCGGCGCTCGCGGTGGACCTCTACCACGGCAAGGTGGGCACCAACCCCGACGAGGCGCTCGCGCTGGTGAAGTCCGTGGACGCGGATCAGGCCACGAAGACGCTCCTGGCCGCGCACGCGTTCCTCAAGGGCGACCCGCGCATCCAGGCCCCGCGCACCGGCAGCATCGGCTGGTGCTTCGGTGGCGGCTGGTCGCTGCGCACCGCCATGGCCATCCCGGAGCTGAGCGCGGCGGTCCTCTACTACGGCCACCCGGTGACGGATCCTCGGGAGCTGTCCACCATCAAGGCGCAGGTGCTGGGCATCTTCGGCACGAAGGACAAGTCCATCCCGCCGGAGACGGTGCAGGCCTTCGAGAAGGCCCTGGACGAGGCCAACGTGCGAAGCCGCATCGTGGAGTACGACGCGGACCACGCCTTCGCCAACCCGTCCGGCGGACGCTACGACGAGCGCGCCGCCGCGTCCGCCTGGGCGGAGACGTCCGCGTTCCTCGCGCGCACGCTCAAGCGCTGAAGGCACGCGGGGCCGGGGCCAGCGGCTCTCAGTACGGGCGCTGGCCCACGTAGTTGCCCGGGGGCGCGTAGTTGCACACCCAGAAGTCCCAGGCCGAACCGCCGAAGGGCGAATTGACGGTGCAGCGCTTCGTGGCGCAGCCCAGGCGGCGCGTGTTGCGCCACACCACCTGCGTGTAGTGGCCGCAGACCTTGCCCGCCGCGCAGGTGTTCTTCGAATAGTCGTAGTCCGCCACCTCGTCCACCCAGCCCTTCACCACGGCCTTCGTGTTCAGGTAGTCCGGCGTGGCGGCGGCGATGTTCTCTCCCGCGTTGCCCCGGCCGGAGTTGTGCTCGTAGCTGCAGTTGTCCGCCCACTTCTGGGCGACCGCCGCCACCTCGGGGTCCCACGTGAGCGGCTCCAGCGCGGGAGACGGCGCGGGCTTCGCGGCGGCGCGGGCCGCGTTGTGGGCCTCCAGCATGTCGCGGGCGAACTGCGTCAGCTCCACGCCGCCGCCATCGGTGCCGGTGCCACCGTCCTCCTGGGTGCCCGCGTCCGCGGTCGTGTCGTCCGAGTCCCCGTCAGGGATGCAGGCGAGCAGGAGGAACGGCGTGAGCAGACCGACGGCGGACAGGGGACGGAAGCGGGAAGGGCGTCGCATGGGAGGGATTATCCGCGCGTGGGTGGGTGTGCGGGCAAGCGGACAGGGGGGCAGCCCGGATGGGGAGGGCCCGGTGCCCCGTGCTAGGGTGGAGGTTCGGTCAGGAGACGCGACATGAGCCACGACGAATCCCGCGCGCGGAAGATCCAGACAGCCCTTGAAGGGAACGATGAGTTCAGCACCTTTTCCATCGACCCGGACCTGAAGAAGCTGAAGATGAAGCTGGACCTCCAGTCGGAGGCGCAGCAGCAGCAGTCCGGCCGCCCGGAAACCGCGCCCAAGTCGGGCATGTTCATGCGGCTGTTCCACAAGATGTTCCGGGGCTGAGGGGCACGATGGCGAAGGAGTCCTACCGCGCGCAGTGGGAACGTTCGCGGGCGTATCTGGAGACGGGGGACCTGGGGCTCGCGCTTCAGGAACTGCGGGACGCGCTGACGCTGGCGCCGGACGACGCGGTCCTCTGGGAAGAGATCTTCAACCTGTCGCTGCTCGGGGGCCTCACGCAGAACGCCCTGGCCGCCGCGCTGCGGCTGCGGAAGCTGGCGCCGGAGAACCCCAACTTCATCGGCCTGCACGCCATGGCCGCGCTGCTCGCCGGCAAGCTGACGGAGGCCGTGCCCCTCTTCGAGGAGGTCCTCCAGCGCGACCCCGAGTCCGTGGAGGCCCGCAGGCAGCTCGCGCGGGCGCTGGACGTCGCGGGCCAGCGCGGCCGGGTGCGCACGCTGCTGGAAGAGGCTGTCGCGCGGGCGCCCACGGACACGGGCGCGCCCAACGACCTGGCGGTGCACTACCTGGAGCACGTGCCCCAGGAGGGCCCGGCGCTCGCCGCGAGCGTCCTGGCGCCGGTGCTGGAGGCGCACCCGGCGGACCCGACCACGCACTTCAACCTGGCGCTGGCGCTGCGCCTGGGTGAGCCGGCGAAGGCCCGCCACCACGCGGAGCAGGTCCTCGAGGGCGGTGACAAGGAGCTGCGCACGAAGGCGCAGCAGCTGCTGACGATGATCCCCGCCTGAGCGGGCCCGTCAGGACGCGCCGGGCAGCTCCGTCCCCGGCGCATGGATTTCCAGAGACAGACCCTGAAGACCCCGTGCGCCGTGTCCTCCCTGTGCTGGAGCGGCGACGCGCTGGTGGACCCGGTGGGCGGACTGGTGCGCTACCACCTGGACGGCAGCACCGATGACCCGCATGTGCGCTACGCGTACCGCTTCGACCGCGCGGTGATGTCCCCGGACGGCCGCTACAGCGTGCTGTACGAATCGCTGGGGACGGCGGGGCTGCTGCTCGACGGCACGCGCGTGGTGCGGCAGCTCATGCGCGACTTCTACCAGGCACACGTCCACGACTATCCCGTGGCCCTGCACACGCTCCCCAGTGGACGCACGCTGCTGGCGCACTGCCCGGAGTCGTACTGCGTGGTGGAGCTGGAGGACGCCGCCACGGGCGAGCGCCTCACGAAGCGCGACAACACGCCGGCGGACATCTTCCACTCGCGGCTCCAGTTCAGCCCGGACGGGCGCTACCTGGCGAGCGCGGGGTGGATCTGGCACCCGGTGGACGCGGCGTCGGTGTTCGACGTGCCCCGCGCGCTGGAGGAGCCCGCGTCGCTGGACAGCGCCGCGCTGATGGACGGCGTGGAGAACGGCATCTTCCTCACGTCGGTGGCCTTCGGGGCTCGGGACACGCTCGTGTTCGTCCGCGTGGACGAGTCCCGCGACGGCGACACCTTCTACCTGGGCACGTACTCGCTCGCGGAGAAGAAGGTGCTGTCGGAGGTGGAGCTGGAGCAGCCCGCGGGCCCGCTGATGGTCGTGGACGCGGAGCACATCGTGGACTTCTTCGGCCACCCGAAGCTCGTGTCCCGCACCACCGGCCGCGTCGTGCAGCGCTGGGAGGACCTGGACACGGGCAAGGTGCTGAGCAGCATGCGCCACCACCTGCCGCCCCCGCCGCACTTCGCGATGGACGCCGCGCACCGCCGCTTCGCCGTGGGCACGGCGAGCGGCATTGAAGTCATCACGCTCGCGGCTCAGTAGGGCTTCTCGCCCACCCAGTTGCCCGGCGGCGCGTAGTTGCACACCCAGAGCTGCCACGTCTTCACGTTCCCGCCGAAGGGCGAGTTCTTCGTGCACAGCCGCGTCGCGCAGCCCACCGCCTTCGTGGTGCGCCACACCACCTGCGTGTAGTGGCCACACATCTTCCCGGCCTTGCACTTGCCGGACGCGTAATCGTAGTCAGCGGACTCGTCCGCCCAGCCCTTCACCACCTGCGCGGTGTTCCAGGTGTCCGGCGTCGCGGCGGCCAGGTTCTCTCCGAAGGTGCCCCGGTCCGGGTTGTGCTCGAAGCGGCACTCCTTCACGTAGGCCTCCGCCTTGCGCGCGGCCTCGTCGGACCAGGTGAGCGCGGGCAGCGCCGGCTTCGGCGTGGGACGCGAGGCCTTGGCCCGCGCCTCGTTGTGCGCGGCCACCATGTCGCGCTTCAGCTCCGCGGCGGACGGCAGCGGCTTGCGCGTGCCCTCCGGGGGCGCGGGCGTGGCCGAGGGCGCCTTTCGAGCGGCGGCGTTGGCCGCGGCCTTCTTCGTGGACTCGGACACCGGACGCTGCGCGTTCGCGCTGGAGCCACAGCCGAGCAACGAGGCCAGCAACAACACCACGAGCCCGCGACGGAACACAGGAAGTGCCATGCGCGGAATCATTCCGCACTGGCGCCTTGCGCGCAGCCGAACTGAACGAAGCAGGCGGCCCCCGGGGTGCCCGAGCGCCTTCCTGCCCTACGCGCCCAGGCCCGGCAGGGGCGCCGAGCCGTCGTCGCCGAAGGTCGCCGTGGGCACGCCGAACATGTTGAGCAGGGCGACGTAGAGGTTCGCCAGCGGCTGGCCCTCGTAGCGGATGTGGCGGCCCGGGGCGATGGCGCCTCCCGCGCGGCCCGCGAGCAGGATGGGCAGGTTCTTGTGCTCGTGCATGTTGCCGTCGGCGATCTCGCTGGAGAAGTACACGGCGCTGTGGTCCAGCAGCGTGCCGCCCTCTTCCAGCACGCCCTTCATGCGCTGGAGGAGGTACGAGAACTGCTCCACCTCCCACTTGTCTATCTTCACCAGCGCGTCGTAGTTGGCCTGGGCCCGCTGGTGGTGCGAGTACGCGTGGTGTTCGCCGGACAGTCCCAGGAACGAATACACGCGCTGGCTGCGCGCGTTGCCCAGCATGAAGGTGCACGTGCGGGTCAGGTCGCACTGGAACGCGAGCACGATGAGGTCCAGCATCGCCTTCGTCTTCTCGCGCACGTCCTCGCTGTCCGCGGGCTCCACGGCGGCGCCGCACGTGGGGCCCGTGCCGTCCATCGCGTTCACGCGCAGCTCCAGTTCGCGCACGCCGGTGAAGTACTCGTCCAGCTTGCGCTTGTCGGTGGTGCCCAGCTTCCCCTGGAGCGCCTTCGCGTCGTCGCGCACGGCGTCGATGATGCTCAGGCCGTACGCCTTGCGCTTCGCCAGCTCCTCCTGCGTGACCCCCGGGTCGAAGTCCGCGAAGAGCCGCTCGAACGCGGCGCGGGGCTTCGTCTCCTTGGGCACGGGCGTGGACGGCCCCGCCCACGCGATGTTGTTCGCGTACGGGCACGCGTAGCCGGAGTCGCAGTTGCCAATGCCCCGGCCCTGGTCGATGCCCAGCTCCAGCGACGGGTAGCGCGTGGCCTTGCCCACCGCGTTCGCCAGCACCTGGTCCAGGGAGATGCCGGTGCGGATGTTGGTGCCCTCCGTCTTGCGCGCCTTCACGCAGGAGAGGAACGCGGCCGTCGCGGCGGCGTGGTGGCCGTCGCCGTCAGGCCTGCCGGGCAGGTTGTCCACGCCGCTCAGCACCAGCACGTCTCCCTTCACCGGCTCCAGCGATGCGAGCGTGGGCGTCAGGGACCACTCCGCGCCCACGCCCCCGGGCGTCCACTTGGGCATGTGGATGCCGCAGGGCGTGTAGAAGGCCACGAAGCGGCGCGGGGCCGGCGTGGCGGCGCGAGCCGTGCGCGGGCGCATGACGTCCAGCAGGGGCAGCGCCATCAGCGCGCCCATGCCACGCAGGAGCGTCCGGCGGGACAGGACAGGAGTGCGGCTCATGGCTTCGGTCCCTCCGCCTCGCCACGCCGCTGCAGGAACGCGTCGCTGCGGACGATGGCGAGGATGTAGTCGGTGAGGCGGCCGCCCTGGGACTCGGCCTTCTTGGAGATGTCGCGCACGGTGCAGCGGTCGTCATCTTCCGCGCCGCGCCCGAGCGCGTAGGTGAGCAGGTGGCGCGTCATGCACGCGGACAGGTCCGGGTCCTGCTTCACCACCGCGCGCATCTCCGCCACGCCCTGGAACGTCTTGCCTCCGGGCAGCTCCCCGCTGGAGTCCACCACCGCGCCGCCTTCCTCCTTCGTGCGCCAGCGGCCCACCGGGTCGAAGTTCTCCATGCCGAAGCCCAGCGGATCCATCAGCGAGTGACAGCCCGCGCAGGTGGGGTCCGCGCGGTGCTGCGCCATGCGCGCCTTGATGTTCAGCGAGGGGTCCACCGCCGGGGCCAGCCCGCCCGCGTCGGGTGGTGGCGGGGGCGGTCCCTTGCACAGGAGCTGCTCCAGCACCCAGACGCCGCGCTTCACCGGCGACGTGCGGTCCGGGTTGGCGGTGACGGTGAGCAGCGCCCCCTTCCCGAAGAGGCCCGCGCGCTCAGGGTGGCCCTCCAGCTCCACGCGCGTCATCGCGGTGGTGCCCGGCTTGGGCAGGCCGTAGTGCGTGGCCAGCCGGTCGTTCACGTAGGTGAAGGGCGCGTCCAGCAGGTCCTTGAGGCGGTGGTCGCCGGTGACGAACTCCTGGAAGACGAGCTGCATCTCCTGGCGCATGGCCTCGCGCAGCGGTTCGTCGAAGCCGTAGCGCGACACCGGCTGGGAGAAGTCGAGCGCCCGCGTGTAGAGCCACTGGCCCGCGAAGTTGTCCACCAGCGCGTGGGCCTTGGGATCCGTCAGCATGCGCCGCACCTGCGCCTCCAGCACCTCCGGCTCGTGCAGGTGGCCGGACTCCGCGGCCTGGAGCAGTGCCTCGTCCGGCATGCTGCTCCAGAGGAAGTAGGACAGGCGGCTCGCCAGCTCCAGGTCGCTCACGGCGTGCGGCGCGGTGGACGTGGGGGCTGGATCCAACTCCACGCGGAAGAGGAAGTGCGGCGACACCAGCACCGCGCGCAGCGCCAGCTTCACGCCCACCTCCGGCGCGTCTCCCTGCTGCCGGGCCAGCGCGACGAACCCGACCAGCCGCTCCACTTCTTCCGAAGTGACGGGCCGGCGCCAGGCCCGGCGCGCGAAGGTCTTGAGCAGCTCGCGTGCGCACGTCTCCGGCTGGGCAGGGTCGAGCGCGCAGGCGCCGAACGCACCCCGCGCCCACGCGGCCTCCACCAGCGCTTGCGCCGCGTGTGAGTACTTCTCCATCAGCAGCGGGGACATGCTGAGCACGTCCGCGTTGTTGTCGAAGCCGAAGCCGTGGTCGTCCGGCGGGAAGCTGCTCGCGGGCGAGCTTGTGTCGCCCAGCAGGTCGCGCACGGTGTTGTTGTATTCAGCGCGGTTGAGGCGGTGCAGCGTGACGCGGCCCGGGTCGCGCGCCGCCGAGCGGCACAGCGCGTCCTGTGGATCCACGGGGGTATTGCCAGGCGCATCCGGCCCCGGCAGCACCCGCGCCTTGGGCGGAGAATCGTTGCAGCTCGCGGCCAGCACCACCGCCGCCGCGAGGCCCACCCTCCGCCATCTCCGACCACAGGCCGTCACCGCGCGCACGCCTCCTCCGGGCCACGAAAGGGCCCCGGTGGGCGCGCTTCAAAGCAAGACCCTCACCAGCGCCGGCGCGACGACAGGCCGACACACGGCTCCGTCCCCGGGGCCGGGATGGGCACGCGCGGGGGACAGGGTGGGGAAGGGGAGTTCCGCGACCGGGCAGGGCCCTTGGGCCGGGAAGGCACCGCGCGCCGACTCCTGCCCCGGAGGGCGGGTCAGGCGGCGCGCGGCACTGCATGCAACGACAGCGTTACTTCGTTTCCTTCGCGGTGCCCGTCGTCTTCGCGGCGCCGTCGAGGTACGCGCGGTAGGCCTCGAAGGCGTACGGCCGGCCGAGGAAGTCCTTCACCAGCTCCGCGGCGGGCTTGGAGCCGCCGGGCTCCAGCACCGTCTTGCGGTAGTGCATGGCCGTGTCGCGGTCCAGGTAGCCGCTCTCCTGGAACTTCGACTCCAGGTCCTTCGCGATGACGGAGGACCAGAGGTACGTGTAGTACGCGGCCGAGTACCCATCCAGGTGCCCGAAGGCGAGCTCGAAGTGGGTGCCGTCACGGTACTCGTGGCGGAAGGGGGACAGCTTCTTCTGCAGCTCCGCGAGCACCGTGGACGTGTCGAAGCCCGGCGCGCGCGAGTAGTACTGGAGGCTGACCGCGGACAGGAACAGCTGCCGGCGCGCGTACAGGCCCAGGCCGAACTCCTTCGACGCGCGCAGCTTCTCCACCAGCTCCGCGGGGATGGGCTCGTTGGACTCGTGGTGCTTGGCGAAGCTCTTGAGCACCTCCGGCTGCTCCGCCCACTGCTGCAGCAGCATGGACGGCGTCTCCACGAAGTCGCGCTCCGTGGAGATGCCGGAGATGGGCGTCCACTTCTGGTGGCCGGAGAAGATGGCGTGCATCAGGTGGCCGAACTCGTGGAAGAACGTCTCCACCTCGTCGTGCGTCATCAGGTCGCCGGGGCGCGGGAAGTTGCAAACCAGCACGCCCTCCGGCAGCCGCTTGTCCTGCTCGCCCGTCACCAGGTCGAACTGCGCCGCGTGCTTGTACTTGTCGTCGCGCGGGTGCATGTCCAGGAAGATGCGGCCCAGCGGCTTGCCGTTGTCCACCACGTCGTACGCCTCCACGTCGGCGTGCCACGTCTTGGCGTCCTTCACCGGCTGGAAGGCCACCCCCCACAGGCTGGAGGTGATGCCCATCACGCCGTCCTTCACCCGCGCGTACTCCAGGTAGGGCCGCACCGCCTGCGAGTCGAACCCGAACTTCTCCGCGCGCAGCCGGTCCTCGTAGTAGTCCTGGTCCCAGGGCTCCACGACGGTGGCGCCCTTCACGTCCTTCTTCTTGCGCGCCAGCAGGTCCGCCATCTCCTTCTTCGCGCGCGCCTCCGTGGCCTGGGCCAGCTGGTCGATGAAGTCCGCCGCGGCCTGCTGCGTGCGCGTCATGCGCGTTTCGGTCGTGAAGGCCGCGTAGTTGTCGTAGCCCAGGAGCGTGGCCAGCTCGTTGCGCTTCTCGATGAGCTGCGCGAGCACGGCCTGGTTCTTGGGGAACGCGCGCTGGCGGTAGGTGCGCCACAGCTTCTCGCGCGCCTTCGCGTTCTTCGCGTACGTCATGAACGGGAAGTAGTCCGGGTAGTTGCTGGTGATGACCACCTTGCCGTCCGCGCCCGGCGCGTGCGCCTTCTTGTAGTCCTCCGGCAGCCCGTCCAGGTCCTTGGCCGTGAAGGCCACGCTGCGCGTGTCCTCCGCGATGTTCTGCCCGAACTGCTGGCCCAGCTTGAGGATCTCCTCGTTGAGCGTCTTCACCTTGGAGCGCGTGGCCTCATCCCGGTCCACGCCCGCGCGGCGGAACTCCAGGAGCGTGCGGCTCATCCAGTGCTGCGTGGCCGCGTCCGCCTTGGACAGGTCCACCAGCGACAGCGCGTCATAGACGCCGCGGTCCTGCGACAGCGCCACGTTGGCCGCGTCCACCTGCTGCTCGCACTCGCGGGACGCGTCCCGCATGGCGGCGTCCGGGTGCACCTCATGCGTGAGGCTGGAGCGGTTGGCCGCGTTGATGAGGGCCGTCTGCGCCTCGTCATACGCCTTGAGGACGCCCATCCCGTTCGTCTTCGGATCCAGCTTCTTCAGCGCCGTCACCTGCGCCTGCGCGCGCTCCAGGTCCGCCTTGCACAGGGCCTTGTATGCGTCCGGCGTGCCCGCCAGCGGCTCGGAGCCCTTGACGGGCGCCAGCTGGGGCTTCGACGCGTTGGCGGCGACGCGGGCCAGGGCCTCGCGGTTCTGGGTGATGCTTCCGTTGGAGCAACCCGTCGCGGCGAGCGCCGCCACCACGGTGAGCGCGGGGATTTTCAAAGGGACTTCCTCCACAAGGGGAACGACCTGCTTCGCGGGCCCGTCATGCCACATCCCCGCCCCTCCGCGCCCGTCCGCCGTGAACGGCCAGGCAGCCCCGCGGTGCCGTCCGGATGCCTGGGTGCCCTGCCTGACGCACCCAGCCTTGTGTCCCGTCCAGCCGCCCGGTAATTCCGCGCTCGCCTCGAATTCTTGGAAGTTGTCCTGGCCGGAGGGTGAAACGGATGCGCAAGGCACTGGGTGGTGCGGTCGCGGCGTTGCTGATGTGGGGCTGTGGCGGTGCGGGCACGGAAGCCCCGCCGGCCTCTCCCGAGGGGCTGTCGCTCACCTCCGGAACGGGGCTGACCGAGGGCACCTGGGGCCACGACGGGCAGACGGTGTCCTTCGCCTCGCGCGAGGTGGAGCCCGGGGTGTACCGCCTGGAGGTGCGCATGCACGGCATGACGCTGACGGGCCTGATGGACCCGGCGTCGGGCGTGTCCACGCTGGACGGCTTCGCGGACGCGAACGTGCAGGACACGCAGGTGGTGGACGCGGACCGCGAGCTGCTGGGCGCGTTCTACGGAGCGCTCAACCAGGGGCTGCCGCAGGGTGACGCGGCGTCGCCGGAGGCCATGTACCTGCGCCGCGCGGTGGGCCTGTGGTCGCAGCAGCCCACGAGCGTCACGCTCAAGCGCACGGTGATGGGCGAGCAGAACCGCGGCTATACGATGCTGTGCAGCTACGCCAAGTGTGGCGGCAAGAACACGGGCAGCTGTGGCGGCACGTACAACTGGTACTCGTACGCGAAGCACGACTGCAACGTGGGCGGCTTCGACAACGCGAAGAACCAGCAGATCGCCCAGCTGGGTGACCACACGTCGTGCAGCGGCGACGAGTACTACATGAACGGCAGCACCTGGGTGTGCGGCGAGCCGGACCACTGGTCGCGCCCCAAGGTGATGGGCAACTGCTTCGGCCGCTGCGGCGGCGGCTGCGGTGGCGACACGCAGTACACGCTGGACGCCACCAACCACGACGGCTGCGTGCGCAACGGTCACGTGCTGGCGTCTGGCTACTGCGATGATCAGTTCGTGTCCGCGTCGGACGACGAGCTGTTCGCGCCCAACTGCTACTGAGGCCGGATGGGACGCGCGGTGAGACACGCGGTGGGGGCGGCGGGTTTGTGGCTCGCCGCGCTCGGCTGCACGTCCACGACGTCCTCCAAGGCGGAGGCCGGGGAGGCGGTGGTGCGCCGCTTCTTCCAGGCCCTGCCGTCCGGGGACTGCGCGGTGTTGGGCCCCTTGCTGGTGACCGGGCAGGGGGTGCCTTCGTGCGAGGAGACGGTGAAGGACCTGCGCGAGCACGGCATGGGCCTGGTGGACGTCCTGGATGCGAAGGTGGATGGCCGCGACCCGGACGCGGTGCTCGTGCGAGCGCGCGTGTCGCAGGGAGGAACGGAGCGCTCGGAGCCGTTCCTCTTCCGGGTGGAGCGCCAGGGTGACGGCTGGCGACTTCGGTTGTAGGGGGTGAGGACGATGCGGAACCGTAAGCGGGTGATGCTGGGGAGCGCGGGCGTGCTGGTGGCCGCGCTCGGCGCCGTGCTTCTGCTGTGGTCGTCCCGGGAGGAGCGTTCCCCGTCCGGACCCACCGTGTGCCCGCCGCCGCCCGCGGCCACCGGCCCGGTGACGGCGGCCCGGGTCGCGCCGGAGCGTGCGGTGCCGGTGCGGACGCCGGACCCCGCGCCGCCCCACGCCACGGTGGTGCCGCCCGCGCCCGGGGACGTGCCGCCGGAGCCGGAGGTGGCCAACGCGCCTCCGCAAGCGAACGACCCCATCGAAGAGGAACAGCCCCAGACGGCGCGCTGGAAGCTGGAGAAGACGGAGCACATCGCCTCGCTGCTGGGGCGGGACGTGTCGCGGCTGGAAGGGGAGCGGCAGGAGGCGCGGGCGCGCGGGGACAAGGCCCGCGTCGACCAGGTGGACGCGCTGCTCCAGCGCCACCGCGTCCGGCTGGATGAGCTGCGCGAAGAGGCCCGCACCCTGGCCGACGCCGCCCGGAACGAACCGCCGGAGCCCTGACGGAGGGTTCGGGGCGCCCCGTCGGAGCGGTCGCGGCGGAAACGGTGCCCGCCCGTCTGCCCTCCGGACGGCTTGCCGTGCCCTCTTCACCGGTGGGCACCCACCGCTTCGCGCTGGGAGTACGGGTGCTTCTGCCGGGCACGGCACGGCGTTTACGGGGGCGTGACAGGCGCGGTGCGGCATGCGCATAGAAAAGGACGTGTCCGTTTCCACCGCGACTGCGTCCACCGGGCCTTCCAACACGTCCTCCTCCCGAGGCTCCCGGCTGGCATCCATCGCGGTGGCCAGCGCGCTGTTCATGGAGTTCCTGGACTCCACGGCGCTGTCCACCGCGCTGCCCACGCTGTCCGTGGCGTTCGGCACCGACCCCGTCCACCTCAAGCTCGCGCTGACGTCGTACATCCTGGCGCTGGCGGTGCTCGCGCCCGCGAGCGGGTGGATCGCCGACCGCTTCGGTCCGCGCCGCGTCTTCATGACCGCGATGGTCGTGTTCCTCGCGGGCTCCGTGCTGTGCGGCTTCTCGCAGTCGCTCGCGCAGCTGGTCCTCTTCCGCACGCTCCAGGGGCTGGGCGGCGCGCTGATGACGCCGGTGGGGCGGCTCATCGTCGTCAACTCGGCGCCGCGCGAGAAGCTGGTGTCCGCGATGAGCTGGTTCACCATGCCCGCGCTGGTGGGGCCACTGCTGGGACCGCCGCTCGCGGGCCTCATCCTGGGCGTCGCGGACTGGCCGTGGATCTTCTTCATCAACGTGCCGGTGGGCCTCTTGGGCATGTGGGCCGTGGCGCGCTTCGTGCCCCCGTTGAAGCAGCCGGACCCCGGCCCCTTCGACACGAAGGGCTTCGCCATCGCCGTGGTCGCCATCACCGCGCTGATGTGCACGGCGGAGACAGTGGGCATCGGCCTGGTGCCGTGGCCCGTGCAGGTGGGCATCACGCTGGTCGCCATCGGGGCGCTGGCCGCCTACGTGCGGCACGCGCTGCGCACGCCTCGGCCGGTGCTCAACCTGCGCCTGTTCCAGGTGGACACCTTCCGCGCCAGCATGGTGGGCGGCGCGCTGGTGCGCATCGGCCTGGGGGCGACGCCGTTCCTCCTGCCGCTGCTCTTCCAGGTGGCCCTGGGTTGGGGGCCGCTGGAGGCGGGGCTCGTCACCATCGGGACGGGGCTGGGCGCCTTCGCGTGCAAGCCGGTGGCGCCCGCGCTCATCCGCCGCGTGGGCTTCCGCCAGACGCTCGTCGCCTCCAACCTGCTCACCGCCGCGCTGACGGCCGTGCCCGCCTTCTTCGGTCTGGGGACGCCCATCCCGTTCATCGTCATCACGCTCGTGTGCAGCGGGTTCATGCGCTCCTTGCAGTTCACCGCCACCAACACGGTGGCCTACGCGGACCTCCCCAAGGAGGCGGTGAGCAACGCCTCCACCGTCGCGGTGGTGACGCAGCAGATGGCGCTGAGCGTGGGCATCAGCTTCGGCGGCCTGATGCTGCACGTGGCGCGCGGCGGCGGTGACGTGCGCCTCACGCCGGACCGCTTCCTCTTGCCGTTCCTCGCCATCGGCTTCGTGTCGTCGCTGGCCGGGCCGCTCTTCCGCCGGCTGCGTCCGGATGCGGGCGAACACATCGGTGGCAGGGCCGCCGCGCGCGGCTGAGCGTTCAGCGAACGACGCTCCCACCGTTGCAAGGCTTCCGCGCGGACCCCCGTCGCGAAGCAGGCGGGCAGGCGACGCCTCTTTTTCCCACCTTCTTTCGCCCCTCCCCGCCCACCAGTTTCCTCGCGAGGAATCCAACGGAGGGGGTGGGAATGGGTTGGGCGGCACTCACAGGGCTCCTGCTGGCGGGCATGACGGCGGCGACACCGCCCTCGGCCATCCCGGTGCGGGGTGGCAACGCGCTGACGTTGCCCGCGCACCGGCACGTCGTGCGCGTGTCACGCAGCGAGGGCTCCGTGCTGCTCGCGGCCGTGCAGCAGGGCGGGCAGGACGGGCACGGCCTGCGCCTGTTCCGCAGCGACAACGGCGGGAGCAGCTGGAAGCAGGAGGGCGTCATCCACGACGGCTCCACCTACGACCGCGCGGACCTGGTGGCGGTGGGCAGGGACGTGGCGCTCGTCTACGCGGTGGAGACGCCGGACAGCACGGGGATTGGCGGCTCCACGTCCCGCGACGTGTACTTCCAGTGGTGGCGCTACAGCGCGTCCAAGAGCCACTGGCTCCCGGACACGCCCGTGCGCGTCTTCGACTCCACCAGCTCCAGCACGGCGTACTACCGCGCGGAGCTGGCGCGCGACTCCAAGGGCCGGCTCTGGGTGCAGGCCTTCTTCCGGGAGAAGGACGCCAGCAACACGCTGGTCATCTCCGTGAGCAGCGACGGCGGCTCCACCTTCCGCACGCAGTCCGCGCTCGCGCGTGACATCCCGAAGCGCGGGGGCGGGCGGCTCATCAGCCTGGGCAGCCGGGTGATGATGCTGTGGAGCTCGCACGACGGCCACGACACCACGCACTACCGGATCCGTGATGACAGCGCGTCCGTGTCCAGCTGGTCCTCCACGCGCACCGCCTTCTCCGACGGCATCTACCACGGCGCCGCGATGAGCGCGGTGGCGGACGGGAATGGCGGCCTGCACCTGGTCTACAAGGACAACTCCGAACGGCTGATGTACCGCCGCTTCGACGGCTCCAGCTTCGGCTCCGCGGTGAAGGTGCTGGAGGACGGGGACTGGGCCTCGCAGCCGGCGCTCGTGCGCGCGGGCAGCAGCCTGTACCTCTTCTACAATCAGCCCCGGAGCGACGGCGCCGGCTACCGGCTGTGGGTCCGCGCGCTGTCCTCCAGCGGCAAGCCGGGCGCGGGCAAGGAGCTGGCGTCGGTGTCCGGCTTCGCGGGCTACCCGTCGGCGCCGGACGTGCTGCCTTCGGGTGTGCCGCTGGTGTGCTTCTTCGGCATCGAGCCGTCCTCCGGCTCCAGCTACCGGCTGTCCTTCTTCTCCACCAGCGCGTCGTCGCTCAAGTCCCAGGCCGTCGCGGCGAAGCAGGCCACGGCCGGCGACGCGGAGGACGGCGAGCGGTTCATCGCCACCAGCGGCCCGTCTTCGTACGAGCCGCCGCAGGACCCTGGCGTGCTGGCGAGCGCCGCGACGGGCGCCTCCCAGCAGGCGATGGCCGCCGGATGTGGCGGTGCCAGCGCGATGCTCGCGGTGGGCGTGACGTTCATCCTGATGGATTGGGGCCGCCGCCGGCGCACGCGGTTCCTGCCCGGCTAGCGGGGCAGGGCTTCCCCTGGGCGGAAACGAACGCGGGCGGTCTCCCCGGGACGGAAATCCCGAGGGGCACCGCCCGTGGGCGCGTCTCCCGGCGAGGGGAGACGCGAGCCTGCGTACGGCTACGTCGTCGCGGGCGCGGCGTCCGGCGCTTCGTCCGTCGTGTCGTCGGCGTCGGCGTCGCTGGCACCATCGGATTCGACCGGGGCCGTGGAGGCACCGTCCGCACCCGGCGCACCGGCCGCCTGGGGCTTCTTTCCCGTGCCCGGGGGCGGGGACTTGCGGGCGGCCGCCGCGGCCTGCCGAGCCTGCTCGCGTGCCTTCTGCGCGACCTTCGGCGTGGGGGCCAGGATCATGTACATCTGCCGGCCTTCCATGCGCGGCAGCTGCTCCGCCACCGCCACGTCCTTCAGGTCCTTGATGACGTCATCGAGGATGGCGCTGCCCAACTCCTTGTGCGTGATTTCACGCCCGCGGAACTGGATGACGACCTTGGCCTTGTTGCCCTCTTCGATGAACCGGCGGGTGTTGCGCACCTTGAACTCGTAGTCGTGCTCCTCCGTCTTGGGACGGAGCTTCACTTCCTTGAGCTGGATGACCACCTGCGTGCGCTTCGCGTCCGAGGCCTTCTTCTTCTCCTCGTACTTGAACTTGCCGTAGTCCATGATCTTGCAGACCGGCGGCTTCGCCATCGGGCTGACTTCGACCAGGTCGAGCGACTCGGAGCGGGCTTTCTCAAGCGCCGCCTCGATGGTCATGACTCCGAGCTGCGAACCGTCGGAGCCCACGACACGGACTTCCCGCGCGCGGATGCGGCGGTTGGTTCTCTGGTCCCTGTTGGGACCCCGGCTGCTGTTTCTCTGTTCGCGAATGATGTGAACATCCTCCAAAAAGGGTTGCAGACCCACCACCCGTGAAGATGTGGCGGGCCCTTCAATGTGGCAGTCCCCTCCGGCGGAGAAGGCAGGCAGACAAGCCTTCCGCCCCTCGGGGCAGGGAGACGTGCAACGGACTCTATCCGGTTCACGTCCCCCGGGGGCAAGGTAACGCGGGGCACCCCCCATTCCCATGACCCCTGTTGCCTATGATGCGCCCCATGGCAAAACGGTCCACCACGTCCGCTCGTGAACGGACAGGACGCCAACCCCGGGGGACGGTTGCGCTCGGGGCCGCCCTGGTGCTCGGCTGCCTGCCCTCCTGTGGCCCGGCTGCTCCCGAGCCCTCCGGGGCCCAGACCCAGCGTCTGGTCCAGGGCACGGACGCACCCGGGGACGGGGCGGCGGTGGCGCTGGTGGCCCGGCGCACACGCTGTGGCGGCGAGGCGCCGGTGCTCCTCTGTTCCGGCGCCCTCATCGCCCCGGACGTGGTGCTGACGGCGGCGCACTGCCTGTCCGTCTTCGGGGAGTCAGGCCCCTACGAGGTCTTCCTGGGCCCCACGCTCCTCCCGGAACCGGGTCCCGGAGGACGGTTCGCGCGAGTCACAAGGGCGGTGGCCCACCCGGACTACGTCCCGGCCACGCACGCCTGGGACGCCGCCCTCCTGCGGCTGGCGGTGCCCGTGACGGACGTCCCACCCTTCCGGCTCCCCAGCGCGGGCGACGTCCCGGTGGCGCCGGGAGACCCGGTGCGGGCGGTGGGCTACGGAGACACGAAGGACGCGGCCCGGTCCTCGGGCCAGCGGCGCCAGGGCCTGCTCCAGGTGACGGGCGTCACCGCCAGCGCCTTCCAGGCGGGCCCCGCCCCGGCCATGACCTGCGTGGGCGACAGCGGAGGCCCGGTGCTGGGCGGCCCCGAGGGGAACGAGGTGCTCCAGGGGCTCACCGTCAGCGGTGACGTGGCCTGCCGGACGGAGGCCGTCCAGGTGCGGGTGGACGCGCTGGGGGAGTTCCTCCGCCCCTTCCTGGAGGAGGCTCCACCCCCGGCTCCGTCCGCGCCTCTCCCGCTGGAGGCCCTCTGCCGGGAGGCCTGTGCCGGGGACGCGGACTGTCCCTCGGGCCTGCTCTGCGTGGCCGCCGGGGACGCCCCCGCCCGGTGCCTCCTGCCCGCGCTCCAGGCCGGGACCTACGGGGCCGCCTGCGAGGACGACGCCGCCTGTGGCGCCCGCGGCATCTGCGCCCGGCTGGAGGTGGACGGGGACGATGCCTGCCGCTGCTTCACCCCGTGCGAGGCCACCGTTGACCCGACGACACCGGAGATGGACCGGCCCGACGTCAAATGCGGGTGCGCCGCGAGTCCCGGAGACCTGGGCGCTACACTCGCCGTCCTGCTGGGGCTGTTGTGGCGACAGCCCCACCGCAGGATTCCAGGAAGTCGGTTCCGGGCATGACTCCGCGTGAAAGCGCCTACAGAACCGCAAATGTAGGCGAAACTCCGCGAACCCATTTTCGAGAATCAGGCATCGACGTTTTCGGCAATCGCAAAGGTCCCTCCCCCCATGGACTACAAGATCAAGTCTGGTGACACGCTGAGCGCGCTGGCCAAGCGCTTCAACACGGACGTGGATTCGCTGGTGAAGGCGAACCCGAACATCACCAACAAGGACCTCATCTACGCGGATGCGACCCTCAACATCCCGGGCAGCAAGGATGACTTCCAGGCGCAGGGTGTCTCCAAGGGGCCGGACCTGACGGGCGGAGCGCAGCAGACCCAGGGCTCGCAGGCCGTGGGCGACGTGCCCCCGGGCCAGGTGGGTGACTGGATCAAGCAGGCCATGGACATCCTCAAGGCCAACGGCGTCCCGACGGACAAGATGAACCCCCAGGACATCGCGAAGATCATCCAGCACGAGTCCAGCGGGAACCCGAACGCCATCAACAACTGGGACTCCAACGCCCAGAAGGGCACCCCGTCCATCGGCCTGATGCAGACCATCCAGCCGACGTTCGACGCGTACAAGCTCCCCGGCCACGACAACATCCGCAACCCGGTGGACAACATCATCGCGGGCGTCCGCTACTCCATCGAGCGCTACGGCTCCGTGTCCAACGTCCCCGGCATCAAGGGCCTCAACAGCGGCAGCGGCTACGTCGGCTACTGACCGGCGCTGAGAAGAAGCCAGACGCACCGCGCCCCGCGGTGGAAGGCGGTCCCCTCGAACACGAGGGGCACTCCGTCTCCCACGCGGGGCGTCGTCGTTCCAGCGGCCTTCGCGGCGCTTCAGCCTCCGTGCAGCCGGGAGCGCTCGTGCGGGCCGCCCGCGCGCTTGATGTGGATCTGGCTGGGGGCCTTCTTGCGCCCCCGCAGCCCCGTCCCCCGGTTGTTGCGCTTGGGGCCGTGGTCGCCAGCGGCGGGGCCCAGCGTCACGCGCTTCAGCTCCTTCTGCCGCAACAGCGCCGCCTCATCGTCATGGGCCAGGGTCTTGCGCCCCTTGCTGGCCTGCACGCTCGGCTGGGCCGCATGGGCACTCACGCGTCGCTTGTTCTTGATACCTGCCAATCGGGTCCGCACGGACATGGAGGTCCTCCTTTGAGAAGAGGTAGGGACCCCGGCGGAGTGTTGCCATCCCTGGCGACGGGCGGGACAAGGGCCGCTCCGGGAGCATGCGGGACGCGGGCGCCCGGTGGCGCGGGATGGCAGGGGGCACGCGGGCGGCGCTCTCCCGAGTGGGGAATCACGCCAGGCGCGGCACGCTCGACTCAGGTGAGGTCTTCGTTGTCGCGGCGAGCGCGCTTCTTCGCCTTGGGCTTGCCGGACTTGCCCGCAGGCTTCGCCGTCTGCTTGCCCGTGGTCTCCGGCGGGAACAGCCAGCCGTCCTCGGGGCGGGGCGCGGAGGCGTTCACCGGCTCCAGGTGCTGACCGCGGCAGCCCCGGCACCAGGACTGCGGACGGCGCTGGCCCTGGCTCATGATGCGGAAGCCGAAGTCCTGCTCCGTGGGCCCCACGTGGCCGCAGCGCGGGCAGCGCGTCATGGACGTGGTGCCCGTCTCCTTGGCCTTCTCCCGCCCGTGCTCCACCACCAGCGCCAGCGCGGCGGCGAACCCCAGCTTCCGCTCCGTGGGCACGTGGAACTGACGCGCGCGCTTGCGGCTGCCCCGGCCCATCACGGGCAGGAGGTCCAGGCCTCCCAGGAGGTTGCGCTGCTCCAGGACTCGCGACGGAGACGATGGCGGGGTCGAGTGGCTCACGCGATCATTTCTACGGGAGGGGTCTGACATGCCCGGTTCACGTGACGGGTCGCCAGGTCCCACTCCGTTCGGAGGTCTGGACACGTGTTCAGTAACCCCTGGCATTTCCAGGGGATTCCCCCGG